>NZ_JAAVSC010000051.1 GCF_012641095.1 Lactobacillus sp. HBUAS51381
CCTTGAAATGGCAACTGGTGAACCCGTTGTCTACGACTTCGATGACAAGTTAAACATGACTAACAAGACGAAGTTGGGCAAGTAATTTCCAACTGACTCAGAGCCGCCTCGTTTGTGGGGGCGGCTTTTTCGTGGGAAAAAATTAAGAAGAGTGTGGCGAAGAGCGGTTAGGCAGTGAGCATTAACGGCAGTGGGTGGATTGGCCAGAATGGCCGATTCAACCGCTGGGGTTAAGCGCAACTGGCTGCTCGGTAGCCGCACGTTTCGTCACTAGCGGTCGCTAGGGTCGCCGCTAGCAACCGAAAATTTAGATAAGAGAAAAGAGATTGAACTTGGCAGACAAAGAAGTATCACAGATTGAAATGATGAAGATTATCGCGCTGTTTCGTAAGGAAGGGTTCAAGGGAGAGTATGAATCCTTCCAACGAGTCAGCGGGACTGATCGCGAATTCTTCGTGGTCATGAGTAATGAACAAGGCATCAAGGCACTGTTCCGGGCGAGTTTGATGTTGAACGCCGTTGAGTTCCAGTATGTGTTGGATGATAAGCATACGTTTGTGACGAAGTCAGCTGAATAGAAACGAATACGGCTAGGCCCCGAATGAGGGTCTAGCCGTATTTTAGACTTTAGAGTGAAATTAATTTGGACGATTTGTCCACCAGTATAGGCCATAAACTATCAGTAAAAGAATTACACAAATTGATAGGCTTCCTAAATACAACCAATTTAATGGTTCTAAGATTCCAATGGTGGCTAAAATTCCTTGAATAATGGAAATTAATACAATTACCAAGGTCAAAATTTTAATTACTTTATTCTTTGTCGTATTTGTCAAATGAGTTATCTCCAATGGGGTAGCAAATAATGAATCACATAATCACCAGAATTTTTGGGATCAAAAATCTCTTTTAAGCGTGCGATAATATTTCGGTCGTTCATTCTCAATCAGTGCCGTCCACAGATCCGCTTGACTGGAGATAAGTGAGCCGGTGAGCGGCGGAAATAAAGCTTTAACTATTCACTGAAGTGGTTGGTGATAATTTTCGTCAAAAAAATTCAAAAGTGCTCTGGTCAAATCGTTGAACTCTATGTTAGATAATTGGTCAACTGCCGGTGAGGTGATTCTCACGCTAGGATCAATAGACCGAAAGTGTTGTGTCAATATCGTCCCACGAATGCTATGGCTATTAGATAATTGAATAAAGAGTGGTGATTCTTTAAAACGTTGTTCTGTAAGAAACTTCTTGCTGGAACTAATGGGGACAACAATTACAGTATTGAAGTAGTGATTGTATTCGGAATTGCTAACAATCACGCAGGGCCTTTGTTTCTTTTGTTCGTTTCCTTTAGCGGGATCTAAATCTACATAATAAATCTGACCAGACTGATAGCTCATTTTGGAATAACCTCTTCTCCCGCACTAGGTCCCCAGTCGAGTTCATCAGTACTTAGATTGCCATACGTTTGTGCTTGTTTTTTAACGTCAGTCCAAAAATCATTGTCTTTTTTTAAAGTAACCGTGCCATTAATTAACTGAAAGACAACTTTATCTTGATCCGCTAATCCTAATGAATCACGAATCGCTTTAGGAACGGTTAATTGATTTTTTGAGGATAGTTTTGCTTTAATCCTAATTGCGTCTTGCATGCCACCATCTCCTTACTTTTTCTTACTTTAACATGCTGATTGCGTCTTTTCAATTGATATGAATTGGGTACAGCTACCCTAAAATTTTTTTTGGGGTAGCTCTTTTCGTCGTGAGCAAAAAGTCACTGATGGGCTTGGGCAGTTTGTCCCAAACGCTGATGCCGTAAAATCCTAAGGACAATCCATTGACTCTTGCAATCAGAATAATCCAAACGGACATTAACAAGGAAAAGTGCCCACCATTGTGCACTTGAGTCGCCGTTTAGGTTGGCTATACTTAACTTGGTTGTGGCTATTACACAATCAACAATAAAGGAAAAGGGGAGACACGATGAAAAAAATGGCAAAAGTAATCGTGGCCTTAGTCGTCATGGCCGCTATCTTTACGGTACCGGCAACACTTGGTAAAACTGAGTTGACCGCCTATGCGTCACACAAAGCGATTTCTCTTAAAGAAGGGAAAAAGCTACTGAAGAAGGCCGGGTACCGTAGTGAGTTGGGATATGCCAAACTTTCTTCAAAATCAAAGAAGAAAACGGTGATTGTCACCTATCCGGGCGCTAAGGGAAAGGATATTTTCACCCTGAGGCCCAGGAGTAAGCACGTTAAGATCCACGCGGTATTTGGGACGCTGGATGGTGGCCACTTTAGCACCATTAACTATATTCATTTACCGCACAACAAGACGGTCAAACGTTAGAAAAATAGAAAATAATGTTACGAAGAAACGGCAAGGCCATTTTAAGTGGTCCTGCCGTTTTTGCGTCGGGTTAGGTATGGTCAGTTGATATTGGTGAAAGGGGCTAAATGATTTAGCCAGATTGAACTTAGCTGATTTATTTTTTCCCGCAAACAGCACCTACGAGGAGGTCTAGCGGTCGCCTTGGAGAAAGTCACCGTATTTAGGTGTCTTGGATTTCCCTTAACACCGGGATTTCAAATAAGCGGCAGTCTGCACGACAAGTTACCGGCCATTGTTAGGGCAGTTTTCGGGGAAAAGGGCGAGGATAAGTGCAGTTTCTAAACGATTCGCAAACAATTACAATTTAGCCTAAGGAGGTGACGGGGGCGATGACCGAGCGCATTGAGCTGGATGCCTTGCATCAATTTTACAAAAGTTTGAATACTTTGGTTGGGACCGAATCCATGCTGATTATTTATGAACATTACAAAGGAACCCAGTTAAACTTTCCGGTCCACTTGTACGATCGGAAAATAACAGCTCAACGGGTGCTGCAGGAATTTAATGGGCATAATCAACACGAATTGGCACGCAAGTATGGGTATTCGCAGAAATGGATTCAAATGGTGATGCGAGAAGCAAAAGAACATAAATAGGAGTGATTCCAAAATGGCAGATTCAAGAATTTTCAAACTAAATGATGACTTAGACTTGGAAAAAGTCGGCCAAGCAATTCAAAACTGGTTACGCGAAAAGAAGCAATTACACGCGGAAGGCATGCATACGAACGAAGGCTATCTGGTCCAAGCCAAGCAGGAAGATAGCTGGAAAACGATTGTCGGGATGGATTCCGCCATTCAAGTTCAGATTTTCAATGCCGGTGAAAATCAGATTATGGTGAACGTTGGATCGGGGAAGTGGATTGACAAGGCCGGCGCCGCAACGATCGGCATGATTGCCTTCGCCCCCCTGGCGGTCACCGCGGCGATTGGGGCCTGGAATCAAAAGAAGTTACCGGACGAACTCTTTGCCTACGTTGAGCAATTTATCATGAGTGGGGGTAAGTCCGTGACAGTCTCCATGGCGGCCAGTCAGGGAGCTCACGAAGGTGAAGTCATTTGTCCCAATTGTCATACGGCTAACAAGGCGGATGCGAAGTTCTGTATATCTTGTGGGACGAAGCTAGGGAAAGAATGCCCGAATTGCCATGCGGCAGTCGGATTGGATACCAAATTTTGCCCGAACTGCGGGACCGATCTGAATCCCAAGCCTCAGGAAAAAACCTGCCCCGACTGTCAGAACGTTGTGGCGGCCGAGACGAAGTTCTGTCCGAACTGCGGTCACGCCTTTAATTAGCGGGGATTGCGCAGATGAAAATTTGTCCAAATTGTGGTCATGAAAACGCTGCCGACGTTAACTTTTGTGAGAACTGTGGGACGCCCTTAGCACCGGAACCGGCCAGTCGTCCCGAGACAGCTGATCAAAAAACCTGCCCGCGGTGTCAGACGCTGAATCCCAGCGACAGTCGCTTCTGTGAGAACTGTGGTTATGATTTTGACGCAGCCGTTCAGCAACCGGAGAAAGCCAAATCCGAGCAAGACTCTCCGGCGACAGAACCAACGCATGCGGCTTCGTCAGCGACCGAGACGCCCGCTAAGTTAGCTTCCCCCCAGAAGGCCAGCCATCACCCACAAGCATCCGACACACCGCAGCCCGCAGCGCCTCGGAATAAGAAAAAATACAACTGGCTAATCAGTGCGGTCATCTTACTCCTGTTGCTTGGCGGTGGGGTGTACTTATTTTATCAAGGCCAGGGACACACTGCCCAAAAGGCACCAAGTCAGACGGCGAAGAAGGCCACCAGTCGTTCTCAAAGTTCATCAGCAACCACCAGTCAGTCCACGAGTAAGCCAGCCGTAACGTTTGGTAAATCAGCGATTGAAGACGACATTACGGCGACGGTCGGGCCTCTGGATGGGACCAACTCAGTCTATGTTTCCCCCGTGGATAGCCACGAGAGTGTTCTCGTCAACAATGGATCTCAGCGATCGGCCAGCAGCATTAAGATCTTTATCTTAGTCACGGCGTACGCCATGGCTAAGGAGGGCATCTTCAATCTGGATAGCACGCATACCGTCACCAATGATGAAAAGGTTGGTGGGACGGGGGTTATTCAGAACATGGCTGCCGGGACCAAGCTGACCTATCGTGAGGTGCTCAAGCACATGATTGATGACAGTGATAATACAGGGGCTAATATTATGATTGCCAAGATGGGTGGTCTGGGTCTGATTAACAATAAGATTAAGAGCATGGGCGCGACCGATACGAAGCTCCGGCGGAAAATGATGGATACGGCGGCCATTAATGATGGTCGCGACAATACCACGTCAGTCCGTGACTTGGGGATGACTTTGAAGAAGATCTATAATCACCAGCTGGTCTCAAAATCCGCTGATGATGAAATGCTGTCGATTCTGTCACAGAATAGCAATCGCAACAAGTTACCGAAGTTATTACCCAACGACCAAGGCCTTAAAATCTACAACAAGACCGGAGAATACGCCGATTATGGCGTCCAGAACGATGCCGAGATTGTCGCCAATCAGCGGGGGGCCTTCGTTGCCGTCGTGCTCTCTGAAGATGGCAAGGAATCCGATCAAGTCTCCGCGATGAATCAGTTGGGATTAAAGCTTTACCAGAATATTTTAGAGGAGTGAGGAAGTCGTATGAGATATTGTCCGCATTGTGGAAAACCAGTCAAGGAAACCGCGAAATTTTGTCCGAGTTGTGGCCAGCCGTTGCCCGCTTCGCCAGCCACGCCAGTCAGCAATGATTCCCATCCAGCCAAGGGAATCTACGATACGGCGACGGCCAAATTGAATCAGTATACGGGTGAAGAGGGTGCCGTTAAGGTTAATCTATCCGATTTGTTCTCGGAGGTATTTAAGCATCACTCAAAAGATGAGGCCAATGCCATCTTTATTGCGGGAACGAAGACGACGACACCGGCCTTGGCGGATGTCTCGGATGAGTGGGCCAAGCCGTGGCTGTTTTCACGAATTCTAGTTGGCTTCTTATTGGCTTTCGCCGCATTATTGTATATGGCGGTAAATTTTAATAACGACAAAGCCATTCCGGGGTTGATTCTGGTTGGGGCGTTTGCCGTACCGTTTTCTGGGTTGGTCTTTTTCTTCGAGGCCGACGCCTTTAAGGACATTAGTCTATTTGAAGTCGTCAAAGTCTTCTTTATTGGTGGGATTTTTTCGTTGGTTGTGACGTTATTTCTCTATCAATTCGTGACATACAGCACGAGTAGTCAGATTTATGGCGTGTTAACGCTGAAAGATTCGCTGTCAATCGGTTTGGTTGAAGAACTGGGTAAAGTGTTGATTGTGACTTACTTCGTCAGCCAATTGCAGGCCAAACACATTTTGGATGGCCTCCTGATTGGCGCGGCGGTTGGTGCGGGATTTGCCGCCTTTGAAACGGCCGGTTATATTTATAGCGCCGGTAATCAATTGGTGGCCGTCGCCATTCTACGCGGGTGGTCAGCGATTGGTGGCCATTTAGTCTGGGCCGCGATTTCCGGCGGCGCCTTAATGGTGGTCAAACGCGCACAGCCCTTTAAATTTAGCCAGCTTTTGGATGCCCGCTTCCTGGTATTTTTCGTGTTAGCGGTCTTGATGCATGCCGCTTGGGACTGGGACATTCTGATCTTGGGTAATTCTTATTTAAAGTTGATTTTGCTCATTGTCGTGGCCTGGATTGTTGTCTTTGTGTTGATGAGTGCGGGATTGAAGGAAATCTCCCATTTGAAACAGCAGAGTCAACAGGAATAACTAGCGTAACGGTGCCATTGCTAAGCTGAAAGCTTGGAAACAGCAATTTCCGTTTAAAAACCAACCTGTGTAATGAAATAGTGGAACATTAATGGCTGCCAGTCCCCCGAAAGGGACCGACAGCTATTTTAATTTTCAACCGTTTAGTTTATAGGATCAGCTTCGAATGCTGACTAGAAGGCTATTATCCAGATATAATCATTTGTAACGTACATGACTTATACGGATTAAAAGCAAAAATTGCTGGTTTACTTACCGAATTTAACTCGATAATCACATTGATGGCGGCGATAAATGCTGGATTGCTTAAAAACAAGGCTATTTATAAGTTAACTCTTAGAGTAATAAAATGTTTTTAGTATGCAGTAGATTTATATAACAATAGCAGTTATAATGAATTGTAATAAGGCAACATCATTGACTGGAAAGAATAGGGGCGCTGTCGATCATTTAGGTATCTGTGAATTGCGAATGAAGCTGGCGCATTCGAGGAGGACTTATGATGTTTTATTCGGGAGATAAAAACGTTCACTATAAAATGTATAAAAAAGGGAAAACGTGGATTTTTGCGGGTATCGTGACTACGGCTTTGACATTGGGAATTATGGGGCCAACGGCTCATGCTGATACAACGGCTACCAGTGCGACGGCAGTGCAGGAAGAACAGACGTCTAAAACCCCTGATGTGTCGCGCAGTACGTCCGAGACTGAGACTAAAGATACCCCTGAGACGGATGAAACGGTTACCCAGGAGACGACACAGCAAAACGTACCGCAATCTGAAGACACACCGAAACCAGAAAATGATGTTGACTCGACATTGACAAAGGTTCCTGTCAAAACGGATCAGATGGATGATGCCGTTACTGTTGAAAAAAAGGTGACACCGACAACACCGACTGAGCAACCTGTGGGCGATGGCGCAAAAACTAATGATGGGACGGCGGAACAAGTCAAAAAACAGGTTAAAAAGCTGGCACGTTCCGTTCCGGCCCCCGTTGCAACGCCGAAAGACTTGGTTAAGGACACGGATACGATTGACCAGTGGATGCCCAATAAAAAGTTACAACAAGTCGTTCTGTTACAGCTACGAAAGCAGAATCCGGGCAGAACCTGGAATAGCGTTGCAGATATCACGCAAGATGATATGGCACTATTAACGAGTCTGGTGGCTTACGGATCTAATGAGTCTGGTGGGATTGACACCTATAATGACCGGCAGCCGTTTTCAATTGAAGGCTTGCAGTATGCCGTGAACTTGACGCGAATCGAAATGGGAACGAGTTTCAATTATGCTTCACGAAAGTATTACGGAGATATCGTTGACATTTCACCGCTGACTAATCTGACGAAGCTTCAAACAATTAATCTGCAACAGAACCGAATTGAAGATATTTCACCACTTGCGGGCCTAAATAATGTAACCACACTCTATTTAATGTTCAATGCGATTTCTGATTTTTCGCCGCTTGCCGGCCATACGTACCAATCATTCACTGGTAATAATCAGGTTGTGTTTTTACCAACGATTAAGATTGATGCCAAAACGAGGGAGAGTCATCTTGTCTTTCAATTCAAGAACGAAAGTGGTGAGGTTGTGCCACTTGAAGGCCGGGGAGGAATTGCCTATCCAGATCGACTGGAAGGGACCACACCGACCATGATTTACAAGCTTTATTGGTCTGGTGGTACGCCGACACCAGATGGTGAGGGTGGCCTGTACTTTACGAATATGCAAGACCAGATTCCAGGAATTACCAGCTTCCCGGGCTATACCATTGATCCACTCGAGGAGAACTACTATCTTACGGGGGCGGTCACGACTAATTTTCCAGGTGGTTATAGCGTCGACATTGGGGTTGTTCAGCCATACGTCATTGGAGATATGGGTGGTACTGTGACTGCGCATTATCAGGATAAGGAAGGTAATAAATTAGCACCAGATGTGGTCTTGGATGATGGTTTTATCGGGGAAGATTACACGACGAAGGCCGCTGAAATCGATGGTTATACACTGACCAAAACACCAGCGAATGCAACTGGGAAGTATACCGAGAAGCCAACGGATGTTTACTACATCTATGAAGCCAAGACGGATCCAGTCGATCCCCCAGTTGTCGACCCTGACCCTGATACAGAGGTGACCGTGACCGTCCATTATCAAACGGCGGATGGTGCGACGGTTGCACCAGATCAGACTTTCACGGGAAAGAAGGGGACGACTTACACGACAAGTTCCGTCACGGTTGAAGGCTATACCTTGGTAGAAACACCAGGGAATGCTTCCGGAATCTTGGGTGATGGAGATATCGCGGTTACCTATATCTATGCGCCACTCGAGACCGATGGTGATGGTGATCAAATTGATCCGGAGACGCCAGACACCCCGGATACGGATACGTCTACTGATGAGAATGGTAGCGATGGGGATTCGGTCGCCACGACCCCAGATGTTGTTAATAATCAAGGCGGCAGTGGCGACCAAATCGTCATTGGAAAGACGCCTATTGCAAATAGTCCGGCTAACTTGGCCAGTCGTCCGACCACAAATACTGCTAAAACGGTGTTACCTCAAACCGGGGAGCAGCGTAGTGCGATAGGGTTATGGGGGATTGTAATCTTGATCGGATCGCTCCTTGGCTTGGCCGGAACGAAGCACAAAAAAATAAAGAAGTTTTGAATGCAGTTAAAATATAAGACTTGAAACTGTGAAAAAGCCTGGCAACTTAAATTACTAATTAGTATTTAATTGTTTGTGTCCAATAGAAAAGGTTAGCGAATCCGATTCTTAATAAGTAAGACCGACCAGGAGATAGAATTGAGTGTAGCGAGTTGTTTAAAGTAAGCTGGTTAAGCCATTAGGACACTGGCGGTTAAAAGTCCCAATGAGAATTGAATTGGTGTGTAAGCACCTAATAACTGACCGTCTATGATTGATGGTCGCAAAACGATATGATTACCTCATCAAATAAATTGGTGAGGTTTTTGTTATGGATAAACCA
>NZ_JAAVSC010000052.1 GCF_012641095.1 Lactobacillus sp. HBUAS51381
CCTTGAAATGGCAACTGGTGAACCCGTTGTCTACGACTTCGATGACAAGTTAAACATGACTAACAAGACGAAGTTGGGCAAGTAATTTCCAACTGACTCGAAGCCGCCTCGTTTGTGGGGGCGGCTTTTTCGTGGGGAAAAATGTCACTAGCGGTCACTAGAGGGGCCGTTACTGACCGAAAATTTAGATAAGAGAAAAGAGATTGAATTTGGCAGACAAAGAAGTATCACAGCTTGAAATGATGAAGATTATCGCGCTGTTTCGTAAGGAAGGTTTCAAGGGAGAGTATGAATCCTTCCAACGGGTCAGCGGCACCGACCGGGAGTTCTTCGTGGTCATGAGTAATGAACAGGGCATCAAGGCGTTGTTCCGGGCGAGCTTGATGTTGAACGCCGTTGAATTCCAGTACGTGTTGGATGACAAGCATACGTTTGTGACGGAAGATGCGGACGCAAGTTAGTCGGGAACTCTTAGACCAGATGGCTCACTTGGAATCATGTAACTAAAAAAAGTGGTAATCCTCAAATTATGAAGTGAACCCCCTGAATTGGAGAAAATCCAATTCAGGGGGTTCTTTTATGTTCACGACTGAGATTAAACGACAAATCTTAAAAGAGTATCTTCAATGGTGTTGCCCCTTCAACTTATGAGACAGTATGACATTAAATGGGGTAAGACCATTTATCAACTGTTTTAGTATGGGCACTTACCGACCGGCCCAAAAGATGGAAAAGAAACCAATTATAAAAGTAATTGCGATAACGGCCCACCAATAGCCAGATAAGAAATCCCAAAAATTCATTCTGCCCCAGCGCCGAACGTAGCGATTGTGTTTGGGATCGAAGACAAATTCAGACGTATCAACCCTAGTCTCGTGTTCAGCGCCAAAAACCAAAGTGTCTAGACTAACGTTAAAGATATTCGTTAGTTTAATCAGGTTGTTCAAGTCCGGAGTTGAATCGCCGGATTCCCATTTTGAAATAGCTTGACGCGTAACGAAAAGCTGGCTAGCCAGGTCATCTTGGGTTGTGTTCTGTTCTTTACGAATTTTTTTGAGTTGGGTGGGAAACTTATTCATGATTGAATCCTCCTGAGCGGTTAAAAGCGTTTTTTTCTAAAAATAAGGTAGCCAACGATTATGAAGAGCAATGTGTAACTGAGGGTGCCCTGTAACAGTTGTTGATTAAGTAGGTGACTGGTATCGAAGTAAGTTGTGTAGTTATAGTACTGTCGGGTTAAGTTTGTCATGTTGAATGGGTTCCACCGTAAAACGGTTGTAAATCGGTCAGCGTTTAGCAAGTTAGCAGAGATAAATTGGCCCATAAAAACCATTAGCAGGCTGACACTAATGACAATAGCATTGCTGTTAATTAGGCAAGAGAGTAAAAAGATGAGGCTGATAATAAAAGTTGTGGTGAGCACATCAATTGCAGAGGTCTTCAGCATATTTTCCCAAAGTGGTTGCTGATACCGATAAAGTGCGGACCATGACATCGACTGATTCATAGGAATTGCACGCAATCCCAATGTGAATAGTATGGCAAGAAGATGTAGCCAAAGGTTGTAGCCTAGGATAACCAGATATTTTGATAAGTAGACTAGGATCTTATTCGGTGCCTTATAGAGTAACGTGAGGATCGCATTGTTCTGGAATTCCATAGAAAAGGTGGTTGAGCCAACAATCACAAGGATGAGCATAATCCAATCGGGTGCATTGTAGCAGGTAGTCATGAGCAGCTTACTTTCATTATACCCAATTGATAGACCAGTTAAAATCATGAGAATGAGTAATACAAGCGGTGCGATCCAAGTTAGTTTTCGATGACTAAGTTTGTAGAATTCCTGATAAAGACTAAAAGCCATTTTAAATGTGCCCTCCTTGACTAGATTCGTCGTTTCTTAAATAAGCCGTAGCCTAAGATGACGAAAATGGCAGCGTAGATTAAATTACCTCCAATAATTTCGAAGGAACTTAAATGTGAGACGGTTGCGTATGCTGGATTGGCCAGTTGTTGGGTGATAAAAATCATATTCAACGGGTTCCAACGCAGGATGGAAATCAGAGATGTAAAAGTTTCCATAAGTGCTACCGAAATGCCAGAACCGAGAAAGCCTAATGCTAAGCCAATCCCAATCACTGCAACGTTGATCTTTATTAGCATAATCAGCATGAACGATAGGGTAACGATGAATAGGGCATAAACAGTCGTGCCGATGACATTGCCGGTGAGTAAAGTAAGTAGTGTTTGGTGATTGCTAATTAATGCGGACCATGGCGTTCGCACCAGTAAAGATTTAAGAACAATAGTCAGCAAGGTTGCGATGAGTGTCAGGACGAGACTATATAACCATACAATCGTCAGTTTTGCCAAGTAGATTTGCCAGCGCTTTGTACTCTTGTAAAGAAGTATCAAGATTGTTCGGTTTTGATATTCCATGGCGAAGAAGGTTGAGCCAACCGCGATCATAATTATTGGGATCCATTGAACAGCGCCAAATTCAAAGATGACTTGTGTCGAATTCACTTTGGTTGTTAAGATGCTGTATATCATCAAAATAATCAGTATGAGAATGCCAGTCTGGGCTGACTTCTGATGACTAAACTTAAATAGTTCGGCTCTTAAACTAGTCATTATGCTGGTCACCCCCCCGTTGTTGATGTAAAAGGTGAACGACAATTTGCTCGAAACTGCTAGAAATTGGCGTTAATTCTTTCAGGCGAACGTGTTGTGAACTAAGGATATCTTGAATTTCAAAGATACTTTTAGGATTAACCTGAAAGGTGTCACCATCCAAAGTGTACTGAATATGGTGACTACTCAAAAGCTTAACTGTTAACTGAGAATTCTCTGTATGTAGCTCATAAGCTTGATGGTGAAATTGTTCAAACTCTGCGATAGGCTGATTAACGATGATACGACCGTGATTGATGAGAATAACTTGGGTCATGACCTTTTGAAGCTCACTTAGAATGTGACTAGAAATCAGGAAAGCAGTTCCTTGGGCAGCATACTGATGAATTAGCCGACGAACCCCAATAGTTGCTTCAACATCGAGACCATTCATCGGTTCGTCAAGGATTACGAGTTGCGGGTTGTTCAGTAAAGCAATGGCAATGCCTAGCTTCTGCTTCATACCAAGGGAGTAATCCTTGGTATGATCATGAATGTAGGTGGACATGTCTAACTTGGAGATGAGGCGTTGACAATCAACAGGGTCATGTGCGTAAAGGGTTAAATTCTGTTGGCCAGTTAGAAAGGGGTAAATAGCGGGGTGTTCAATCAGAGCACCTACTTTGGTCAATGCGGTGTGTTGGTTTTCGGTAACAGTAGTTTGATTGAGCCGAATTTGACCATCAAATTTAGTAAGTCCTAGAATGGTTTTCATCAGTGTTGTTTTCCCAGCGCCATTGGGTCCAATTAGACCAATGATATTTCCGGGATGAATCTTAAAGGTAGCGTCTGTGATGATCTGCTTTCGACCGATATAAGTATTGACGTTTTGAACGACGAGCATATAGTCTTCCTCCTAAGTACAGAATGGTTGTGCCCCTTGACTAAGTCTACTATCGTTCAATTTGCTAGTTGCATACAAGCAATATGTGACAAGCATTTCGCAAAGTGAGAGGGGAATTTGCGCAACTAGCGGTTTCGTAAGGAAGCTACAAGCACTGCTACGGCAATACTTATCGAGGTTGCATTAAGTTTTCAGAGAGGCAGCGGTTGAACATACGTAATAGCAGAAATGGAAGTTCAATAACAGAAGTTAGCCTACATGTGGACTTTGCTGACGAAAGAAATTAATAGACCATCAGGTGAAGGCGATACGATTGATTTAACGGTTACCGATTATTAGCAATTGAATAGAAATTAGGCCCTCAACTCTTAGTGGTTGAGGGCCTTTTTGTGGTGCGTTTGGATCATAGAAACACGTCGTATAAAAAATACTGTCAGACCCAATTAAAGGGGCTGGCAGTATTTTTTTAGGTTTCAATGATCAGTTAAAAACCTTCAAAAAAGCCGTTAAGAAATTATCAGTCGCCCTACCAGGAAATTTGGTACTTAGCAGGCCATAGGGAACTGTTATGTTTGTTTCTAGCGGGATCGTTACAAGATTTGGATGGATATTCTTCCAAGGTGTTAATGAAATCAGTGCAATATTTTCATCGACAGCTGTGTTAAAAGTATTGATGACGTAACGACCATCAGTTTCGACCATCTTTACGCTCGAAACAGTATTCAATATTTCTGAACGTAACTGATCATTTTTCTCACTAATACCTTTCGGAACCGTGAGTAATTGTTGATTGGCTAAATCTTCAAATCTAATCGTTTCAAGCTGTGCTAAAGGGTTATCACTTCTTACTGCAATACCAAAATGATAGACCCCTAGTTTTATAGCGCTGAATGATTGCTTTAGCGTGGCATTGTCAAAAGTCCCGACAATCAGGTCACTACTGCGACCCAAGAGCGCATATTCACGATTACTAGAATTTAGATCCTCCTGTAGCTGCACCAGACGTAATTGGAATTGGGATAATTGGGAAGCCAGTTGCCGCCATAGCACCATGAAGGGCTCTGCCGGATGAAGAATTGAGGTTCCAATTGAAATGACCTGTTTGTCGTCCAACCGGGTTTTACGGGTCTCCTCAATGGCGGTATTCAGGAGATCCAATAATTGGCGGACGTAAGGTAAGAATTTTTGACCTTGCGGCGTGAGGGTGACGCCAGTTGCGGTTCGTGAAAATAATTTTAGATTGAGCTCCGTTTCTAGGCGATTAATTTGTTTCATGACAGCTGTTCCAGAAATAAAGCTCTGTTCGCCGGCCTTGGTAAAGCTACCAAATTCGCTGACTCTGATAAAAGTTTGCAGTTGATTAATATCCATATGACGGTTCCTCCATAAACCGAGTATAAACTTTTGGTTCACACCCAGTCAACCAATGGACTCTTCAATAATGATGGAATCAATCTATACTAGGCATTGTAATCAAATCAGAAAGGAAGGATGGAAATAGTTGTATGAACAAAAAAGTTGTATTAACAGTTGTGACGGTATTATTACTTGGGTTGGTTTTAACGGTCGTATTTGACCGAAGGAAAGTTGCCATCAATCCGGTTATGGCGGAAAGAGCACCGCAAACGGGGAAAACATTAACCGACGCTGACGTTGTAGGGATTTGGATCAACCACCATGATAAGGATATTCATCAAAAGATTAAACTTACTGCTCATCATAAATGGCGGGAAAATCAACATGGTGTTACGGATATCTATTCAGGTACTTGGAAACGAATCGACAATGACAAAATTTCTTTGGCCCCCTATGGTGAAAAAATCCAACTGTATGGGGATCATTTTCAAGCAATGAAGGTTTTAAGCTACAACCATATCTTAAACAAAGTAACAAAATAATTGGAGGAATTAATAATGACAGTAGAAAATAAAGTAGTTGTAATTACGGGAGCTTCTTCTGGAATTGGTGAGGCTAGTGCCAAATTATTAGCGAGTCAGGGTGCCAAGGTTGTTCTGGGTGCGCGGCGAGAAGACCGGTTACAAAGTCTCGTGAAAAGTATTCAGGATCAGGGCGGCCAGGCAACCTATCGCGTGACGGATGTTACCATTCCGGGGGATCTAGTAGCTTTAGTGTCACTAGCGAAAGAAACGTATGGTGGGCTTGATGTGATTTTTAATAATGCAGGAATTATGCCAACATCACCAATTAGCGCTTTAAAAACGGATGAATGGAACAAAATGATTGATGTGAACCTAAAAGGTGTTCTCAACGGTGTGGCTGCAGTCATGCCGGTGTTCACAGCGCAAAAGCATGGACAAATTGTGACAACTTCTTCCGTAGCTGGAATTAAGAGCTTTGTTGGTTCGGGCGTCTACGGGGCCACTAAATTTGCGGTTCGTAATTTGATGGAAGTTATTCGGATGGAAAGTGCTCAGGAACAGACAAACATTCGGACAACTTCCTTGTATCCGGCAGCAATTAACACCGAATTGTTACAAACAATTACGGATAAGGATTCAAAGCAAGGGATGAGCAAACTCTATCAATCTGTGGGTATTACCCCGGATGCTGTGGCAAGGGTCGTTAATTTTGCGATTGATCAACCAGATGATGTCAACGTGAATGAATTTACAATCTATCCAACAAAGCAAGGATAATTTGGGGTAGTATTCAGCGATATTACGATTATTGTGTTACCAGTAATGAAGCTGACACGGTGTTCGACTGAAGGAGGTAAAAATGAAAAGAATTGTTTTGTTGGGAGCAACGAGTAATATTTCAAAGTTCTTAATTCCGGAATTATTAAAGCAGTCAGATGTTCACTTGACTTTATTTGCACGGCATGCGACCAGTCGATTGACCAGCTATGCCAATAAAGCGAACGTTTCTTTGGTGGACGGCAACTGGAATCATTTAGCTGATTTAAAGGATGCATTAATTGGTGAAGATATTGTTTATTTGGCAACGGGGCACTTTATAACGGCTAACCAAAATGTTGTACAAGTTATGAAAGCAACTGGCGTTGAACGGTTGATTGTGGCCGGTGGGCTAGGTATATACGATGAAGTCACCGGTGAGTTTGGTCGATGGAATGCTCGAATGATGGGCGACTACACAGAAATTAAACGAGCCGCAAAGGTAATTAATGATAGTGGTTTAAACACTACTTTTCTGCGAATGGCCTGGCTATATGATGATGCGCACCATACTGACTACAAAATAATTCCACAGGGTGCTGACTTCAAAGATACGCAAGTTACACGACAGGCAGTCGCCAAACTGATTGCCAATATCATTCAGCATCCAGATTTATATCAACGTACCAGTATTGGTGTTGCGGAACCCAATACGGCGTGGTCCAAGCCTTCTTTTTACTAGGAGATGAATTTATGAAAGTAACAGTACCTCTAGATGAGAACGGGTATTTACCAGCTGTCTATACTAGTTTGGCTAAAACAAAACGTGCTAATCAGCCGATTGTTTCTTTTCCGATTGAACTAAAGGGGATTCCGGAAGAAGCAGTCTCGTTTGCAGTCACGCTGATTGATTACGATGCAGTGCCATTGACTGGATTTCCGTTCATTCATTGGTTAGCAACTAATATTCCTATGATGACGGAAATTCCAGCCGACTTCAGTAGAAACTTTACAGGACCACAAGGACAAAGCTCCTGGATATCTCGGTTTTACGGGTTAAACGATGACTATTTTACAAATCACTTTGCTGGTCCCAACCCACCAGATAAGCCTCATCGTTATACGTTAACGGTATTTTCTTTATCGCATGACTTGGATTTGACAAATGGCTTTTTTTACAATGATTTGCGTACAGCGCTTAATGACAGTGTGTTGGCAAAAACAGAAATACAGATTTTAGCAAAATAGATAATAAAAGGAGCGTCCTATAATGGTGGATAAAAATGAAAATGACGTAAAGAGTGGGGTGTTTGACCTTGGCGGCTTAAATATTGCTTTTAAGGATTATTTTGTGGGAAATAGTTATCATCATTCATTGGTTAAAGATCCTAGTGTTAATGTCACGGTTAGCAATGTTAGTTTTGAACCGGGAGCACGGAACAATTGGCATATTCATCATGACGGGTATCAAATTTTATTAGTAACGGGCGGAGAAGGTTGGTACCAAGAGGCAGGTAAGCCAGCACGACGGCTGCATCCTGGCGATGTCGTTGTTACCCATGATGGTGTTAAACATTGGCATGGTGCGACTAAAGATAGTTGGTTCAGCCATCTAGCGATTACTGCTGGAACACCCGAATGGCTAGAGTCAGTCAGTGATTCAGAATATCGACTTTTAGATTAGGGAGTGATCAATTTGGAAAAGGTCAAAATGACGCTTGACGGGAAAACGCTTACCGCAAATTTTGAAGACAATCAAACCGCAGCTGCAATCGTTGAAAAAATGCCCTTACAGCTGGACATGATGAATTTGTATTCTCGAGAGTTGACGTATCGCTTTAAACAAGCATTGCCAGCAAATGAGCCACATACGACGGGATATGTAGTGGGCGACATCGCTTACTGGATACCGCGACATAGTTTCGTTATTTTTTACAAACAAACTGGTGAAGTGATTAGCGACTTACAGATGGTTGGCCATATCAATGATCAAAAAGGCCTTACCCGTTTGCGTATGGGTGGTCACGTACAGTTAACCTTAGTCAGTGCCGATTAAAACTGGTACTGACAATTGTCGACGCCGTGAATTTGACATTAGGTTGAATGATTACTCAGACTATCATGGTTACTGGCGATGGCGTATCAATTCGAGAAGAGGCTATTTAGTATGAAGAATGTGTTAATCCTAGGGGCTCATGGACGAATTGCTAGGATCGTAGAACGACGGCTGATTGATGAAACAGATGCCCACTTAACATTGGTTTTGCGAAACGCGGACCGTTTGAAAGTTAAAGATAGGAATCGCGAAACAATTGTTGAAGGTGACGTGTCAGATTTCAAGCTAATATCGTCAGTAATGGCTAAGCAAGATATTGTTTATGCAAATTTAGCTGGTAATATGGAATCATTGGCGAAGATCATCGTTCGTTCGATGGTTGCGAACCAAGTAAAGCAGCTTGTTTGGGTCACTGGGTCGGGACTGTATCACGAAACACCTGAGCCATTTGGTTCATGGGTGGAGGGTGTCGTTGGACATGCGAGTAAAGAAGATACCCGGAAAGCAGCTCGTATCATTGAAAAATCAGTTTTGCAGTATACGATTATCCGTGCAGCGTATATGACGGACGATCATGACATTGATTACGAGCTCACACAGAAAGGAGAACAATTTAAAGGTGTTTTAGTGTCCCGGGCCAGCATCGCTGATTTGATTTTGAATATTATCACTAAACCGCGCCAATTTGCTAGAACAAGTGTGGGAATATCAAAACCGGGAACGGATGACAAGCTACCTGAATTAATGGCGAGGTATGACTAAAGTGGGCTGGGAAGACCAAATCGCACCAAAGTTGCTTGACGGCAAGAACGTGATCATCGCCGCTCACGGTAACTCACTGCGTGCCCTTTCCAAGTACATCGAACGGATCAGTGATGATGACATCATGAACC
>NZ_JAAVSC010000053.1 GCF_012641095.1 Lactobacillus sp. HBUAS51381
AAAATGCTTAAGTTACTGAACCGCCGTATACGGAACCGTACGTACGGTGGTGTGAGAGGTCGGTAGCCGAACTAATCGGCTACCTCCTACTCGATTATGGTAAAGTGTTTAGCGGGCGTTAGCCGCTTGGATAAAGTCTTCAATCGACTCGGCCGGAACGCCCTGAGCAATCAAGGCACGTAACGGCATGTTGAGGAACATTTGATCTTGTAAAACAGTCGGTTCACCGTTGGCATCGGTCGCACTTAACAGGCTATTTCCGTGTCGGTCGGCTGACGCAATCACGTGTTGCTTGAAGAGCGCCAACAAACGTGGGGTGGTAGCGACAGTGGTCAAATACGTCTCATCCGTGAGGGGTGCCGGTGAGTTCTTGAAGTCCATGGTCAACTTCGTCTGCAGGCGAATATCTCGTGAGGACTGACCAATCATGATTTCATAGTCGCCGGAATCGGCTTGCCAGCGGTGCTTACCCTGATGCCACCAGCTGAAGTCTTGGCGGTTAAGGGATAACGTCACCGACTTGGTTTCGCCCGGTTCAATCGCTAGCTTGGTAAAGCCACGTAATTCCTTGGTCGGCATTGGGGCGTGAGACGTGTGGTTGGCCACGTAGAGTTGTGGCACCGCTTGTCCGGCCCGATCGCCGGTATTGGTGACGTCGAACGTCACTGTGGCGCCGTGATCAGTTTGCTTAACGGCCAAGTTCGTGAATTCAAACTCCGTATAGCTTAGCCCGTAACCAAAGGGATAGAGGACGTGCATTTCGTGAGTGTCGTAGTACCGGTAGCCCATGAAGATACCCTCGGAGTAAAGTTCGTGACGTGGGTCTTGCGCAAAGGTCGGGGCCATCGGTGTATCGGTTAATCGAATGGGGAATGTTTCTGTTAGGTGACCGGAAGGATTGACGGCCCCCGTCAGAATATCCCAGGTGGCTTCCCCGACGGCTTCTCCTGCGAGGTAGGTTTCAACCACGGCTGCGACCGGATGAATCCAAGGCATCTCCACGGCGGACCCGTTTTGGAGGACAACCGTCGTGTGGGCGTTGAGCTTTGCCAGATTACCAATCAGATCCGTTTGGTTTTCGGGCAGTGTAATCGCCGTTTTGTCGAAACCTTCTGATTCGGCGGCATCCGGGTAACCGGCGAAGATAATCACGTGGTCGGCATCTTTGGCCGCAGTCAGAGCGGCGTCCGCGAGATGATCATCCGTTTCACTTTCGTCCAATTGATAGCCCGGGTAATAGTCCGCCTGTAGCCCCGTATCCTTAAGTGCATCTAAGGGCGTGACTAACTTTGTCGGATTAACGTGCGAACTTCCGGACCCTTGGTAACGGGGATGTTCAGCCAATTCCCCAATGACGACGACCTTGCCCGCTTGATCGGGTTTGAGAGGCAATTCCTGTTGGTGATTCTTCAACAAAATGATGCTGTCATCGGCCAGCTTACGGGCAAAGTCATGGTGGGCCTGATGATCATAGGTCTGAGCGGTCGGGGCCGGTTTCCACTTGTCGACAACGTGGAGTAAGTGTCGAACCGCCTTGTTCAACGTCCCGATATCTAATTCACCGGTCTCCACGGCGCGAATGATTTCATCGACCGAGGCTTGGCCCTTACCTGGCATTTCCAGATCTAGACTGGCTGTTAAGGCTGCGGCATGGTCCGCGACCGCTCCCCAGTCGGACATGATGGCGCCGTGGAAGCCCCATTCGTCACGCAAGATATCGCGCAAAAGATGCCGGTTTTGGGAGTTTAAGACCCCATTCGTCCGGTTGTAGGAGGTCATGATCGTTGCCGGATAGGCGGCCTTAACGATAATCTCAAACGTCCGTAAGTAGAGTTCGCGTAAGGTCCGCGCCGACATATCACTAGAGGCAGTGAAACGCTGGTTTTCGCGGTTGTTGGCGACGAAGTGTTTGACCGAGACGCCGACATGTTGCGATTGGACCCCTTCAACGTAGGCACTGGCTAATTTACCAGCCACCAATGGATCTTCTGAGAGATATTCGAAGTTACGTCCACCCAGTGGCGAACGCTTCAAGTTAACGCCCGGTCCTAATAAGAGACTAACCTGTTCAGCTCGGGCTTCTTCACCCAAGTGTTCACCAAGTTGTTTCATCAACTCCTGATTCCAAGAGCTGGCACTGAGGGCCGCAGCGGGGTAGGTGATGGCTTTTACGGAGTCGGTAAGATCTCCAGCAGAAGCGTTGGGGTCCTGTTTCCGTAAGCCGGAGGGACCATCCGTCATCATCAATGCGGGAATTCCCAAGCGGTCGACGGCGGCCGTGTACCAAAAGTTCTTGCCGGAGACCATAGCGGCTTTCTCCGGTAACGTCAATGCAGCAAGCGTTCGTTCGATGTCCATACGTTCAAATCCTTTCTACTTGTTCAACTTAACTCCAGTATACAGTTTTCCCGTTTGAGATGTTAGTAACCGATTTATTTCTTTTGACAAACGGGTTAAAAGAGTTTATCTTTAATCTTGTGCAATCCAATTCGATTACAAAAAGTAAGGAGGGAAAATCATGATGATGCGTAATGCCAAACAAAACCAAATGATGTTAGCCGCATGTTGCCAATGTAACGTGCTTGTTTGCGTTGCGTTCAATCGTGATTTTCCGGCTAACCAGTAGCACTACATAACGACGACAACAGTAATTGTTGTCACTGTAGGCGGGTTTTCCATCACGATCAACGTGAGGGGAAACCCGCTTTTTCTGTATTCAAAACGTGTTTAGGGGATTGCACACCACTAAATTTGAGGATAAGGGAGCTACGAATTTTATGAAAAAATGGACCAGCATTGGGTTAGTTGCAGCAGTGATTGCGATGGGATTGAGCTTAGCTGCCTGCGGTCAATCTGCCTCGACGACGAAGCCCTCACAAGTCTTGCGGTTACCCGCAACGGCACAGCTCGACACCATTGACTTGGCCAAAGCCACGGGCTACGGCCAGACGGGGAACGTCTTTGAAAGTTTCTATCGGTTAGGCAAGGATGGAAAGGTTGCGCCCGGACTGGCCGACTCTGCCAAGGTCTCTAAGGATAAGAAGACCTGGACGTTCCATATTCGGGATAACGCCAAGTGGAGTAACGGCGATAAGATTACCGCGCAGGACTTCGTCTATTCCTGGCGTCGGACGTTGACGCCAGCGACCAAGGCGTCCTACACGACCATGTTCTCCGGAATTAAGAACGGGGACAAGATCATTGCCGGGAAGGCCAACCCCGATACCATTGGGATTCATGCCAAAAATCAACAGACCGTGGTGATTCAATTGGACAAGCCGATCGCCTACTTTAAGATCCTGATGGCTTACCCGTTATTTGCCCCACAAAACGAAAAGGTCGTCAACAAGTACGGCAAGAAATATGCCACCAAGTCGCAGTACATGGTCTACAGCGGTCCCTTCAAGATTTCTAACTGGAGCGGGACGGGAAACACGTGGTCCTTCGTCAAGAACAATCAGTACTGGGACAAGAAGGTCGTAAAGCTTCAGAAGATTAACTACCAAGTCGTCACGAACCCGCAGACCGGGCTGAGCCTGTACCAAAATAACAAGCTGGACTTTGCACAGTTATCCACGGAGCAGGTCAAGAACTACAAGAATAACAGTGCCTTTAAGGAATACCCGTATTCAATCGTGATTCATTTGAAATACAACTTCAAGGATACGAATCGCGAGAAACGGCGGATTATGAGCAATCAAAATATTCGGCAAGCCATTGCGCTGTCGATCAACCGTAGCCAACTGACCAAGAAGGTTCTGGGAGATGGTTCCGTGACGCCAACCGGTTTCGTCGCGAGTGGGCTAGCAAGCGATCCGAAGACCGGCGAGGATTTTGCCAAGCAACAGGTCGTGAAGAATACCACGACGTACAATCCAACTTTAGCCAAGAAAAAGTGGGCCGCTGGGTTGAAGCAATTGGGAATTTCGAAGGTTAACTTGAACATCATGGCCGGCAACGATGACGTTGCGGCCAGCACCGTGACGCAGTACCTCAAGGGAACCTTGGAGAAGAACCTGAGCGGGTTTAACTTGAAGATCGACAATGTTCCGGCCTCCGTGGCACAGTCTCGTTCGACCAGTGGAGACTTCGATCTCTACCTGTCTCATTGGGGGGCCGACTTCAATGACCCGATTTCCTTCCTGCAGATTCCAGTGAGCTCTAACGCGCTGAATTACGGGAAATGGACCAATAAGCAGTACGATGCGCTGATCGACAAGGCGCAAGGGGCCGATGCCGGCAACGATGAGGCGCGTTGGCAAGACATGGTTCAGGCGGCCAAGCTGATTAACAAGCAACAGAGCTTTACGCCGCTCTACCAGGCCAACTACGCCTATCTCCAACGCAAGGACGTGAAGGGGATCATTCACAACACGGCCGGAACGCAGTGGAGTTATAAGTACGCCTACATGAAGTAAACCAGCGTTAAACTAACCAAGGTTGCCGGTGGGCGTCAATCTTAGCGAGCAAGCTTAACGACTAGATTTTCGATAGCTACCGGTAATGTTGGACCAAACGCCAGCGTTACCGGTCGTTGTCGTTTAACCAGCCACCGAGAACTTTGAGGATTAGGTAAAATCGGGCGGCTTTGCTATGATAGGGAGCGAAGGGGGATGTCACGATGACGATTAAACCAGATGATGGCCGGGATTGGCAAACGGATGGTGTGCAGGAATACCATGCGTATTTTGGCACACCGACCCATGACGATCATGTTTTATTTGAATTGTTGACGGTCGGGGTCTTTCAGGTGGGTCTGAGTTGGCAAGCGGCGGCCAGCAAGCTGCCGGTGTATCGGCGCGTCTTTGCCGAAATGGCCATCCCTCAAGTGGCTGCGATGATTGATGAGGTGGCGATTCCCGAGATTGCGGGCGATGCTGCGATGATTGGCAACCACCGTAAGATTCGGGCCGTTCTGTTGAATGCCCGCGCCATTCTCAAGGTCCAACAGGCATTTGGGAGTTTTAGTGCCTATCTGTGGGCGTTTGTGGACGGGACGCCGTTTCTCTTACCTGCGAAGACGCGCGATGAGCTGACCAATCAGTCTACGCTAGGTAGCGCCGTGGCTAAGGATTTGAAACGGCGTGGCTTTAGCTTTGTGGGACCGGTCGTCACGCACATGTTTTTACTGGCGGCGGGGATTCTGCGCCAGCCAATCTTGGACGACTAATTAAAAATTGCGTGAGAGTTTTTGGTGGTGTGAAACCGATTTTAAAGCAGTCGTGGCGGTAAAAGACCGGTATGACGGGCTTAATATAAAAATATTTATTAAAGGTTTTCCTTGACACCGGATTAAAGTTGCATTAGACTTGCAATTAAATTAAGCGATTGAAAACAATGTGATCAGGAGAGTAACCACCGTCAATGGTTCCAAGAGAGCTCGCGTTTTGCTGAAAGCGAGTAACCCACGGCGGGGTGAAGATGGCCTGAAATGAATTGGCGCTGCTAAGTCCTCGGGATGAAGTGGCGATGCTTGGCACTCATTATCGTGCACGCACTTTAAGGCGCAAGCTGGCGAGTGTTAATGAGGGGTCAGGCAATAGCTGACTTGAATTAGAATGGTACCACGACGGAGTTCGTTTCTATTAATTTAGAGGCGGACTCTTTTCTTTTGGTCACCGTTTTCTCTCGCAGTAATTCAGCAATTATATTTTAAATTGGGATAAAGGGGTTTTTGAGTATGAAGAAATCATTTAAACGCTTTAGTTGGTTACTTGTGTTGTTAATTCCATTGTTAATCGTTGCGGGCTGTGGCAAGTCATCCAGCAGCAGTTCGAGCACCAAGACCGTCAAAGTTGGGATCATGGGTTCCGACGAAAAGATCTGGAAACCGATCCAAAAGAAGTTGAAAAAGGAAGGCATCAACATCAAGCTGGTGACCTTTACCGATTACAACCAGCCTAACGCTGCGTTGACAAATCACGAAATTGATATTAACTCGTTCCAACACACTTACTTCATGGACCAATGGAATAAGGCGCACAAGACCCACATCGTTTCCATCGGGAAGACCGTCCGCGCACCACTACGGCTCTACTCCAAGAAGGTTAAGAACGTGGCTGACATCAAGAAGGGCGACCAAATTACGATTCCTAACGATTCAACGAACGAAGGCCGGGCTTTACACTTACTGCAATCCGCTGGGCTGATCAAGGTTGATTCCAAGGTCGCTTTGCCAACACCAAAGAACATCACGCAAAACAAATTAAACTTGAAGATTACCGCCGTTGATGCTGCCCAGACGCCACGTTCATTGAGTGATGCTACCGGTGCCGTCATCAACAACGAATTCGCTGCTGAAGCTAAGCTGCCAAATAGCGAAACCATTTACAAGGAAAAGCTGAACAAGGCTTCTATCCCGTACGTCAACATCATTGCGGCTAACAAGTCTGATAAGAACAACAAGACTTACAAGAAGATTGTGAAGGCTTACCAATCCGAAGCAACTAAGAAGTTAATCAAGAAGTACTTCCACGGCTTATCCGTTCCAGCTTGGTAAACCGTCGATATAAGTAGAAGCTTTACGACTGGTTAGTTACCATTTGAGTGAACCAACTTCTATGACGAGATGTTCGGGCACTGCGCTGTGCCGATGATGATTTTCCCACAGCACGGTGCCTGAACGCTGTCAGTCGACGTTGCGGGAATCCGGGATTAAGTGATTGTATAGAGAGAAAAAATGCCAGCATAGGGCGAGTAAGGAGAACGAAGATTTGACTAATGAAGCGATAATTCAATTAAAAGACATCGACGTCACCTTCCATAATAAGGGGCAGACCGTCGAAGCCGTCAAAAAAGTCTCGTTAACGGTGGAACGTGGCGACATCTATGGTGTTGTTGGGTACTCCGGTGCCGGGAAAAGTACGTTGGTCCGGGTGATTAACCGGCTTCAACGGCCGACTGCTGGATCCGTAGTCGTTAACGGACAGGACATCTTAAGTCTCTCGTCTCGCGACTTGCGGACGGCGCGAACTAAGATTGGCATGATTTTTCAACACTTTAACTTAATGGCTTCCCGCACGATTGCGGACAACGTGGGCTATCCCCTAAAGGGGCGGTTGACGCATGAAGACCGCAAGAAGAAGGTGGCACATCTCTTGGAACTGGTCGGCCTCAGCGAAAAGGCAACGGACTACCCGGCTCAGTTATCCGGTGGTCAAAAGCAACGGGTGGCCATTGCCAGAGCACTAGCCAATGACCCCGAGATTTTGATTAGTGATGAAGCGACGAGTGCCTTAGATCCCAAGACGACTTCTTCTATTCTAGCGTTGCTGAAACGTCTGAATAAGGAGTTGGGATTGACCGTCGTCTTGATTACCCACGAAATGGAAGCCGTGAAGGAAATCTGTAACAAGGTAGCGGTCATGGAAGATGGTGAGATCATCGAACGCGGTGATTTGGTTTCCATTTTCAGTCGACCACAAAAGCCACTGACTCAGGACTTCATCAATACGGCGACCCAGATCAATCAGGCCCTGGAAAAGATCTTCCGTCAGGCCGACTCCCTCCACCTCAGCGACAGCCAACAGCTGGTTCAGCTGCAATACGTGGGGGCCAGCACCGATGCGCCCCTGATTACCGAGCTGTACAAACGTTATGGTGTGGTCTCAAACATCCTGTATGGGAACGTTGAAATCCTGCAGAATACCCCACTGGGGAATCTGATTGTGGTCATGTCGGGTGAACCGGATAAGCTGGCAGCGGCTTGGCAGTATTGTCAGGATGCTGGTATCAGCATTACCCATCTCAACCCAAACGATTCGGAGGTGGCCTAGATGAATTTATTAACGAAATATTTTCCTAATGCGGTCACGATGAAGAGTGACTTCGTCCAGGCAACGGGTGAGACGCTGTACATGACGGCGATCACGGCCATTGTTGCTGGGATCTTGGGGATGGCGATTGGCATTGGCTTGATTGTCACCCAACCTGGCGGTATCTTGGAGAATCGGGTTGTTTACAACATTCTTGATAAGATCGTCAACCTGTGTCGGTCGATTCCGTTCGTTATCTTGCTGGCCGTGATTGCACCACTGACTCGGATTATCGTGGGAACGGCGATCGGGACGACCGCGGCGATTGTGCCATTGGTTATCGGTTCCGCACCGTTCTATGCTCGGCAGATTCAAAACGCCCTGGCCGAGGTTGACCATGGGGTGATTGAAGCCGCCGAATCCGTGGGGTCTGGTCCGATTGCGATCATCTTCCGGGTTTATCTAAAGGAAGGCTTGGCGGATATCATTCGTTCGTCCGTTCTAACGTTGATCAGTCTGATTGACCTGACCGCGATGGCTGGTGCCATCGGGGGTGGTGGCTTGGGTAACTTGGCCATCAACGTGGGTTACAGTCGGTTTGAAACGGACGTCACCGTCATGGCGATGTTGATTATTTTAGTCATCGTCTTTGCCATTCAGTTAATTGGTGACTTGCTCGCCCGGTACGTGGACCACACCGCCTAGTGGACGGTCTCGTTGGGGTGGCGTAGCCGAAATGAATTTGAATCGAGTAGGAGGTAGCCGATTAGTTCGGCTACCGACCTCTCACACCACCGTACGTACGGTTCCGTATACGGCGGTTCAGTAACTTAAGCATTTTGAA
>NZ_JAAVSC010000054.1 GCF_012641095.1 Lactobacillus sp. HBUAS51381
GGCAACGTTCTGCCAGTTTAATTGGGGACATCTCATGTAGCCGTGAGTGAGTCAAATTTGGTCTCAGCCGTGGGAGTTTCCAAGTGATTTTGCTTGGAAACTGGCGACTTTGAGACGTGAACTTCCGGCTCAAAGCGAGGAAAAAGACCGGGCTTTGGCTTTTTCCGATCCTTCCCACCGCGATCCAGACCAAATTTGGCGAACGTCAAGGCGGCCAGGTTACGCCTTTTCTTTGGTTTTACCAGACCGCCGTGTTCCGGCCTCACCCGCACGCCACCAATAAGTGATACCGCCAAAACTGACGAGGCTAAGCAGTGACACACCGACACCTAATCGACCACCTGGGACGTGATAGGTTAAGGTCACTTGATTCTTGCCATTCTGTAAGGGTACCCCCATCAGCCCATTCAATAACTTCCGTGGCTGTACCCGGTTACCATTAACCGCCGCCTGCCAGCCCGTGTCATAGGGCACACTTAAGTAAAGCATATGCCGACTCGGCGTCCCGGTGACCTGGCCCTTTAGGCTCGTCTTGAAGTGGCTCGAAACCGTGTGCACCTTGAATCGCTGCTGTCGAACCGTTTGGACAAGCCGTGCAAAGTTGGGTTGTCGCAGGGTTTTAACTTCCGTATGATACAACGCTAACGGATACTTCGCCGCAAAGGTCACGGTAATCGTTTGGCCAGCACGGAAGTTCCCCAGTTTTATCAAAGCCGTCTTACCATTCGCATTAGTCGCGGGTTTGACACTCGTGCCGTCAACCTTCATCGTTGAATACTTGGTCTGTCCGGTTGGCGCCCAGAGATAGGTTGGCCCACTCGCCTTAACGCTTAACTTCAGTGTGTGGTGATAGTGGTACTTGGTTTTAACGCCCTTTACCGTCGTCACAGTCTTGACGCCATCCCTAAGTTGCTTGGTTGGCGCAAAGTAGGTCTGTCGCCGCGGTTGAAGCGCCTGCATAATACTCTCTTGGTTCTGCAACGCATCCTGGGTTAATTGAACCTTGCCAAGGGATGAAGATACCGCAAATCCCAGGCCACTGTAGCTGGCCGACGGTATAATCTGACCGCTACCAGTGGTCAGGTGGATCGTATCCTTAACCCCCAACAAGAGCTCGGTAAGGGGCGTCAGTCCCACATCCCCAATCCGACGAACATTATCGCTAAACAAACCGAGTTGTTCCAATGTTGACCGCGTGCTCTCATTTAAGGTCGAACTATAGCTTGCCACACCATGAAAGTTAAAGGCCAGACTATCATTATAATTATTATATTTACCCTGAAAGGCCTGATTAATCAGCGTATTGTCGTTTTGAACCCGGTAGAGTTGTCCGTCCGGATCGTTCACGGTAGACATTTGTTTGTTCTCCGTCTGATAGGCCTGCGCGTAGGCCCGTTGATTGCCAAACTTACTGGTCCCCATAGCAAGGATAAAATTACCGCCAACTTCCGTGAGCACCAACAGACTGAGTACCCAGCGGCGCCAGAGTCGTTGGGTCCCAAAAATAACGGCTGCCGTCACCACCACATAGATCACGGAGAGCCAGACACTTTGCCAGTGTACCTGTTGGATCCCCGTAAAGTAACGCGTTAGCTTAACCGATCGGCCCGTGACCAACCTCAGCATGACGTGAACGGAGGCAGCCCCACCCACCAGCGTGAGAACCTGTAACAGTGGCAAGCTGAATTTCCATCCCCGCTTGATCCGGCGCGGTTCAGCCTGCCAGCTCTCAAAGGCCAGCATGACCATGGCGAAACTAAAAAAGAAGACGTTTCTAAACGGGAATCCGGCTGGGGCTTGCATCAAGTGCCAAATGGTATTGAACAAGCGTAGCCACATGCTCAGAAACAGGGCAACCAATAGCGCCAGCGCCGACCACTTTTGCCGGCGGGTCAGTCGTGGCTGCACGAAATAAACCAAGGTCAACAGGACCACGGCACTGGTCACAAAGACCGTGGGCGCGTGCATCAGCCGCTGCGAATAGTTCGTGGCGCCAACACCAAATTGCGTGAAGAATTCGCCACCGAACTCGGGCACTAACCGAAAATTCAAGCTATCCGGCGTACTCTTCGCCGTCTGCAGCATCCCTAATCCCGTTGGCATCAGAATCACCGCCGCACTCAGGCCACTGAGCACCCCAGTTATCCCGAACCGCACGACCCGATTCCCCCAATCATGAAGACCCCCGACGCGCCCTGGCCAATTAAATAAGCCATAGGCAAAGTACAGGACGCTAAATAGGCAGGTCATATAGCCTAAATAATAATTGGTCAGAATACTAATCAGTAGACTACTGAAGAAGAGTACCGGTCGGCCGTGCGCCACTAATCGGTCTAATCCCGCCGCAACCAACGGCAAGAAAATTAACGAATCCAACCACATCAGATCGAAATAGTTCAGCGCGACAAAACCGCAAAAGCTAAACGCTAATGCAAAGATAATGGTCAATCGCTGGGTCGTGTGAAAATGGTGCTGTAGGTACCAGGCCATCGTTGCCGCAATCGTGGCAATCTTAACCATAATAATGACGCTCGCCGCAATGGGAATCTGTGACGCTCCAAAGAAAACAACCAACAGATTAAACGGACTCAACAGATAATAAGCTACCGTCGACACCAGGCCATTTCCCAACGACTCGGAGAATGTATAGAAGTGGAAGATCTGATAGCGCAACGCATGCCGCAGTGCCGTTAATAAGGGGATGTATTGCGTCCCCATGTCACTCATCAAGAGGCTATGATTGCCGAAGGGCGTCACCCGCCAGTACATGAAGACCCCCATAACAATTGCCAAGGCAACTACCCAGGCGATCCCGGTATTTTGCCAAAGCCGTTTCCGTGAAAAACTTTCCATCACTGTCCGCACCTCACTTCGAAAGCTTAAGTGTCCGCCGCGCCCGAAGTCGTTCGAAAATACTCAGGACTTGGAACCACCAGCCGCTTGCCAGCAAGGCACTGCCCATTGCATCGCTGGGGTAATGGTTACGTAGTCCTAAGCGCGCGAGGATTACACCGAGAACGCCTAGTGCAATCACACTTAATAAGGTCCAGCTGAGCCAGTTGGCCTTCAATAAGCTCAGCAATAAGGTCGCCAGAATCATCGCTACCAGCATCGTGCTAAAGACGTGACCGCTAGGAAAGCTATATCCCGTATCGACCACGACCATTTGTGTGGGCCGTGGCCGGGCAACGAAGGTCTTAATCACCAATAGTAGGGCATCACCGCTGATCAACGCGGTAAGGACCATGGCCGCCCAACCCAGCTGACGAATTCGCCACAGAAACAGCGCTAAAATGACGGCAAACCCTCCCGTAACCAGTGGACTGCCTAACAAGGTCAACCACTCCCACACACGGACGTGCTGCCCCAATGAACTGGCGTGAAAAGCGGCCAACCATTGGCGATCCAACCCCATCAGTGGCGAAAATTGTAGCTTAATTAAAATGGCTAAAATGACAAAAAGCCCCAACAATCCTAGGGCAACCTGCTGATACCGTTGACTCGTGTTCATTCTCAAACTCCCCCTACCTCTTGTCTTGAATTAAATACTGTGGCCGATGTTTGGTTTCCAAATAGATCCGCCCGACATACTTGCCCAAGATTCCCAAACATAGGAGCTGTAGGCCCCCCAGCATCAAGATGATGGCAACCAGTGAGGGCCAGCCGGCCGTGGGATTGCCAAACAATAAGGCGCGAATCACAATCCAAATCATCCCGATAATTGACACCACGAAGGCCGTACCACCCAGCCAAGAGGCCACGGACAAGGGCACCTCCGAATAATCCATAATGCCTTCTAAGGAATAATCCAACAACTGTTTCATTGACCAATGGGTATGCCCCGCCACCCGGTCTTGATGCTGGAAGGTCAGGTACTTGGTCTTGAATCCTACCCAACTGAAAATACCTTTAGAAAAACGATTGTATTCCGGCATCGCAATCACCGCGTCCACGACCGACCGCCGCATTAACCGATAGTCACGAGCACCCGGTACAATCTGAACTTGAGAAATACGATTAATCACGTGGTAAAAGGCCGATGAGAGCTTTGATCGCAACCAGGGTTCACCCTGCCGGTCAGACCGTTGCGTCCCAATCACGTCATAATCCGTCTCCGCCAGGGCCGCAATCATCGTCGGCAACAATTCCGGCGGATCTTGAAGATCAACGTCCATTACGGCCACCTCATCTCCTCTAGCGGCCTTCAGTCCGGCTAATAGGGCTGCCTCCTTCCCAAAGTTACGGGAGAAATTGATGTAATGCACCTTATCCGGTTGGGCCGCATGAAGAATCTGCATTTGTTTTAGGGAATCATCGGTAGATCCATCGTTCACGAACCAGTATTCCCACCGATACTGCTCGCGATGCCGGTCAAAATCCGTCAAGATTTGGTCGACGCGTTTAAAGAATAAGGGCAGGCTTTCCTGCTCGTTATAGCACGGCACAACGATTGAAATGACTTGCATGGGACATCCTCCTTACAACCACAAAAAAAACACTTAACTGTCATGGCAATTGAATAACTCCATGATAGTTAAGTGCCCGTTTACTTAAAACGGTGATTAAAAGTGATTAATCTGAGAGTTTATCAGAATCTGGACTGGCCTTCGGAAAGGTCATGAGGAAGCGACTGCCTTGAGGGGGATTGTCCACCACCTGAATGGTCGCGTGATTCAAGGTTACCAACTGTGAAACGATGGCTAAGCCCAGCCCAGTCCCCCCAATCTGGCGGGTACGGGCCGTGTCTACGCGATAGAACCGTTCGAAGACGTGAGGCTTATCCGCATCCGCAATGCCCAGGCCGTGGTCCTCCACGCTAATCTGAACTGCCTCGGTCGTCTGATGAAAGCGGACGGTAATCGGCTGGTCTGGCGGCGAATATTTGCCGGCATTGTCCAGTAACGCGGTCAGAATCTGTTGCACACTCTCGGGATTCCCATGAATCACCACGGATTGATCGCCCGCAACCACCAGGGGCTGCTTAAGCACCGCCCGTTCCTCTTCGATCGTCTCATTGGCCGCTTCACCGACATCGAAGTAGTCGAGGGCCAGAACCCCCCGATCGGCCCGTGACAAGGTCAGCAGGCTGTTCACCAGCTTTTGCATGCGGGTCGACTCATCGTCAATAAAATTAATCGAGCGGGGAATAATCTCGGGATGCTCCTGACCGCGGCGCTGAATCAGCCGAACGTGGCCCCGAATGGCCGCAATCGGCGTCCGCAACTCATGCGCGGCGTTGGACGTAAATTCACGTTCCTGCTGCGCGTGATCATTGATGGCCGTTAGCAGGTCGTTGAAGCTCCGTGCAAGCTGGTGAACCTCACTGGGTTGGGCGGGCACGGGTAACGCGGCCTTGATTGTCCGCGTTCGCGCCTGCTCTTGCGCCGCCACGTTTAGACTGGCCAGCGGTTGCGTCACTCTTCTAGCCGTCAACCGAATATAGGTCCAACCAAAGCCAATCGTGAGGAGCATGATGGCCAGTACCACGCCGATGACCGATAGTAAGATGGTGGTAATGGGCGACAGATTTAGCCAAATTTCAGCGTCAATGCCCAGGCGTGTTCCGCTACGATAGTAGGTAAATCCGTAACCCGGCGTATATTCTAATGCTGAAAAAATCGGGATTTGGACGTGCTTGGCCCGCAGAAATTTCTTCGTGTTCGGAGAATAGTAGGTCCCCGGGGCCTCACCAATCTTACGGTTGTTAACCCGTACGTAGGTATTCTTGGTGTTGATGGAACTATGCTTACGCCAACTATTCCAGTCAGGTCGATCATCAATAATGGACCGATTCAGACTGGCTAGCAGTTCCACGGAAGATTGCTCGCTTTGCTTCACCAGTTGATAACCGACCGTGCCAACAATCGCGATCCCCATGAGTGCGGTTAAGACCACCAGCATGCGGACAAACCGCCGTTGAATATCTTGTGCCGTGGTCAGTATTCTTTTTGGTTTCGCCATCGGCTTACCCCCGATAATCTGCGGATAACACGTAACCCACGCTGCGAACGGTATGAATCAACGGCACCGCCGCGTGGTCTTCGGCCAATTTGTGACGGAGGTAACGGACATAGACATCGACCACGTTGGGTTGCCCTTCAAAATCAACGCCCCACACCGCGTCTAATAATTCATCACGGGTCATGGTCTGCCCGGCATTCTTCATCAGGACCAAGAGAAGTTCGTACTCGCGTTGCGTAAGCTGAACCAAATTGCCATTGCGTTGAACCTGCCGTGAGCGCGTATTCAACGTGATATCGCCCACATGTAATTGACTATCCGCCGCTTCTTGGTGATGCTGATGCCGTAAAATAACCCGAATTCTAGCCAGCAATTCTTCGATCTCAAACGGCTTGGTGATATAATCATCCGCCCCGGTATCCAACCCCGCGACCTTGTCACCCACGTAATCACGGGCCGTCATCATAATCACCGGCAAGTCATCGTGCTTGCGAATCCGCCGCAAGACGCCCAGACCATCCAATTCCGGAAGCATCCAATCTAAAATAACCAAATCTAAATTACCCCGATTATTTTCATAGACCTGTAGCGCCATCTTGCCATCCGTTGCGTTCAACACCGTATAATCCTCAAACTGTAATTCCGTGGTTAATGACGCCAGCAGGGCCTCATCGTCTTCAACGATCAATACCGTTCCCGCCATGTTGTCCCTCCGTTCACATTTACTTTCCTTTAGCTTACGCAACTTGACCCCTAAAAGCCACACCTTTTACCAAACTTTACCCGAAATCTTAAGCAAGGCCAGTGATGCTTTCTCAGGTTGAAAGACAAAAACGCCCCACCGTTACCGCCTAACTTGGCAACGATGGGGCGACTATTCTATGGCCGATACGGGGTAGCCTTCATGATCGTGGCGTAATGGCGCAATTCAGCAAACGCAGCCGTTAACCGTTGGGCAAAGTGGTCGCTGTTCGGTGCCGTTGCGACTAGCTCGCCCGTTGCCGTAAAATTGGCTTCAGCGTTCCACAACAGGACCGGTGAAGGGAGCACCATCATCTTGAGCATCTGCAGGATACCCACGACCGAAGACGCCGCCAACATGCCACCGTCACTATACTTCGAGTAAGTTATGATCTGAACGGGCTTGTGGTCCGTTTCGGGCCCCACAAAATCCAAGGCGTTCTTCAAGCTCCCCGTAATGGCGTGATCGTACTCGGGACTTAAGATCACGTACCCATCCTGCTGGTCGAGAACATCTAACCAACGTTTCTCAACGGTGGCTAGTCCTTGAATGGGTTCCGACAGTGGCGTCTCTGCGTGGTCGTAGAATGGCAGGGGATAATCCCTAAGATCAATCCACGTAAAGTCCACGCCGTCCGTGGGCATCGCCCGTTGCAAATAATTAAAGAGCCGATCACCGAGGGAATGCGTCCGTGTACTACCTAGAATAACACCAATTTTTACTGACATGTGGGACCTCCTAATTTTGTTGATTACGAGGGCCAGCTTACCACGGGGGTTAACTAAGCACAATAAAAACTGGTCAATCATTTGATAACTAAAAGTAAGTAAAAGTGGAGGATGTGCTGTTGTGTCGCCGTTCGTGCTTACTAAATGTAAGTGTATACTTTTTTCGTATGGCCCGGCGACTGCTGCCGAACAAGCGTGGCTTACCGGCCGGCACACGCCTAACCCAGCCAAAAAGGCCAGGATTATTTTACCCCAAACATCCCTAAACCGTGACGTTAGCCAACGAGCGGCAATCCCAGGCTTACCGCCGTTAAGACGGCCATGACACCCCAGGAACACTGCCAGTCTCGCGTGACCTGATAGATCCCCGCCACCAGCGTACTGACCACTAGCGCTGACAAATTATCACTGAGTGTGCCCCACGCCACTAAGATATAGCAGATAATCGGCAACAAAACCGCAGCCCATTTTGGAAAATCCGGCAGTCGATTCAGTCGTTCCTGAAACATCCCTTGCAGCACCCACACGGACAACAGTGAAAAGACAAACACCGTAAAGACACCCACCACCAATTTAACCAGTGTGCCCGGCATCAAGGGCGGCAACCCTTGCGCATCGGAAACACCCAACGTGATCGCAATTAACAGTAGGGCCAGGGTGCCGACCGCGGCCGCGCCGATTGACCACGCCACGTGTTGGGCCGTGATGACCTGTCGTAGCCACAGATCCGTGTGATACCGGTAAATCCACCAGACGATTAAGGCACTGACGACGATCATCACCAGCGTACTCAAGACACGAATGCCGACATTATTGGCTATCCCATGAACCCCAGACCATTGGATGAGGCCCAGCATTGGCACACTTGAGATGACCAGTAGCGCATATAGCCCTAAAATCAGGCCACCCCAGAACCAGATTTGGCGTACAATCCCCTTGTGCATACCCATTTCCCCTTTTTTCCCCGAAAATTATGTAGTCCCACCGTTTAGTGGGCACCCAATATTATAGCATTGAAAGGTAAGCACCGAGTAACTGACCGTATTGAATTGTAAATTAAAAAGAGATGGCCCGTCCTCGGTTTTTGAGGGCGGGCCATCTCTTCCATGCTTTAAGCGG
>NZ_JAAVSC010000055.1 GCF_012641095.1 Lactobacillus sp. HBUAS51381
CCCGGAATCTTCGCAAAGTTCGCTTGGTTAGTTCGATAAAGGTAGTCAACATTTTCATTCTTAACAGCGTCCAGATAAGCATCTTCTTTCCTCTGTTGCGAATCGAATTCGACTAGACGCTCATATGTCCCAATGTAATTATCATTAGTTTGATGTTTAAAAACAAAGGTGGTGGACTGAACAACTTCGCCTCCAATTTCTTCAAAAGCACGTGTTCCCAGATGCGCCATATTGATTAAAGTATCATTTTTCAAAACCTGTCTTAGCTTTTCAAAACTGGATAAAAACATCCAAGAATGTTGTGTGATCATGGCATAATAACCGTCGGGGATGGTCAATGCTCGTAGTCGTTCCATGAACACAGCAAATAAGTCTGACTTGCTATTAGGGAAATACTTCTTAACGTACTTCCCCAACACGGCATCCATTTTTCCAGATCCCATATATGGTGGATTCATTGCGCCAATAGTAAATTCCTTTGTCAACACTTTACCGACAGCAATAAATTCTCGCAATCTTGCCTGATTTTCAGCTAAGAAGATCGTATCTAGAGACAGTTGACCAGTTTCCACATTTTGTTCGGCAATACGCTCAACAACCGGCCAATCAAGGTCATTATCGAATTGAATGAGCGAGCCATACTCGTTACCAAAGCGAAACTTATCGAGTAAAGTATCCAGCTGCTTCTTTTCGTCATCAGACTGAATCAGCACTTGAAAATCATCACTGGTTAAATCTCCAGATTCTGGAATGTCAAAAACATTTGGCCGAATATTTAATGTTAAAAAGCGCCGATTCGCTTCACGTGCCTTCATCATTAACGAGAAGTAAGCTAACTGAAATGCACGTGTGTCAATATCCACCCCGTAAAGATTCTTTTGAACGATTAGCTTCGCAGCATCCCGCCGCGAGTAGCCTTCGCTTTCATAAATCTGCATGAAGACTTCGAATGCGTATATTAAGATGTGGCCCGATCCCATTGCCGCATCGATTAACGTAATATCTTCGATGGAAGTTGACGCCAATTTTTTTGAGTTATCTTCCAATACAATCTGTGTAGATTGTTCAGCTGCTGGCATAAAGTAACGCCAGCCAAAGCTGCTAGCGATTTCTTTTGCTGAGCGCGCATCACCTTTTGCTTGGAGTACCTCGACCCAATAGCGACCTAGAGAGTTTTCAACCATGTACTTGACGATCCAGTCGGGCGTGAATAATTGTGTCACTGCAGGAATGTCAGATTCAAGATACTTTTTCTTTTTGAAAGCTCGATCTTTCGGCTCCGTATTATAGTACTGATACAGCCACCCAATAATCTCCACCTGACCACCGACGGCCACGTTGAAATCATCCTCGCTGATGTCCGTAATTAAATGCTGAATCACCCCATCATGATAGCTTGGAGTGAACAATAAATTTCACAAATTATACTGCAGGTCGACATGGTTTAAGTTATGATTGAACTAGACATTAAAACGGATAAAAGGGAGTAACGACCATGGCAGACGTGGATATTAATCAAATCATTACCACACTAAAAAAACGGTTCACTGATCAAAATCAGTTTGTATTCTGGTATGACGACAGCGGAGACTTTGCGGATAGTTTAGCTGAAATTCGTACCGGACTGGCGAACGTCGCGGATGTCGTGGTTATGGAACCAGGACAGCAGTTAGTAACTAAACAATATTTGTTAACCTTGCCACGGCAACATAAAACGTTGATTTATTCGCCAGCGGCTGAACCAGCATTAGACGAGGATCATTTGCGAAGTATCGTTTGGTATTCTGGGACCTTTAGCGCAGATTCTAAAGAAATTTTGCGTAAAGAGTTGGGACTACCGGATGAACTAAAACCATTTGTCCAAGACAATATGACGTTCTTCGCCAATGAGCAACGGCGACAAAGTTTTGCGCGATACGATGTAACGAGTTATCAGAAGAAGCCAGAGTTGGCCATTATGGCAGTGTTAGTTCATCTGAATCAGCCGATTGTCGACTTTTTTGATTTACTACAGGTCCTTTTGACGAAGGGGATTCGTGATAATTCGGCGTTGAAAGATTTTGAAAAATTTGGTGTTTTAGATGCCTTCTGGGCAGAAATTTCTGAACGTTTTGGCTATACAGCTTCCCATCCACGGCTAGAAGAGTTGATGACCGGCTTGTATCTAACGGTTACGTATCAGCAAATGAATAAAGATTTACCTAAAAGCGTGGCTGAATATGATTTAAGTGCTCATGCTGCTAATGTTCAGACATTAGTTCAGCAGTTCAGCAATCGTGGTAGTTTAGATAAACAAGCGGTAGATAACTTCGACAGTATTGCAGATTTAGTTTGGCGTAATATTGATGGTGATCGGCTTTTCAAGGAAACAAAGATTGATGACTTAGCCAAATCGGACATCTTTCCGCGATTTGATCAGCGGATTTTGCTTTGGATTCAGGAACGACTACAGCTTGAGGATATGGATAGTCAGCTGAATGGACAGACGGTCATTGCGGTGACGCATCAACGTTTAGAAACTCATTATGGCAGTAAGCCACGGTTCGCCCGACTTTACCGGATGATGCGGCGAGCTTGGTACTTGGTTCAAAATTCACATCGTCAGACTGAAGGTAGCCAGCAGGGTATGATCGATGACTATACTCATATTGGCTATAAGACGGATACGGATTACCGAAAATTTATGTATTATTATCAACAAGCAGGAATGCCGGAGCAATTTGCTAAGACCAAACAGCTGATTGAGTCGATCTACGTCAATAATTATCTTGATAACGCGACTTACGCCTGGAATCAAGTCTTAGACTATGCTGAAATTAATCCTAAGCAATTACAGCGAAACTTCTATCGATTTCATGTGGCTCCTGAAAAGAATCGTGTGGTGGTCATTATTTCTGATGCCTTTCGGTTTGAAGCAGCTAAGGAGCTGGAAAAGCGATTGAGTCATGAAGATCAAGTTACAGGCCTCAAAATGGACTATCTGGTCACCGGGCTGCCTTCCGTGACCTATCTTGGGATGCCGATGTTGTTGCCACATCGCCAGTTAAGCTTAAACAGTAAACTTAAGAAGCTAAGTGTTGATGGCCAATTGGCGGATAGCCTGGAGCGGCGACAAGCGCTCTTACAGAAATATAATCCAAAGAGTGCAGCCTATGCTTTAGATGATCTGAAAGACGACACCGCCAAAGAAATTCGCGCTAAGTTTACGGGACAAGAAGTTGTTTACATTTATCACAATCAAGTGGATGCCATTGGTGATAATAAAAAGACTGAGGACGACGTGTTTCGAGCGACTGAGGAAGCCATTGATGAAATTCAACGGTTAATTACGCGCTTACGAACACAAGGCATTGTTCAAATCTATGTGACGGCTGATCATGGTTATATTTATCGCAATGATCAACTCAAAGAAACGGATAAGATTGAAGTTCCTAAAGAAGATGCGGAACAAAAATCACAGCGTTACTTACTTTCGACGCGTCAGTTTGATCTACCCGGAGTTAGCCACCAAGAGTTACGCGATATTTTAGCTAATGATGATCAGGGTAGGGTTTATTATCCGACGACAGCCAACGTTTTCAAAGCTGTTGGATCATTTAACTATGTTCATGGTGGGGCTTCGTTACAAGAGATGTTAGTCCCATTGCTGGAAGTGAAAACCACCTCGAGTCGTTCTGCGGCCCACGATGTTGAGTTGGAACTGTTTAGTATGAATCGACAAATTACGTCGTTAACGGTACCCTTGGTGGTTCGACAATCCGCAGCGATTAGTTCAACGGTGATTCCGGCAGAATTCAAACTGTATTTTGTCAATGAACAGGATCAGCAGATCTCGGGACAAACTATGGTCAATGCCAATAGTCGTTCCGTTTCCGTAAAGGATCGCATGCAAAATGTTCAAGTGGTTCTTGCAGATCATGTGTATGATAAACAACAGAATTATTATCTGGTGATTGAGAATATGAATAATGGTGAGAAGACGGAGACGCCGTTTACCATGGATATTGCCGATCTAAACGATTTTGATTTCTAGTTGAATTTAGCTGTATCATTAACCTAAAAGGTGGTGATTCTCGTGGAGCAAGAATCGTTGTTTGCCAATCAACAGAATACGCCGTTAGCCAGTCGGGTGCGGCCACGGTCGTTGGACGACTTTGTGGGGCAAACGCATCTGTTGGGGCCTGGGAAGATTCTCCGCGAACTCATCGAAAACGATGAGGTGTCCTCGATGATTTTTTGGGGACCGCCGGGTGTCGGCAAGACCACGTTGGCGGAGATTATTGCCCGTCAGACGCAAGCAAAATTTCTGCGCTTCAGTGCGGTCGACAGCAGTATCAGTCAGATTAAAAAGATTATGAAACAGGCTGGTAATGACCTTGCCGTGGGCGAGGAGACGATTGTCTTTGTCGATGAAATCCACCGGTTCAACAAGGCCCAACAGGACGCCTTTTTGCCGTACGTCGAACGGGGCAGCATTGTCCTGATTGGCGCGACCACGGAGAATCCGTCATTTGAAATTAACTCCGCGCTGTTGTCGCGTTGCAAGGTCTTCGTGCTCAAGGCGTTGTCGACCGAAGATATTGAACAGTTGCTCACCAACGCCTTGGCCAGTCCCAAGGGTTTCAAGGGCAAGGTCACGATCGGGGCCAATGAGCAACGGGCCATCGCTGAATTTGCCAATGGGGATGCGCGGAGTGCCCTAAATACGCTAGAAATGGCCGTGCTCAATGGCAATAAGCAGGGCGATCACGTGACCGTGAACATGGATGACCTGAAACAACTGATTTCCCAGAAATTCGTGCTCTATGATAAGACGGGTGAGGAACACTACAATATTATTTCTGCGCTGCATAAATCCATGCGCAACAGCGATCCCGATGCCGCTATCTACTGGCTGTCGCGCATGTTAGAGGGTGGGGAAGATCCCCTCTACATTGCGCGGCGACTGGTGCGGTTTGCCAGCGAAGACATTGGGCTCGCCGATACCAACGCGTTAAACGTGGCGGTGAATGTTTTTCAGGCCTGTCAATTCTTGGGGATGCCAGAATGTGACGTTCATTTGACAGAAGCCGTCACCTATCTGGCGTTGGCCCCCAAGTCGAATGCCATCTATAAGGCGCGGTTGGCGGCGAAACGCGATGTCAAGGAGACCCGCGACGAACCGGTCCCACTACAGATTCGCAATGCGCCGACCAAGTTGATGAAGGACTTGGACTACGGCAAGGACTATCAGTACGCTCATGATACCAAGGATAAGTTGACCACCATGCAGACCCTACCGGATTCGCTGGTGGGGCACGAATATTATCAGCCAACGGATCAGGGACGGGAGAATCTGTTCAAGAAACGTCTGGATTACGTCAAAAAGTGGCGCCGAGATCATCGTCAGAATGATCAGGCGGATGATTAAAGAAATTGTGTCAGGCAGATTTGCCGAAAAATCACGCGGATTTCTCAATAGTAATTTTTAAATTAGAAAATAATTAAATTTAACATTGATTTTTCACTTATTGCCGACTATAATACAATCAATATTTAAAAACGTTGAGGAAAAAAGTAGCCGGCGTCGCGATGCCCAGTGAGTCACGTTGAGTGGAAAGTGACCATCAAGCGCCGGTGAAAATCAATTCCGAGTTCGATGCTGATATGTAGGCAATCGTGGTGGCCACCATTACTTGGCTAGCGGATGTTTGTCCGTGATGAGTGAGGTGGGTGACCGCCTCAAAAAGGTGGTACCGTTCTACTTGTAGAGCCCTTTTCCCGTAGTGGGAGAAGGGCTCTTTTGACGTTTAAACTTAAAAAGTTGTGGAGGAATCAATATGGATCAGACTGTTACAGGTAAACCGCGCAAAAATTTAGGTCAATTATTAGTGGTGAGTTCCCTGATTTTTGGGATGTTCTTTGGGTCCGGTAATTTGATTTTTCCCGTTCACTTGGGCCAAATGGCGGGGAGTCATTGGTTCACGGCGGCCCTGGGTTTCGCGATCTCTGGGTCCTTATTTCCCTTGTTAGCAATCTTAGCGGTCGTCGTGACCAAGAGCGATGGCCTCTATGACTTGGCGAAGCCGGTGGGTCGGCACTACGCCGCGTTATTCTTAATCTTGGTGCATTTAACGATTGGGCCCTTCTTTGGGACGCCACGGACGGCGGCCACCGCGTATGAAATGGCGTTACAGCCATTCTTACCTAAGCGATTTGATACGGTGGGAATGTTGGTCTTCACAGGGTTATTCTTTGCCGCAGCGTACCGGTTGGCCACGCATCAGAATAATTTGGTTAAGGTGGTTGGTAAGTACCTGAACGCCGGGTTCTTAGCGATGCTGGCGATTATCTTTGTCGTCGCCTTCATCGATCCCATGGGTGGATTGGACCATGCGGCCACAACGGCTTATCAGAGTAACGCGACCATCAGTGGTTTTCTGGAAGGGTACAACACCGTGGACGCCGTGGCCTTGTTGGCACTGAGCGTGACCTTCGTCCATGCGGTTCGTGGGCTGGGTTATCACGATCGCGAATTAACGCGGTTAACGGCCAAGGCCGGCACACTCAGCATTGTGCTGGAAATCCTCATCTACTTTGGGCTGGTCTTACTTGGGGCCTTTAGTCTTAGTCAACTTACGCTATCCGCGAATGGTGCGGTGGCGCTCTCACAGATTGTGGGGCATTACTTCACGCGCTTCGGCACGGCCTTCCTCGGTGTGTTGGTGACGCTGGGCGTCTTCACCACGGCATTGGGATTGGTCACATCGTTTGCGCAGGACTTTCATAAGCTATTTCCCAAGGTCAGCTACCTCAACTGGCTACGGGTCACCACGTTCGTTTCCTTCCTGGTCGCCAATGCCGGGTTGAATACGATTATTGCCTGGTCGTTGCCCGTGTTAATGCTGCTGTACCCGTTATCCTTGGCGCTGATTCTGGTGTCCTTGACGGTGGCTAAACGGCCGTACGCCGGAGTTGTTTATAAATTGACGATTGCCTTTACCGCCGTTCCGGCCGTTTGGGATATGTTGGCGAACTCGCCTCAGGTTGTGACGAGTTGGGGACCGGTGGCGAGCGCCTTAAACGTTTATCACCAACTGGTGCCATTTGCCAGTTTAGGTCTCGGTTGGTTGGTGCCAACATTCTTAGGCTTTGTCTTAGGTATCGTTTGGGGTCACGTGCGCTACGCCAGCGAACGGGCCGGAGAGGTGGAGAATAATCGGTTGTAACGTTGTTAGGCATGGTATACTTTGAACGAAGTATTTCTCAAGGGAGGCTGCACACCATGCCACAACTTTACTTTCTCTGTACTGGAAATTCTTGTCGTAGTCAGATGGCGGAAGGCTTTGCCCGGCACTTAGCCCCACAAGATTGGCGAATCGCGAGTGCGGGCATCGAACGCCATGGCCTGAACCCACTTGCCGTAAAGGTGATGGCGGAGCAGGGCATCGACATCAGCCAGCAACACTCAACCTTGATTGACCCCGACTATCTCCGGCATTGCGATCTGGTCGTCACCCTGTGTGGCGATGCGCGAGACAAGTGTCCGATGACGCCGCCCAGTGTGGCTAAACAACATTGGCCACTGCCCGATCCCGCACAGGCAACGGGTAGTGACGATGCGGTGCTAACGGTCTTTCGTAGCGTACGTGATGAGATTGAAGTGCGGGTGAAAGAATTAATAGAAACGATGTAAGCAGAATGTAAGATGAGACGAGAAATAGGCGACTTTGAAGTGAGCCCTTAAAGTTGGACACAGAATTTACGCTGCTTGCTGGATGGTGAGTTCCCGGTACTTTTCCGGGGACTTGCCATCCAGTTTTGTTTTGA
>NZ_JAAVSC010000056.1 GCF_012641095.1 Lactobacillus sp. HBUAS51381
TCAAAACAAAACTGGATGGCAAGTCCCCGGAAAAGTACCGGGAACTCACCATCCAGCAAGCAGCGTAAATTCTGTGTCCAACTTTAAGGGCTCACTTCAGGGCCACGCCTTTTTTATTTGGTGGGAATGTGCCGCGGCCTTGTCAATTGGCCCATCAGTTGCATGAGAAAAAACTGAACTATCACACGAAAATTTAAGCAGGTTATTACTGAATTAACAGGGGATTGTATTGTCCCTCAGATAAACTGATAAAAGCGCCTTCAATTGGGCAGTTTAAAAGGTTTGGGGAGAAATATAATGGCGGAAAATAACAATAAAATCACGTTAATGGCGTTAGTCATGATGATTTTTACCACCGTGTTTGGCTTTGCGAATAGTACGGTGGCCTATTTCTTAATGGGATATTCATCCATCCTATTTTACTTAGCGGCGGCGGTCCTCTTCTTTATTCCGTTCGCGTTGATGATGGCGGAGTATGGTGCGGCCATCAAATCCGACGAGGGTAGTGGGATGTACCAGTGGATGGAAGTGAGTGTGAATCCCCAGTTCGCGTTCATTGGGACCTTCATGTGGTTTGCTTCCTACATTATCTGGCTGGTCTCGACATCGGCCAAGGTGTGGATTCCCTTTACCACGCTATTCTTTGGGACGGACCAAACCCAGAAGTTTGCGTTCGCTGGGCTCAATGCGACTCAAGTCATTGGGATTCTGTCGTGTCTGTGGATGATTCTGGTAACCTGGGTCTCTATCAAAGGGGTCAAGGGGATCGTCCGGGTTACCAGCCTGGGCGGTCTCGCCGTGATGAGTCTAAATGCTATTCTGTTGGTCGTTTCGGGCGTCGTGTTGGCCTTGCGTCATGGCCATATGGCCCAACCCCTTCAGCACTTTATGACCTCACCACATCCCAATTACCAACAACCGATGGGGATCATGAGTTTTGCGGTGTTTGCCATCTTCGCGTACGGGGGTCTCGAGGTTCTCGGGGGCATGGTTGACAAGACCAAGAATCCGGAGAAGACGTTCCCTAAAGCCATTGTCATTTCGGCAATCGTCATTACATTGGGCTATGCGATCGGGATTCTCTGCTGGGGGATTAGTACGAACTGGAACGCGGTTCTCTCCGATCCGTCAACCAACATGGGGAATATTAGTTACGTCATGATGCGGAACCTGGGGGATGTCTTAGGTGAGTCGCTCGGTCTCAGTGCCGCCACGAGTACCACGATTGGCCTGTGGTTCGCACGGTACACGGGACTGGGCATGTTTCTGGCTTATTCCGGGGCCTTCTTCACGTTAACGTATTCACCACTGAAGACGTTGATTTTGGGAACGCCGAAATCCATGTGGCCCAAGAAATTTACGAAGCTTAACGAAAATGACATGCCCAGCTACGCCATGAAGCTGCAGTGTGCGGTGGTCATTGTCATTATCCTGTTGGCTTCGTTTGCCTCGACGGATGCCTCGGCCTTCTACAACATCTTGACGTTGATGGCCAACGTGTCCATGACGTTGCCGTACCTGTTCTTGGTTTATGCCTTTCCGAAATTCAAGCACAATCACGACATTCAAAAGCCGTTTGAAGTCTACAAGTCGCCGGCCTGGACGACCGTGATCAGTTGGGTCGTCTTCATCGTGGTATTGGGGGCCAACACCTTTACGTTGATTCAACCCGTACTGGAAAATAATGACATTCAAAGTACCATCTGGATGCTGGTCGGGCCAATCCTGTTCGGCTTGCTCGGGGTGATCTGGTATCACGTCCGGCAACGGAAGGCGACGCAGGATTAGTTAACAGAATAGAAAGTGATAGCAACGTGGTCCGCATGACCACGTTGTTTTTTTTATACGCGAATACCTGCAAGGAAGCACTGGTGAATACTGGTTGGTCATTTTTGGAAGGAATTACTTGATATTTTGACCAATCACCCGACAAATGATGAGATCATGATATTCTTTAAGCGAGGAAGTATAACGTTGACGAGTAAATTTAGGACCAACACCGTTTGGGGGAGGAAAGGAGCGTCTGCTGATGAAATGGCGAACTTGGTTAGGCTTATTTATCGGTGTGGGAAGCGTCCTGCTTGGGGGCGGCGCCGTTCAGGCTGATACGGATTACGACAATGCCTTAAAATCGGCGCCCCAGGGGATCTCTCTGGAGAATATTTTCACGCCAGGGACCACGACGAACAATCAGGCGGCAGTCGTTGAGACGTCAACGCCGGGAACTCAGGCGGCGAAAGTGAACAATGGGAAGAAGCAGTTCGGGGCGTTGTGGTCCACGCCGGACAATACCTTTGATCTGACTAAAAATGAAACGGCCTCAATGTGGCTGTATTTTGGGAATAACGGTAAAAAAGCGGCCGATGGGATGGCGTTGGTCCTGCAGAATGATTCGCGGGGATTAGCCGCAACTCCCACTTACGGGAAGACCATCTCCGGTGAAACGCTGGGCGTTTGGGGCGTGGATACCGATAAGAAACAGGCAACGACGGATAAGCTGGCGGCAAGTGCAATTCAGAACAGTTGGGCATTGGAGTTCGATACGCATTTAAATAAGTCGACGAGCTATTCCAATGCCGGGGATGCGGATTCCTTTGATGGTAAATTGGCAGGCCCCCACTTAGCCTACAATTATCCGGGTGAGGCGAGCACCTATCAGATGGTGAAGGCGTCCCAACTCCTACCGATTCCGGCGTCCGGGTACTACGCGACACAAGCGCATGAAGGCGCTATTACCGGCGACTACACACTGTTGGCGAACGGAAATTGGCATCATCTGACACTGGAGTGGAATGCGGATCAGCAACAGATGACCTACACGTTTGACGACAAGGACCCAGCGACTGGCCGTGAACAGGCCGGCCTGAGCCAGACGGCCGATATTGATCTCAAAAAGATTGATCCGGATAACACGGGTCAGGTGCAATGGGGCTTTACTGGTGCAACGGGTGATAGTTACGAGAATAATTTAGTCGTGATGGAAAAGATTCCTGGGCTGGTCAATGCTAAGGCCACAACAACGTTGACCGACTTGGATACGAAACAGACCGTGGGCAATGGCGATGTCCTCAAGGGGACGCACAAATTCCAGTTGGACTATCGGCTGACGTACCGCGATGGTAAACAGTCCTGGAAGGATGTGGCGGCTAAGATTCAACTCCCAACTGATCTGACGTATGACGAGACCGCAACCGTTCAGTACCAAAACGGGCAGGCGGCCAGTGTTAGCTTGGCGAACATGACCGATAATCAGGTGGAGTTGACCCTTACGGAAGCCCTGAATGCTGAAAATACGACGGCAACGATTTCGTTTACGGGGCAGGCCAACGACTTGAAGGCGGCCACAACGGTTGCCTCGGACACTAGTCGGTTCACAGCGGTTAATGGGGTGGTGACCGCGGATACGCCAACCTTTACGGTGAACCCGACTCTGGAACTCAATCTTTTCTCACTGTCGGGAAGTAGTGTTCAGTTGGAGACCGGCGTGGATGCGACCTTTAAGGGCTTAGTGGTCATTCCAGAAGGCGTCAACCTGCATAATACGGATATGACGGTTCATCCGACGTTGAACGGTCAGGCGCAAGCGGATTTTGAAATGTCAGCCGGTGATGACAATAGCAGCGGCCGATTTAATTACACCGTCAAGGCGAGCCAACTGAAGGCGGGGGCCAACACTTTGAAATTAAATGTGGAAGATCCATACGGTAACCTGTCGAATACGGTGACCTACACGATCAATGTACCGGGGCAACTGGTATTTCAAGAAGTCTCGCCGCACAGTACCTTTGAGGACACCAACTTGACCGGTCAGGCGCAGACGGTCAAGCGGACGAAGGACTGGCAAGTGAAGATTTTGGATACCCGAGAAGCGGGGGCGCAGTGGTCCCTGCAGGTGACGGGAACGAAATTCACGACGGCGGACGGCCGCGAGTTGGCGGGAGACCTCTACTACTACGACAGCGATCAGAAGAGTGTCGTGACGACCACGCCGATGACCGTGATGAGTGGCACGTCGAGCGCTAACGATGACGTGACGGATGTCGTGGGCGGCTGGGATGATGAGGCCGGCCTGGTTCTGTCGTTGAATGGCGATGCCGTTCAAGGCCAATACGAGGCGACCATCACCTGGACGTTGAACAACACGCCGGACTAGGGCAACTGAAAACGTGAGTTGCGACGACGAAAGGGTGTTGCGAAGGACTAGGCGCAACCGGAAGTGACACGACCACTAGTCTCGCCACTACGAATAGCGAAATTGAGCCCGGGCGACCATTCGTTCGGGCTTTTTGGCGTTCAATGCGAACGGCCAGGCTGCCACTGGTATCCCGAATAAACGGTTAACGGGTGATAAATAAAACGGTCGCCGCTTATCATCGAAAAAACCGATGGCAAAAAAAGAGCCATCATCACGTTAAACCGTGAGCAATGGCTCTTAAAGAAATAGTTAGGTTATTCAGCGGGGGTTAACTTAGCGGCTTGCGCTTGGGCAGCCTGAGCCACAATGTTCAGGTAGTTAAATGGGCGGTCAAAGTTAGGCTGGAAGAGCATGTCGACCATGGCCAAGTCGTCAATCGTGTTCTCGTTTTGGATGCAGACGGAGAGGGTGTTGGCAGATTGTGAGACGTCGTACTTGCTCATTAAGGCGCCACCGAGGATTCGACGAGAATCTGGATTATAAACCAGAGACATCAGGACGGGTTCCGTCGTCGGCATGAATTCTGGCCGGTAGTTGTCCTTGACGATGACCTGTTCGGCGTGAATGCCTTGTTGTTCCGCGGCGGCCAGCGTCAGCCCCGTGGATACGATCGTCCGGCCGTAGAGTTCGAGACCGGATGAGGACTGGGTGCCCATGTATTTAACGGTCGGCTTGATCAGGTTCTTACCCACGAGAATCCCTTGACGAACGGCATTGGTCGCCAGTGGAATGTAGGCGTTTTGGTGGGTCGGGTTGTAGTGAACCGCCGCACTATCGCCGGCCGCAAGGATGTCGGGGTTGGAGGAACGCATGTAGTCATCGGTGATGATGGCCCCGTTCTTGGCCATATCGACCTTCCCCTTAAGCAGGTCCGTGTTTGGTCGGAAACCAATGCACAGGATGGCCAGATCGGTATTGTAGCTGCCTTGATCGGTCTTAATGGTCAAGCGGCCATCGTTGCTATCACTAAAGCTTTCCACCGTTTCACCCAAAGCGAGTTGGACGTGGTTGTCGCGGTAGTCTTGTTCGATGACATCAGTGAATTCACGATCAAAGTATTTGGGCATGACGCGGTCCATGGCATCGATCAAGGTCACCTCATGGCCGGTGGTGGAGTAGGCTTCGGCCAATTCGGCACCAATGTAGCCGGCACCAATGACCGTGATGTGTTTGGCACTCTTAGCCTCTTCAATCAACGTTTGGGCGTGCGCCCAGTTCTTGCAGAGCTTGACCTTCGCGTTGTCGATACCGGGAATCTTCGGCACGATGGGCCATGACCCGGACGTCATCACGAGTTTATCGTAAGCAGCCGTCGTTTGTTCGTGAGTGTTCAAGTCCTCAACTGTAACCGTTTTCGTTTCTGGGTCGATGTTTAAGACGTTATGGTTCATCTGCACGTTGGCCCCGAGTTCTGCGAGTTCTTTGGGACTGGAGTAAAACAGGCCTTGTGGATCGGCGACTTTCCCGCCGAGATAGAGCGCAATCCCACAGGACAGAAAGGAAATGACGTCGTTCCGTTCATAAACGGTGACTTCCGCATCGGGATTTTCCGCTAAGATTTGTTTGATGGCAAAGGTACCGGCATGTGTACAACCAACGACTGTGACTTTCATAAATGTAGCCTCCTAGACAAATTTTGTTTATTGAACAAACATTCACAAACAATCTCAAAAAAATATGAATCAATTGATTACAACTTTATTTTAGACAATCTGCGACAAATGTCAACACTTTTGTGAAAGTGTTACCATTTTTCTAAAGCCGTTTTCCCGCTAAGCTAGTCTTCCACGGGGATTAGGCGTAAACTAGATTTGGTAAATTTAAATGAGGAGTGGTCATTCGTATGAAAGCAGCAAAACACCTAACCGCCTGTACCACGGTACTGGTCGGTAAAAAAGCAACGGTCGATGGCTCCACGATGATCGCCAGAAATGACGACACCTTCCTGGCCCTGACACCCCAACGGTTCTACGTGCACCCAGCCGAGCACGATCAACCGAAGCGAACCTGGGTCTCCAATCAAAACGGCTTCACGGCGCCAATTCCCAGCGACGGATATCGTTATTTAGCGACGCCTAACGTGGAAACGGACAAGACGGGGGAGTATGCCGAAAGTGGCATTAATTCACAAAACGTGGCGATGAGTGCCACCGAAAGTGTTTACGGCAATCCCCAAGCCTTGGCCTTTGATCCGCTGGTTGCCAACGGGTTAGCTGAAGATTCCCTGCAAACGCTGGTCCTGCCCTACATCAACTCGGCACGCGACGGTGTGCGGTATTTGGGGAAACTGATTAAGCAATACGGTTCCCCGGAAGGCAACGGCGTGCTGTTCTCCGACAACGATGAAGTCTGGTACATGGAAATCGTCACGGGCCATCACTGGGTGGCACAGCGGATTCCGGACGATGCCTACGCGGTGGCGGCCAACCAAGTGGCCATCCAACAGGTGACCTTCGATGATCCCGACAACTTCATGTACTCCGAAGGGATTCAGAAATTTGTCGCGGACAATCATTTGAATCCGGATCAGGACGGCTGGAACTTCCGGCACATCTTTGGGACCAGTACCGAAAAGGACCGGCACTACAACACGCCGCGGGTCTGGTTTGGCCAACGCTGTCTGAACCCGGAGATTAAGCAGGACCCGCAATCCAGTGACTTACCGTTCATTTGCCGGACGAGCCACAAGATTAGTGTGGAAGACGTTGAATACATCCTGAGTTCCCACTACAACGAAACCAAGTACGATCCGTTGGGCCCCGGTGACGATGCTGACCGGTTGAAATTCCGGCCAATCTCCATGAACCGGACGCAGAACTCCCACGTCCTTCAGCTACGCAACGACGTGCCCAAGGAAAGTTCAGCCATCATGTGGCTGTGTTTCGGGGTTCCAGCCTTTAGTCCTTACGTGCCGTTCTTCGCCAACGCCACCGATACGGATGATTCCTACAGCAGTACGCCCGTCCATCTGGATGACGTGAGTGCTTACTGGATGTACCGGAAGCTGTCCATGATTGTTGAATCCCACTACGTTGACTTCATCGAGCAGGATACGGATTACGTCACGGCTGCCAAAGAAAGTCTGCGGACGCACGTGGCCCAAGCCTTGAAGGGGGCCGCGGGTCTCAGTGGCGATGAGCTGACGGCGTACCTGACGACCCAGAATCATCGGGTGACGGCGGATATGCGTCGGGTCACAACCAAGTTTACCAACGACCTGATTGAAAAAGGGCTGACGTTGTCCCATCTCACGTTTAACATGGATAAGAATTTATAAGTGAAAACTAAAGGTTGAAAGATAGAAAGCAGCTACGAATCCTGGTGTGACAAGGATAACAGCCATTATAATATGATTGTCGCGTACTTACCGCCTTACCGTTCGCCAAATTTGGTCTGGATCGCTGTGGGAAGGATCGGGAAAAGCCGAAGTGCTGTCTTTTCCCTCGCTTTGAGCCGAAATTCACG
>NZ_JAAVSC010000057.1 GCF_012641095.1 Lactobacillus sp. HBUAS51381
CCTCGCGATGGACACCTTTGCCTTCGGCTCGTGGTTCCGACTACTACGGCCCACAGCGGATTTTCACCGCCTAGTTAGCGCCCATGCCGGGCGCACAACGAGAGAGCCTGGGCCCTGAGTGCCCGGGCTCTTTCTGCGCAAATATTAGATTAAATGACTGAAGGTTGAAAGATAGAGAACAGCTAGAAACCTTGGTGTGACAGGGATACCACCCATTATAAGATGATCGTCGCATGCTGGCCGCCTTACCGTTCGCCAAATTTGGTCTGGAACGCTGTGGGAAGGACCGGGAAAAGCCAAAGCCCTGTCTTTTCCCTCGCTTTGAGCCGTAATCTCGCTGTCGTTTTGTCATCAACATAGCCGAAACGTGCGCCAACAGGCAACTGGCTCCGCTTAACACTGATAGACAAATAATCCAAATGCAGGATTATCCGCCTATCAGCGTTAATGCTCACCAGTTAACCGCCTGTAGGCACACTCTTGTCAACGGCTGAGACCAAATTTGACTCACTTACGGCTACATGAGATGTATCCAATTAAACCGGCAGAGCGTTGCCACTCCAGCGATGTCACCACACATTTAGTAAGCTTCAACCACCGTAACTGGAGGCAGCCGGAGATGCAGGCGGTCCCCACAGCGCCGGAATCTCTGGCAGCCGCAGGTGGTTGTTGATGACTAGTCTTATGGTGATAAACCTTACCAACTGAGGACTGGAGCGTGTTCGTAAACTTTCAACCTTTAAATAAATAAAAACTTGTAATGTGAGTGTTTGACAAATAAGCCAAGGAAAAAGTTGGCAAAGCCTGAATTTGTAACCATTTCATCATCAGATTCTAATGAATATCGGGTAAAATTGGAGAATTATAATGCACGCCGTGAGTGTGAGAGAGAAAGGATTCACAGGTTTGAAAAATTCAGAGGTATCGACGGGTAACGTCATCAAGGGTATTTTCTGGGCCACCATCGCTTCAGGAATGTTTGGGGTCTCCGGAACCGTTTTACAGTTTATTTCACAAGGGCAATCCATTCCCGTTGGCTGGTTTCTATCGGCGCGGACGATGGGGGCTGGGGTTATCTTACTGGCCATCAGTCTGGTGCTTTATGGCAAGAAAACGTTTACCGTTTTTCGTAGCTGGCGAGAGATTGCGTGGTTAGTCGCCTACGCGCTCATCGGCTTGGGGGCCAACCTGTTGACCTTTTACATTGCGGTGCAGACGGGGAATGCCGCTGGGGCAACGATCTTGCAGTACTTGAGCCCCTTATTCATTGTACTGGGCAGTCTACTCTTTAAGCATCAACGACCGCTACGAAGCGACGTGATTGCCTTCGTCGTGGCGATGGTCGGGGTCTTCTTGGCCATTACACGTGGGGACTTTTCACAGTTGGCTTTACCGCTAAACTCGATTCTATGGGGAATTGGGTCCGGAATTACGGCGGCTTGTTACGTGGTTTTACCCCGGAATCTGGTCCGCGATGGCGGTCACGCGCCAATCACCGTTTTAGGGTGGGGAACGTTCATTGCTGGGATTGTTTTTAATATTCACCAACCGGTCTGGGTGAACACGCCACCGCTGACTGGCACCTTATTGGCCTCAATGGCCACGGTGATTATCTTCGGGACGATTCTGCCCTTCTCACTGTTGCTGTACAGCTCCCATTTCGCACCGTCCGACGTTATCAGTATCGTGGATGCCGTTCAGCCGGTGGTGACGTTTGTTTTATCCATTATTTTCCTCAGTTTGGCGATCTCGACGGCCGAGGTAGTTGGGTCTATTTTGGTCATCGTGGCCATTTATTTACTACAACGGGGTCGACGAAACGTGGAAAAAGGGTTTTAATGGGGAATGAGGAAGTGACTGAGAAATGACGACTTTCGATTGGGTTCGCCACGGGCAAACGCAGGCCAACGTGGATCAAATTATGCAGGGACAATTGGACACGACGGTCACTCACTTGACGGTACGCGGGCTACAACAGGCTGAGCACTTGGCACAGTGGTTGCACGGCCAGCGCTACGATCAGTTGGTCAGCAGTCCCTTACACCGGACGCGGCAGACGACGGCGGCCCTGACGACCATGCTGAGCTTGACGCCATCATTCGATGCGCGGTTGATGGAGGCTTCCTATGGGGATTGGACGGGCAAGAGCCAGCCGACGGTTAGTGAACAACGGCCGCAAGACTTCGACGCCGTGACGGGGGAAGCCCTGCCCGATGTCTTAGCGACAGTGGGGGGCGAGTCCTATCGCGACATTCAACGACGTGTCGGTCAATGGTTGGCCGAACAGGTCGTGGACCATCCCAACGACCATCTCTTGGTGGTCAGTCATGGCTTAACGATTAAAGCCACGGCCCTACTGATGTTAGGGGCACCAGCGACCACGGCGTTGCCGGAGCCCACGAATACCAGTGTGACGCGGATGGTGATTGATCCAGCCGCGGGCCACCGCTACCTGCCGTTTTACGGGGTTAGCCCGCAGTTATAAAGCTAACCGTGGGGCAAGATGACCTCAGGCTGGTCGTGGTCATCGGTCACCGAACAGAAAATGTCGATAAAAAAATAACCTCGCCAATTGGCGGGGTTATTTTTAGGTTGAGACAGCCGGTTACTTCTTGAGGTTATCTTCCACGTAAGAACGAACTTCATCGTCGGACTTAGCGTCGATTTCCTTCATTGAAGCTTCAGTTTCATCGGTGTTGTGACCATTGGATTCCATGAAGTGATCCCACAGAGCATCCCGTACTGGGAGCTTTTGATCGGACCAATCGAATACTTCGCTCATTTTTTCATCCAATAAAGCAGTCTTTTCTACAACAGCCATAACCATTACCTCCAAAAAGATATTGGGGTCAGTGGATCTGTGATTGGCATGGGTACCACCGGCTTCAATACTTATGGTAGTCCTTTGACGCACAAATGGTAAATATTTTGTCTAGCGTATTTGAAAGTGCGAGAAATAGAGTTTGGCCAGCTCACCGGAATGCTGGTGTAGCCGTTTTTTGACGTCGATATCGGAAAGTAGGGACAATTAATGAATTATCGCTGATTTCGCAGAACCGACTGTAAACATCGTGGAGACTGTGCGAGATATGGCGGATAGATGGCCAGTTCTTTTGAGCCGCTTGCGCATCCGAGTCGTTTACCGGGGGTGTACTGGACCGTTAGTCGAAGTCAATCCGGATGTCTAGAATCCAGTTTTCTAATTGCCGGTTGGAATTAATCGCGTCAGGATTGTCCACAAGAAAGTGGTTGACATCGACAACGGTTCCGGCGAATGGCGTCTTAAAGTTTTGAACGGCCTTGTCGCTTTCCACCTCAAGAATGTCTTCATCCTGATCGAGAACGTCGTCGGGGGCCACGATGAGGTCGGCAAAGCTAACCTTACCGAGCTGCTGGATGGCGTCGCTGGTCAGGCCCAGACGGTAGATACTATGGCGCTGCTCCCACCACACGCCGTTTAGCGTGGTGACCTTGGGTTCAACGGGTTTACGACGAAAAAAACTTTTAAATATTTGCCAAATTGATGGCTTGGCTTCTTCAGACATGATAAATTTCCTCCCTTAAGGTGGTTACCGCTTTAGTATACCCTTAAGCTGTAACCGCTGACAATATCTAGGCGACAAGTTGTTGTGGACTAGGCGGTATGCTACACTAAAATCAAAAATAAGGGCGAGCGTTGGAACCCGATTTAATCGGCATCGTTGGGCCTTGTGGCTCATTGTCGCAGGGCAGGTCCAACCTCGTCAGCGCACAAGTAAGGAGGCTTACCATGTTTCTCATTGATACGAATCGGCAGGGTCAGGTGGTGACCGATGCCATAGTGAATCAGTCGATTGATAACTACTTGGTCAACGACTTGAAGTTGCCTGGACATGGCCTGATGATGTACGTGAACCGACCGGCGGTGATCGTCGGCATCAACCAAAATGTGACGGCCGAGGTGGATTTTCACTACCTTGCCCAGCATGATGTGCAATTGGTCCGGCGAACGTCCGGTGGGGGCGCGGTGTACCATGACGAGCGCAACCTGATCTTCGAACATATTATCAACGGTGACCCGCAAGATGGGTCGCAGTTTGGCGACTATACGGTGTTCGCCAATCCCGTGCTCAAGGCGTTGGCGGCCATGGGCGTCCCCAACTTGGCCATCAGTCAAAAGAGTAATCTCGTGGTGGCCGGCAAGAAGTTTTCGGGAATGACCATGTTTAAGAATGGCGATGGCTATGCGGCCGGGGGCACCATCATGTACGATCTTAACGTTGACGCGGCCCATCAGGCCTTGATTCCCGTCAGTGCGCGGCCACACCGCGGCGTGGCTTCCAATCGGGTGCCGATTACGAATCTGCGGCAGTACCTGGCCCCTGAATATCAAAATCTGGATATTCAAGCCTTTAAGACGGCCTTGCTCTGTCATATCTTTGAGGTCAACAATTTGGACGAGGTGGAAACGTATCATTTATCCGCGCATGACTGGGAGATTATCGATCAACGTTTGGCGGAAAAGTACGCGACGGATGCCTGGAATTACGGTGCCAACCCGGGCTTTCGCGATTATCGGCGGGTGACACTCCCGACCGGTCAGCTCCACGTGAATTTCACCCGGCGGGCCGAACAGTTGCGGGCAATCACGTTGTTTGGCACGGTGGGAACGCCAGCGGATCTCCACGCAATCGCCGATCAGTTGGCAGGACAACCGACCACTGTGGCGGCGATCCAAGCCATTTTACAACGGCCAGAAGTCGTGGCCGTTCTCGGTCCAGCGGCCGTGGCACCGCTGACCGAAATCTTAACAGAGAAGGTCTAACATGAAAGCAAAGTACGAGGTTAACCAATATGTCGGGGTGCCCGTGGCCGCAAATGCCGCCGGTAAGTATGAGATCAAACGCGAACCCGATGGCGACTTCAAGCTACATTCGTGGCGCACCGGTCGACACAGTAAGGGGAAGTACCGCGGCGTCGGGCAAATCTTTCTGACTGAAAACAAGTTGAAGGTGGCGGTGGTCGCGGCCTATCCCATTCCCTATAAGGAGCGCCACGCCTATACGCCAATGGCACGGTTGACCAGTGAGTTCGTCGATGACGATGTCTTACAGGTAGCCCAACAGCGAATTGAGGCACAGAAGTAACCGGAACTACCGCTAAATTTTAATTTAAATTGCGTTAGGGCGAAAAGCCAGGGAATCGAAACTTCTTGTTTCGATCCCCTGGCTTTTTGAAGGCATCTGAAAGCTACTAACCCGCAGAAGGTGGTGGATTTATCAGACTGAAGGTCATTAAAGGCATCGCCAAGCCTCACCTGTGGCTGTCTCTTCCCCCCCAGTCTTTAAGAGGGGGAGTCACGATCATTTCACGAAGTAGGCGCTTTTGAAGTTCGACTGCGTCCCCACGGTATTGTAGATGACGCCGTTAAGCTTGGAATTGACCAGGTAGGTGCTGGCCGGCTGAACGAGTGGGGTGACGCCCTGATCTCTCATGAGCATCCCCTCGGCAGCCAGCAAGTTTTTCCAGCGTCTCGAGTTGAAGGACGGTGCGTTGCTGGCCTCATCAATCAGCTTGTCGTAGGCCTGGTTGGACCAATGACCAATGTTAGCGGTGTTGCTGCTGGTGAACAGGGAAAGCATGGCTAACGGGTCCGCGTACTGGGCGCGCTGGGTAGTGAGGGTTAAGTCAGAATTAACCGGGGCAGCCAGCTTGTTAATCGTCTGCTCGCGTTTCTTCAAGACAACCGTCAGACCCGGGAGCTTGTCTTGTAATTGACGACGTAACGTCCGCGCCGCACTCCCGCTATTGGTGCCATCTAGATAGCTCAGGGTCAACGTCACGTGGGTGAGGTCCGCGCGCTGCTGGGCGGTCTGCCACTCTTGGCGCGCCAACTTAGGATGATAGGCTAGAGCGGCCTGTTCCGGCTGTGCGGCCGCGAAGTCTGCCGTGCCCTTGAGTCCTCGGCTGAGTCCAGCGGGCACCACACCCTGAGCGGCTAGCGAGGTGTCTCCGTAGGCTTGTTTGACGAGCGCTTTTCGATTGATGGCGTGGGAAATGGCCAAACGCGCAATTTTTTGGCGCAGCAGGCGATTAATGGCGCTGCTGGAACCAGTTTGGCGGTAGTTTAGGAGAACCATCTTGGAATACGGCCGGGCCGTGTAGTCGGCCTTTTTCTCGAAGTATTTGGTGTCCGCCTTTCCCAGAAGACGTATTTCGTCCAGATCGCCATGATCGTAAGCATCCCACGCCGCATCGATTGACCGGTAAGTCTCCACGTTGATACGACTGAGGTAGACGTGCTTACGGTCCCAGTAGTGGGGGTTGGGAACCATGTGCCACCGATCGGGCGTGCTATTCCGCGGGTCGACCATGAAGGGCCCCGCGTAGACTTGGTAACGCGGTTTAGTGGCGTACAGCCGGCCATATTTCTTAGCGATCCGCCGATTTTGGGGGCCAAATAACGGGTAGGCCAATTTCTGAGGCAGCTCCGCCATGGGGTGTTCTAGGTGGACGACCAGCTTGAATCGGCTAGGGGCACTCACGCCTAGCTGATTGGCGGGTAACTTGCCGTCTAAGATCTTTCGGGCGTTTTGAAAACCATCGAAAAGGTCGGCCTCGGGGGCCTTGGTCGTAGGTGCGAGCGCTCGTCGCCAGGAAAAGACGAAGTCCGGTGCCGTGATGACGTCACCGTTGCTCCAATAGGAATCCTTCCAAAGGGTGAAGGTGTAGGTCGTCCGCGCCGCATTGACCTTGACACTCTTGGCCAAGGCGAGCTCGGGATTACGGTCGCCGTTGGCCTGATAGAGGCCTTCAATAGTGTTGTTTAGCCGGCCAAATTGTGTCAGTTTATCCGTATCCAACGTCGTTAGAGGCCGATGCGAAGCCAACGTTAACACTTGATTCTTCGTCATGACCCCTTTGCTGTCGCTGGGTGTGTCCGTCTCATGGCTGATGGTGCAGCCACTGAGTGCGCTACAAAATATTAAGATAATCAGAATTCCCCAACGTTTCAAGTGACTTCCTCCGAACTGGCCTGTCTGTCGTTATTGTTGTAAACGGTAAAATTGACGCAAAGAACTAATCGAGTAGAGCCTCAAATTTGCTGGAATAGTGGAAACAAAAGCGCCGTGATCTAAAGATTGAAAGTTCACGAACACACGCCAGTTCCCAGCTAGCAAGGTTTATCGCCATTAAATTAGTCATCAACAACCACCTGCGGCTGCCAGAGATTCCGGCGCTGTGGGGACCACCTGCGGCCTGAGAAGCGGTCCTCCGGCTCGGTTTGAAGCCTGACCAAAATCGTCAGTCTCCAAACACGTCCCGCGCTGTAAGCTGTTGCACAGCTAACACCGCTGTCACGGCTACCTACATCTCTGCCTGCCTCCGGTTACGATGGTTGAAAGCCACTAAACGTGTGGTGACATCGCTGGAATGGCAACGTCCGGTCAGTTTAATTGGTTACATCTCATGTAGCCGTGAGTGAGTCAAATTTGGTCTTAGCCGTGGGATTTACCAAGCGATTTTTCTTGGTAAATGGCGTCTTTGAGACGCGGGCTGACGGCTCAAAGCGAGGGAAAAGACAGCACTTTGGCTTTTC
>NZ_JAAVSC010000058.1 GCF_012641095.1 Lactobacillus sp. HBUAS51381
AAGGATTCATCTGGTATTCGGAATCAAAAAGGTTGCCTAATCACAATGCGATTAGGCAACCCTATACAGCAGATTACCAACAACAGTTGACAAAGAGCCCGCATTTTCAAGCGTTCGAGGTGTTGAATGGGCGTAATCCCCGCCTCAGCTTTGAAGCGTCGAGAGAAGTACGCTGGGCTCCAACCGATTTTTTGGGCAACTTCGTTAACGGTAATTTGATCTTGGTAATGGTTGGCCATAAAAGCTACAGCTGATTTAATAGTTGGTGAATGGATAGTTGGATGATGCTGCTCGAATAGTTGGCGATACAATTCGGCATTGAAAATATCCGCAATAAAATGATTTTGAAGCATATTAACCTCACGAGAGCGACAATATTCTAATTGTCGCAGGTAAGAACAGTCTTCTAAAATACGACTATTGGCTTGTGCAAAATGGCCAATTAGATCTTGTTCCTTAAAGAAATGGGAAGCGAAGGCAAATCGGATGAAGTGAAAGGTTAAAGGATGAATCACTTTTCGCTGAAATTCAATTTGGGGTGGACACAAAAGAATCGTGTTGCGATGTGCTTGTCCCGATTGGTTGCCAATCTGATAGTTACAGTCGCCATCTTCGATAATATACATAACCCAGAAATTTTCTGTATCCGAATGGAGTAAGAAACGTGGCTTTTCTTGCCAGAATGTATATTGATTGGTTTCAATTGTGAGCAATTTAACACCTCCTCGATGACAATAATGTAGGTCAAAAAAAACTAAATAAATGACAAAAAAGGAAATTGTAAGCGTTATCACATACCTCCATAATAATAGACGGTTACTAAATAAACAAGGGGATGTGAATTCTATGAAAAGTCGCTCACAAACTTTTGATCTAGTTGTCGTTGGTGGTGGATTGGCAGGTATTTGTGCTGCTATTAGTAGTGCCAGAGTCGGATGTCACGTGGCTTTGATTCAAAATAGAAGTGTATTAGGTGGGAATTCTAGTAGTGAGATTCGAGTCTGGGTCGGGGGTGCTTCTAAGCATGGAATTAACCGATACGGTCGAGAGAATGGGATTATGGGAGAGCTTTTTGTTGAGAATCAATACCGAAATCCCGATGGAAATCCGTATTTATGGGACTTATTGCTCCTAGAGAAGGTCAAAGCAGAAAGTAATATTGATTTGTTTTTAGATACGGAAGTCTTACAAGTTAATATGAAAAATGAGCAGACAATTGAGTCAGTTACGGGATTTGTTCAAGGTTCAGAAACCCAGATTACCTTTATTAGTGATTATTTTATTGATTGCACGGGGGATGGCGTTGTTGCCTTTAATGCAGGTGCCGATTTCCACTTAGGACGAGAGTCTCGTGAGGCTTTCGATGAATCATTAGCCCCTGAAGTAGCTGATCAGAAATTATTGGGGAGTTCTCTATTCTTCTATACGAAGGATGTTGGTCATCCAGTGAAGTTTATCAAGCCCTTCTTCGCCAAAGATATTGCGAAGACAGAAATTGTTAAGAGTCGGGTAATTAAAAAGGACGATAACGGCTGCGCTTACTGGTGGATTGAATGGGGTGGGGATCATGACATTGTTCACGATAATGAGATGATTCGAGATGAACTGCAGGCCGCCGTATACGGAATTTGGGATTACATTAAAAACTCGGGCCAGTATGACGCGGATAATTTAACTTTAGAATGGATTGGCTCAGTGGCTGGTAAGCGTGAATATCGACGTTTCTTAGGAGATTACATGCTACGTCAGCAAGATATTGAAGAACAGACAGATTTCAAGGATAAGGTTGCCTTTGGTGGCTGGTCGATTGATATACATCCGTCTTCAGGCATGTATACAAAGGAAGCGGGTACCGAAGACTCTGTGCCAGATGGCTTATATCACATTCCACTACGTTCATTGTATTCGCGAAATATTCACAATTTGTTCTTGGCAGGCCGAGATATTAGTGTCAGTCACGTAGCCTTCGGATCAACACGAGTTATGGCAACTTGTGCGATTGGTGGACAAGCCGCTGGATTGGCCGCAGCATTTGCGTTTAAGCATCATATTTTGGCTGGAGATATTTATAGAGATCATTTAGCAGAATTTCAACGGTTGATGCTTAGAGAAGACAGCGCTGTACTGGGACTCAGCGTTCCCGATCCGGATGACCTCGCCCAGCAGGCTACAATAACCGCCAGTCATACATTGACGGAAATAAATACCTATCGTGAAGATAGCCGAGTCTATCCCTTACACAAGCCAATTGCGTTTAGCTTTCCAGTGAATCCAGTCATACGGTCCTTAGACTTGATGGTTGATTCAGAGCTAGGTGGACAACTGGAAGTCAGTTTCTATCAGACGGGAAGGGGACAAAATTATATTCCGGATAGCCTGTTACAAACACAGACGGTTTCTGTTGCTGCTCAGACACATGGCTGGGTAACAGTGCCGTTTGAATGGCGACCGCAGCAGCCGCAAAATATCTTCGTTATAGTTAAAGAGAACTCACGGATAAATTTGCGGGTTAGTCGCCAAGAATTCCAAGGCATCCTGAGCTTTGTTAATGAACCAGTGGGGGAATTAAAGCAACCTAAATTACACCATTTTGTTCGAACAAGTCCCATATTAGAGTGGACCAACCAAACGTTCAATCGACAGAATTTTGTGTTTCGTGTTGCACAAACAGCCGCATTTTCTGTGGATAATTTGACTAATGGCTATATACGACCATTTGCCGGTCCCAATATGTGGGTGACACCTGTTCAGGGACAACCGGAAAATGTTACGTTAACGTGGACTGAACCGCAGTTAATTCAGGAAATTCGCTTGATACTGAACGATGATCTTAACGAAGACCTGATTAACCTTCACCACCACCGAACAGACTTTCCAATCATGCCGGAGCTGATTAAAGATTTTACGGTAGACTACCTCACGGATGATGGCTGGCAGACAATTGCTAATATTCAGTCTAATCGTCAGAGACATTTACGCTTACGATTACCAGATGCAGTGCGGGCAAAGAAATTGCGGGTGCATGCCATTGCTACTAATGGCAGCGAGCAGTTTTCATTGGTTGAAATCAGAGCTTATACGAGCATTCAGACATTAGTAAAGGGAGTCGATAATCATGAAGGAGACTAAAGAGGCTACTGTAGCTAAACCAAAACCAAAGCTCTCAACGCACATTCGATATGTGGTACTGGCATTAATCTTTGTTAATATCATTATCAACTACATGGATCGTACAAACGTTTCAATTGCAATGCCTGAAATGGCCAAGGACATTGGTCTTTCTACGGTACAACAAGGTTTAATCTTTTCTGCGTTTGGGTGGATTTATGCTGCTATGCAGATTCCAGGAGGGATTCTATTAGATAAGTTAGGTTCACGTATTACATACACGATTAGCTTATTCTTCTGGTCGTTGATCACTGTTTTTCAATCAATGGTAGGTAACTTTGCCCAATTGCTAGGGTTACGACTGGGAATTGGATTTTTCGAAGCCCCTGTTATGCCAGCTAATAATCGAGCAGTATCCTATTGGTTCCCGGATGATGAGCGGGGGACCGCAATCGGAATTTATTCTTCCGCACAGTTTCTAGGACTAGCTTTTTCAACGCCAATTCTATTTGCTATTCATAAAAGTATTGGTTGGCAGGGACTATTCATTGTCACAGGGATTATCGGAATTATTTGGTCAATTGTGTGGTACGTGCTTTATCATGATCCACAGAAGAGTCGGTGGATTGGGGCTGATGAGCTAGAGTATATTCAAGCTGGCGGCGCAATTACGGAAGAAGAATTTATTAAAGAAAAAAATCAACAGCCCAAGGCTAAACTAACTTGGACGAATGTCCGGAAACTCTTCAATCGTCGGTTAATTGGAATCTATATCGGGCAGTTTGCCATATCGGGAACATTCTGGTTCTTCCTGACGTGGTTCCCAACATATCTGACGGAGGCTAAGCACATTAACTTTCTTCAATCAGGGATGCTTTCAAGTATTCCATATTTATCAGCATTTGCAGGTGTTATTCTTGCCGGTTATGTTTCTGATCGGCTACTGAAGGGAAATCATTCGGAAAGCTTTGCTCGGAAGTTGCCGGTCATTACGGGGTTGCTGCTAACGCTTCTAATTATGGGAGCTAACTTTACGACTAATCCGGTCCTGATTATTATGTTTATGTCGATTGCCTTCTTTGGGAATGGGTTAGCAACGATTACTTGGGTGTTTGTCACAGCTCTGGCACCTAAAGAACTGATTGGGCTAGCCGGGGGAATGTTTAACTTTTGTGGTGCCTTGTCTTCCATTGTGGTACCAATCGTAATTGGTTTCTTAGTTGCTAATGGTAATTTCTCTTCTGCATTGGTCTTCATTGCCTTTATCGCTTTGTTAGGTGCGTTGTCCTACATCTTCATCGTTGGTAAGATTGATTTACCGAAATCAACAGAAAAATAGGCGCGAAAAAAGGTACCGACAGTGCTGTCAGTACCTTTTGCGTTACGCTTAATCGTCTTCCGGAATCCGGCGGGGTGCTGGATGGGAAGGCCGTCGTCCCCGTAGCCAACCAACGATGGCAGGAATTAGGGAAATGATGATGATGCCCAAAACGACGGCTGAGAAGTGGGCCTTAACGAACGGAATGTTACCGAAGAAGTAACCACCACCACAACAGATGAGGACCCAAGTTATCGCTGCGCTCACGTTGTACTTAAGAAAGCGACGGTAAGGGAACTGTGAACCAGCCGCTGTGAACGGCACAAATGTCCGGATGATGGGCATGAATCGGCCCAAGAAGATCGCCAACGGTCCGTGTTTTTTAAAGAATTGCTCAGACTGGGCGAGCTTATCCTTATTGATCAGTTTGCCAAACCAAGAGTGGTTAGACAAAGCCGCCCCGGCGCGACCGCCGAGATAGAAGTTAAGTGAATCACCAGCGAGAGCCGCCAGTAAGAAGATAGCGACAAATAGCCAAATGTTCAGGCCATACGCAGGGTTGGCGGCCAGGGCAGCCGCAGCAAAGAGCAGTGAATCCCCTGGTAAGAAGGGCAGAATCACGGCCCCAGTCTCCACAAAGACGATGGCAAACAAAATGAGGTAGGTGGACCCACCAAATGTGTTGACGATATTTACCAGATGATCGTCAATGTGGAGAACGAAATCAATTAAATAGGCCATTTAGGTGCTCCTTAGTTGTTATTTGATAATGCCCACATTATAGGAGTTTTTAATCTCAATGTCAGCAGGTCCGGCGAAGCTTAATGAAATTGTGATAATTATTTGAACGGCGTATCTTGCTCGTTGGCATCGTCGTGTGCCAGTCGCGCGGCCCCAGCGGCTGCGATGGCGCCAACTAAGTCATCGAGGAAGGTGTGGATGATCCCCGGTTCATGGGCGTTTAGTTTAGCAAGAATTCCGGGCTTGGTTCGGTCGATGTACCCGTAGTTAGTAAACCCAATCGAGCCATAGAGGTCGACGATGGAGAGTGCCATGGTTTCATCGACACCATAAAGCCCTTCGTCGCGTTCAACGATCGTTTGTAAAGGTTCCATGAGGGTGTGGTGTTCAGCCGCAATATCCAACTGAATTCCAGTGATCACGGCGTTTTGGACTTCGCGCTTATTCAGCACGGTTTGGACGCTCTGGAGGGCAATTTTTGGTGTTAAATCCTTAATGAAGTCTTTTTGCAGATAAATGACGAGATCGGCAATGTCAGTGAGTTCGACCCCGCGTTCGTGAAGGAGGTCAATGGTGCGTTGTCCGTATGCGGTAGATGGTTTAATCATAAGATGTGTAACGTCCTTTCTCTATATAATGAGGTGTGTCTAGTATAGCACCAGTGACTTCAGTTGCATTTTTCTCTTCTGGCGGTGATAATAGACAGTTAGATAATGTTTTAAAAGATATGGAGGATAATTATGACAAAGTTTCCACAAATTGATTTGGCTAACGCCAGGGGTCCACAAGTAACGATTGAAACGTCCATGGGGACCATTCAGCTGCAACTCTTCCCCGAACAAGCACCAAAGACAGTTGAAAACTTTGTGACGCATGCCAAGGCAGGCTACTATGATGGCATGACTTTTCACCGGGTCATTCCCAACTTTATGATTCAAGGTGGCGATCCAACCGGAACCGGGATGGGTGGCGAAAGTATTTGGGGGCAACCATTTGAAGATGAATTCTCACCCGAGTTGTATAACTTGCGAGGGGCTTTATCAATGGCTAATGCGGGCCCGAATACTAACGGCAGTCAGTTCTTTATTGTACAAGATAAGGATATGACGGAACAAATGCAGAGTCAGATGAAGGATGCCGGTTTCCCTGAAGAGATTGTTAGTGCTTATCAGGGTGGCGGTACGCCGTGGCTGGACTTCCGCCACACGGTCTTCGGCCAAGTGACGGATGGCATGGACGTTGTTGATGCGATTGCTGCAGTGAAGACGGATTCCAGTGATCAGCCAACGACGCCCGTAACGATGGATAAAGTGACTGTTAAGGACTAATGGGTTATCGTGAGTTACGTTCTGTAGAGGAGGTGAGACGATGACGTTTAAGATCGGACAGAAAGTGACGGGCCGAATTACGGGCATTCAACCGTACGGGGCCTTTGTGAGTCTTGGGGGTCACCGTCAAGGCTTGATTCACATCTCAGAGTGTCATTGTGGCTATGTCAAAGATATCCATGACTATTTAAAGGTTAATCAAGAGGTCAACGTGGTGGTGCTCGACATCGATGAGTTTACCGGGAAGATCAGTCTATCATTACGTTGCTTAGAACACGTTGACTTTGGAACAGAGCCAGATGAACACCAGCATCGCCATTATTGGACGAATCATCGGATTAACATTGGGTTTAAGCCAATTGACGACCGACTGGCGGGCTGGAAGGCAGAAGCGCTACGCCATTTAGACCAGGAGAAAGCATCCTCATAATGGGGGTGCTTTTATTTTTTGAAAAAAGGCTTGACCAATGGGGGGATGATTGATAAGATATTACCTGTTGCTGTTTGAGGCACGTCATGCATAAATAACAAATTATTGAATAGTCATACAAATTTGAAATTAGTGCTTGACGAGTTGAATTGCGACTGATAGAATGAATTACGTTGTCAAAACGCGTTTCATACGTCTGATAATCTTCTTGAAATGTTGAATAAATATTCAGAAAGTTGAAAAAAGATGTTGACATGATTTTGACAGCATGATATACTTTAAAAGTTGTCACGGAGCAAACGCTTCATTAGATAACTTGGTAGACCTTTGAAAACTGAA
>NZ_JAAVSC010000059.1 GCF_012641095.1 Lactobacillus sp. HBUAS51381
CTAGGTGCCAAAAGGTCTCGCCACCTAGCCAGTGCCCCGCATTAATTACCATAAACTATTGATTTAACAATGTTTCTATTGACAAGACGTAGAAAAAGGGAGCAGTCACCACTGCTCCCTCACACGACACCACACTAGACTTGCGGTTACCCACATTATACGCTGTCGATAAAACGAGGACAACGCTTTCATTGATGTTTTAATAATTTAAACAAGCATAAATAAAAAGAAGTAGCACTATCGGTCGGTTATAAGACGACCACTGCTGCTTCTTCGCATGCGGTAAGACCGCGCCTGAACTTGTGAGTCTTCATTTGACCAGTAAGATCACGACGTGGATAAGCTCTACTTTAGGCGACCAGTTCGTACCCCACAAAAGCGCTGACAACCCCCAGCGTCGCGGATAGGACCAGGTAGCTCATGGCCGTGATCGGCCGATGGTCAATGAGTTTGATAAAGTCATTGGTAAAGGTCGAAAACGTCGAGAACCCTCCGAGAAAACCGCTGGCCACCTGGAAGAGGAGGGCAGTTGGGGCAAGGAGTCCGGTGGTGACTCCCAACAGACCCGAGCCCAAAATATTGATGGAAACGGTCGCCACGGGAAAGTGCGTGGGTGGCAGGATTTTATCGGCCAGATAGCCGACGGAAAAGCGCCCTAGGGCCCCGCAGCCGCCCGCTAAGCAGATGTAAAGAACGGCAAGCATCCAGTCACGCCCTTTCGGAAACGCGGGCGCTGGAACGGAAGCCAAGAACGGCGGCCCCACACCCCAGCAGTAGGCTGGCCAGCCAGTACGTCAAAGCCAGACCCATTGCGCCTTGCTGAAGCAGGCTGACAACGTCCATGGAGAAGGTCGAAAAGGTGGTGAAACTGCCGACGAGGCCCACCGTTAAACCGGCCATCACGGCCTCGGAGAGGGGAATCAGGGTGGGGAGGGTCTTCGAGATGAAGGCTAGTAAGAAAGAACCGATGACATTGATGAGTAGGATGGTGGTCAAGTGGTGGTTGGTCATTGCCGTCAGGCCAAACCGTAAGAGACTACCGCAGCAGGCAAAGAGAAAGATGTAACTGAGTTTTTTGAGCACGCTGAGGACCTCCAGTTCAGGCATCTAAGTACCCCTAGTCGTGACCACCCACGATCGTTAGAACAATCTGGCAGTGAGTAGTCGCGACTAGGGGTGCTTAGGTGAAAGTAGATTAATTTTTAAATACCAGCTCTAAATGGATGGAGAACTGACGTTGGAATTAAGCTTGGGCTTGTTTCTTACGTAAGTTAGCCAGTAAGAATAAAATGGTCCCGACAGCCAGGAGAATGATGGCGATGTAGAAGCCAAGGACTTTAGACCCCGTGGCGTCGGAGATACTCCCAGTCAGTGCGGGCGCGATGATGGATGACATCATCCCAAAGAAGTTGAAGACCCCCAGCGTCGTCCCAACACCCACGGCCGGTGCGTTTTCACCTAACCAGGAAATGATGATGGGTTCAACCGCTAGCTTGCCCAAGAATCCGTAGAGAATGAGGGCGGTCAACAGGAAGGCGGATGAGGTCGCTTGAACCGTCAATAGTAGCATTGCGGCAGAGAGTAATTCCAGAACCACGATGAACTGGATTTTTTTGTTCAGATATTTATCGGCTAATTTACTGAAGAACAGGGCGCCAGGGATGGACGCGAAGGCAACCAGTGAGGAGGAGAATCCAATAGCGGCCCCGTGGAACCCCCGTTCGGTAGCCAGGAAGTTTGGCAGCCACGTCACAATCATGTAGTACGCGTAGCAGGTCGCAAAGTATAAAATGTAGGCGAAGAGCATCTTAGGTTGGAAGAGGGTGCTCAGGGAGACCTTCTCTTTAACCTTTGGTGCTTCGGCTTCAGCGGCTTTGGCAGCTTCTTCGGCGGCCTGAATGTTGACGATATCGTCCTTGTTGCTCTTAATAATGGCTTGGAACGCAATGACCATGCAGATAATCATGACAATCGTGATGTACATCATCGTTTGCCAAGGCATGCCTTGTTGGGCCACTAGGAAGCTGGAAAGAATCATCCCGAGACCGGAACCAACGGCCGAACCACTGTTCACGATGGCCGTGGAAAAACTCTTCTTGTCGGCGGGGATGTTCTGGGAGGTCAGGGAGTAAGCGGAACCGTAGAAGGAACCACAGCCGAGACCAGCCAAGACGGACCCCACGTAGATCATCTGAATGGAACTGGCCAGGGCAACGATTAAGGCTGCGATGGCGAAAAGAATAAAGCCGGGAATCAAGACGCGCTTTTTCCCAATCTTATCGACCAGGAAGTCCGCGGGAATTTGCATGATCACGTAACCTAAGAAATAAAAACTCGAGATGGAACCCAATGCGGTGTCAGACACCCCACCGCCAAGTGATGAGCGGATTTGGGGGTAGACCGGCGCAAGGGCAGAACGGTAGATCCAAATGGTAATCCAGCCGGCACAGAGTAAGATAACAATCTTCTTCCAATAGGCCATACCTGATTTTTCTGTAACTTTGTCCATGATAAGTCCTCCAATTTCACCATATATGTAAACGCTTACAGTGACAATTATAAGGAGATTCACAAGAAATTCATTGCATACTCTGCACCATAAATTAATGGTATTTGTCTATTTTAGCCAAATGTGTTTTAATTGGAGAGATGAAAGCGCTAACTTTTACTTAAGGAGGCTAACTAAAGTGAGCACACTCAAAGAGTTACTGAACTTACCGCGTTTTTCCGATTTGGAAGTTCTGTCGGTTCATAAAGATCTGGAACGACCGGTCGAAAGCGTTGAAATTACTGAAACCCCCGATGTTGCTAATTTTATTCCGGACAACGTTATTATTTTGACGACCGCCATGGTGTTTCGAAATGGTCAGGAGAAACTAAAACCATTTTTAGCATCGTTAAAGAAAAAACACGTGACGGCGTTAGGCATTAAGGTGGGCCGGTTCATTGATAAGATCGATCCGGCAGTGATTGATTATGCGAGTGAGATTGATTTACCCCTGATTAAGGTGCCTAGTACCCAGCCCTTGGGTGGCTTGCTCTATCAGATGCAAAGCTACTTAATGGACAGCAAGACCGAACAACTTACATATGCGTTAGATATTCAAAAAAGTTTCTCTAACTTATTGATGCACGACGTCAGCAATGGTCGTTTTGTTGCGGAATTGGGGAAAATTATTAATGCTCCCGTCATTATGTTAAATCCCTGGCACAAGGTGATTGGGAGCTCCCAATTCTTCTCTGGATCGGATCATCCCGCGTCATTTTATACCGAACAGTTAACCCGACAGCATTATGAAAAAATCAACGAGGGGAAAACGAACCTGTTGATCAAGGATGTGCGGGGCGATGAGATTCAGGTTCTGGGCTATCCCGTCAAGGTGGCCAATCATTTTCCCTATTATTTAGTCGTGCTACGTCCGGAACAGATTCCGTATCCAATTTCGGAATTTGCCATTGAGCAGGCGGTCTTAGTGCTCACGTTTATTCTGTACAAGAATCAAAAAGTTCAGGAATTCTTCGATATTATGAAGAGTGATTTCCTATCTCAACTCATTAAGGCCAAGACGGAACAGAGCAATGAGAATCGTGACTGGATTGATTTGGGGGAGAACTACGGCCTCGTTCAAAGCGATTACTATCGAATTGCGTTAGTCTATTGTGTCCCCAACGAGAAGAACGAAAACCAAATCTTTTACCGTAAAGAAGAATCCGAAGTCGCCAACAGTTGGTTGCAAGAACAACTGCCGCTTAAGATTCGTGACGTGGTGGCCTTTAAGGTGAAGAACAGTAACGATATCGCTTTGCTGTTTCAGTCAAAAGAGGTTAGTTTTGAGCGCACGGTCAAGACCCTCATTAACAGTCTGAGAAATGAGTTGGGCATTAACTTGAGCTTCTCCTTTGGTAATCCCTATGATGAAATCGAAGAAATCTCGAGCTCATATGTTGAGGCCAAGCTGACCCTGGATGAGGTGAAGCAACAGGAAGATCCCGATATGTTGAACTATTACCATCCCCGGGGACTGATTAGTTTATTCGAAGGGGCCAATGACGAGGATATCCACTACTACTGTGAGAAGGTGCTGAAGGACTTAGCGTATCCAACCGATCCTTCAACAATTGATTTGCGAAAGACCCTGCAGTATTATCTGGATTACAACTGTGAGATCACCAAGACGGCCAATACGCTGTATCTTCACCGCAATACGATTAAATATCGGATTAAGCAGTGTGAGAAGATTTTGGGCCAGTCCGTAAAGAATCCGCAAACGAGTTTGAACTTGCGGCTGGCTCTGGAGTTGTCTAAGGCAGGGGAGATTGAGATCGGGTGAAGTAAATTTCAAAAATTTTCACACAGATTTACATTATTAGCTGGATAGTGATCTTTCAGAAATTTGCCATTTTTTTCTATTTTGATTGGCATGTGTTGAAATTATTTGCATATAGATAATGTAATAGTTAAGTAAAGTATGTAACGATTTTTCATTTAGTTTAATTAATGTCATACTAAAATATAACGTTAAGATTGGGGATTTAAAAATGTCAATAACGAATTACAATTTTGAAGATTTGTCCACTTACTTAGCTAAAGAATATTATATTCCCGACTATCAAAGGGATTATTCTTGGGATATAAATCAACTTGAAGATTTTTGGTTCGATTTACTTTCTGTTCAGAATGATGCAGAAGATGCTGAGCATTTTTTTGGGCAAATCGTTGTCCATAAAAGTACAGAGCAAGGAACGACGACTAGGAATTATATTATTGATGGTCAACAGCGAACAATAACCAGTGTAATTTTCTTATCTGTAGTTAGAAATCACCTAAAAAAACTGTTGAATGGACTTGAAGGAAAAACTGACTTGTCGAGTGACATAGGATATGATATTCAAGATATAACGGCTAGTATTGGCCGTTATACAGATCGAAGAGATGAACGTCATCTGGTTCTAAATACGATTGATAGGCAGTTTTTCGCTGATTACATACAATCAACCACGCATGGGTTATCTCACTTTAGGGAGGATAGTACATCAAATATTAGAATTAGGAAGGCTTATGACTATTTTTTTGATAAATTGCAAAAAGAGCTTGAAGACAAAGAACAGGTTGAAAAGTTCAACCTGCTAAGTGATCGTTGGAAAGATCTTACAAAGAGATTTAAGGTTATGTACGTAGAAACAAATGATTTGAACGAGGCATTTATAATTTTTGAAACTTTGAATGATCGGGGGAAAAGTTTGGCCACTTCCGATTTGTTAAAGAATCATTTATTTAGCCATGCAGGCAAACAAAATATTGAGAAGGTCGAAAGCAATTGGTCTGAGATGGTAAATTATCTTGGCAAAGCGGATACGACGAAATTTATTCGTTCCTTTTGGAATTCGAGACAGCCATTTGTACGAGAGCGTGGACTTTATAAGGCTCTAAAGGGAAGTTCGATAAATGAAGTTAAACTGAGTGAAGATCTAGCGAATCTGGCCAAAACTTATAATAATCTTGAGTTTCCTAAAACAAGCGATTACTTTGACGATGGAGACATTAGGACAGATTTAATTGCCTTGAATCATTTGGGAGCAAAATCCTATTATCCAATCGTGTTAGCAGTAGTTTCTAAAAACAAGGATATATCGAGATTACATGATGTTTTAACAGCAATTGAAACGCTAGTGGTTAGAAACTTTGTGATTTCTGGATTGTCTGCGAATAAGTATGAAATTTTTTTTGCTAAAGTAGCCATGAGCTATTCTTCAGACTTAATTGATATTGAGGCATTGATCAACTCTATCAATAAAAAGATGGTCTCTGATTCTGAATTTCAAAATAACTTTAAGACCGCTATCGTGAAGCAAAGAGAAGTCATCCGTTACCTCTTGAGAAAATTAAATTCAGCGTATACAAAGTCTGATGAATTGGAAGTAGTTAAAGATAATAGTGTGGTTCATATTGAACATATCTTTCCCCAAAGGCCGCATAAAAACACCTGGTATAAATTTGACGATGTTGAGAGCAGCGAGTTCTTATGGAGAATTGGGAATCTGACACTATTGAGTAATAAGCTTAATCAAAAGATTGCTAATTCTGGTTTCGATGTAAAAAAAGAAGAAGCTTATAAGATATCTCAAATTGCGATTACAAAAGATCTATTGAACTTCAAAGATTGGACACCGCAAAGCATCGAGTGTCGCCAAGATAGTTTTGCAAAAATCGCGACAAGTATCTGGATAAGAACCGTGAAAAAAGAGGTTGAAATCGTTGAGTAGATAAGTTTAGTATTGTGAAGTGTGCAACTTGAAGTTTGCTTTTTTCTTTGGTACGTCACCCAAGCAACCCCAGCATATCCGTTTACTTTCCCAGTCAGATCCACTATTGTACGAAGTGAGAGGAGCTGTGGAGAGAGGCGATATGCATGCAGAAAAATTACGGTTTTGTGCCGCTATTAAGCGGATTGGGTAGCCTGTATTTTCTATTGGTGATGTCCCTAGAGCCCTCGTCGACGAGCAGTCTAGGGTTAGACTTTAGTTGGCACAATCCCGATGTCATCGGGGTAGCCCTCGTCCTGGTCGTGGTGGTCGTGACGGCCTTTGCCAAAAGTATTTGGTCGAAACGGGTCGGCTTGATCGTCAACGCGCTAATCGTGGTGGGCATGACGGTCGACCTCTTTCACACGCAACACTCGCCGCTACTGACGGATTACCTCTGGCTATGGGGATTGCTCATGCTATTTAATCTGGGGCTCATCTGCTGGGGAAGTTATCACTTGTGGCGAAAAAAGGTCTAAAAATAGCGCATCCTAAGTGCCGGCTAACCGGGCTCAGGGTGCGCTATTTTTACAGGGCTGAAGGTTGAAAGATAGAAAACGGTTAGAATCCTTGGTGTGACAAGGATAACAACCATTATAATATGATCGTCGCATGCTGACCGCCTTACCGTTCGCCAAATTTGGTCTGGATCGCTGTGGGAAGGATCGGGAAAAGCCGAAGTGCTGTCTTTTCCCTCGCTTTGAGCCGAAATTCACG
>NZ_JAAVSC010000006.1 GCF_012641095.1 Lactobacillus sp. HBUAS51381
TCTCAAAGTCGCCATTTTTCAAGCAGACCACTTGAAAAATCCCACGGCTGAGACCAAATTTGACTCACTCACGGCTACATGAGATGTATCCAATTAAACTGGCAGAACGTTGCCACTTCAGCGATCTCATCGCACATTTAGTCGATTTCAACCACTGTAACCGGAGGCAGCTAGAACCGATGGCCATAGCCGTGACAGCGGTGTTAGCTGCGCAACAGCTTACAGCGCGGGACGTGTTTGAAGACTGATGATCTTTATCAGGCTTCAAACCGAGCCGGAGGACCGCTTCTCAGGCCGCAGGCGGTCCCCACAGCGCCGGAATCTCTGGCAGCCGCAGGTGGTCGGTGATGACTAGTTTAATGGCGATAGGCCTTACCAGCTGGGGACTGGAGCGTGTTCGTGAACTTTCAACCTTTAACTACTATCAGGTTAATACGATAGTTCGCGTAAAATACAATTTGACTGCAGCAAATCGGCGAGAAAAAACATTAGTGATAAGTAGAAGGACCGATTAAAAAAGCCAACGCCCAAGACGTTAGCTTCCTTAATCTGTGTGGTTTTAGCTTGCACTATCGGCTAGCCGCCGCACGATGACACCAACTGAAACGGTGTTCAGCCCTGAAATTCAGTTGAGGCATCGTGGGTGAGCCTTTGTGATGGAATGACCACTTGGGCAACGTTGCCGAAACGTGTTCAGCGAGGCAATCGGCTCCGCTTAACCTCGTTCGGGAAAAAATCCAAGTTCAGGATTCCCTCCGGCGACATGGCCGAAACGTGTTCAGCAAGGCAGAAGCCTGCGCTTAACCCCAGTCAGGGAATAATCCAAACCCAGGATTTTTCCCTGACTGACGTTTATGCTCACCGACTCCCGCCTTGCTTCACACTCTTTTCCTATCTCACCGTCTCATGAATCAGCGTGAATGGTTCCGCGGAATCACTGATTTCAATGTTGGCGTATAACAGATCCTTGATGTCATCGACATTTTCGCGGTCGCTGTAGATCGTCAGGAGTGGTTCGCCGGCTTCAACCTTGTCGCCGACCTTCTTATCCATCATGATCCCCACGGCGTAATCCAACTTGTCGTCAGCCTTTTGCCGGCCGCCGCCTAGTAACATGCTGGCCACGCCCATTTCATCCGCTTCAACGCGGCTCACAACGCCACTGGTCTTCGCTGGTAGCGGAATCTTGAACTTGGCTTGTGGCATGATTTCTGGATGATCAATCACGCTACGGTCGCCACCCTGTGCCTCGACCATGTCCCCGAACTTCTTGAGTGCGGAGCCATCTTCAATGGTCTTTTCACACATCGTCCGGGCTTCGGCCATGTTGTCGGTCTTGCCGGACATGACGACCATGTAGGAGCCTAACGTCAAGACCAGGTCGGTAATGTCGGCCGGTGCTTGGCCCTTCAACAGGTCGATGGATTCCTTGATTTCCAAGGCGTTCCCAATCGCGTTCCCCAGGGGTTGATTCATATCGGAAATGATGGCCATGCAGTTCATGCCGACGCCCTTCCCGATACCCACTAAGGCCTTCGCCAATTCACGCGAATCATCCAACGTCTTCATGAAGGCCCCGGAACCGGTCTTGACATCGATCACCAACGCATCGGTTCCTGAGGCAATCTTCTTACTCATGATGGAGCTGGCAATCAACGGAATGGAATCCACCGTATCGGTCACATCACGCAAGGCATAGATCTTCTTATCGGCAGGCGCAATGTTCCCCGTGGCCCCGACGATCGCCAAGCCTTGGTTCTGAACCTGCTTGATGAAGTCGGCTTCACTGATTTCGACTTGATAGCCGGGAATGGCTTCCAATTTATCCAACGTGCCCCCCGTGTGTCCGAGGCCCCGACCGGAGATCATCGGTACCGGAATGCCCAGTGCGGCCACGATAGGTGCCAACGGAATACTGGTCTTGTCCCCAACCCCACCGGTCGAGTGTTTATCCACCTTAAGGCCGTCGATGCTGGACAGATCCAAATGATCGCCAGACTTCATCATAGCCATGGTTAGCTCCGAACGCTCTGCATCGGTCATGTCCTTGAAGTAAGTCGCCATTAAAAAGGCACTGGTTTGGTAATCAGGAATTTCACCGGAAACAACCCCGTCCACGAAAGTCTGAATCTCTTCCTTGGTCAGTTCGCCACCGTTACGTTTCTTATCAATAATATCAACCATTCTCATGTTTCAGCCACTCCATTTCTAATTGGATGCGTTTACCGCGACTGCGCTGTCGCCGTAACCTTTAGTAGTTGTGCTGCTGCGTGTTGATCAATAATCAAACAATTGGGGTACCCCCCTAGCAGAGCGGCCCGAACCGCCGGAATCTTGGCGTCACCGGCCGCAACGAGGATCGAATGTTCCTTGTGCCGTAAGTTATCGAGATCGATGCCAATCGTTCGCTGGTTTAATTTTGGATCGACGACTTCACCATTTTCGTCGATGTAACGGGAGAAGATATCCCCCACAGCATGGGCCTGCAGAAAGTCTTTTTCTTGATCCTGCAGGTACCCCAGCTGAAAGACCAGCGCCGAACTGCGCACCGTCCCCACGGAGTAAATCGCGATATTGGCTTTACGTCCCAGCTCGAGGAGGTACTGAATGTGTCGCTCGGCCTCCACCAATTCCTTAGTTTGTTGGTGGTCAAAGATCACGGGCAACGGCAAGTACTGGGGCACCGCATGGAAGGCATTGGCAAAGGCGTCAATGCTCTCGTAGGCATACGTGTGCTCCGTGGAGTAACTCACACTCCCCTTAAGCTGGATCACTTCCACCCCGGTTAACGTATCCGGTTGTAAATTCGATCCAATGGCATAGATGGTCTTCCCCCAGCCGATCCCAATAATATCGTGTTCGGTCACGATATCTTCAAGATAGTGTGCCGCGTACTGACCGACCGTATTGAGCAGCTCGCTGGCCGCAGTTAATTGCGTCGGGACCACGTGAACCTCCACGTGATAGGCACGCGTCAGGGCTTGTTCCAACGTTTGAACGTCTTGAACCGGATCAATGATCTGGATGCGAACCAAGCCCTGCTCTCTGGCATACTGCAGAAGTCGGGAAACGGTTGGGCGAGAAATCCCCAGTTGCTGGGCAATCTGACTTTGACTCTGATCCGATTGGTAGTACATCTTCGCAACCGCTAAACTTTGCGTCAGCCGCTGATCCGTGGTCTCCGTCATGAATTTGCCCTCTTTCTTTCATCTAAATAGTCTCTAACTGACGTTTATCAGCGCATATTACCCCGTTAACCCAAAACGGGTAGGTCCTCACCAATCGTAAACTGGTTAGGTCCAGTTAGCATGATGCGATCCTACCAGTTTTGTGGTTGCTTCTCTCAGGTAACACTGCGCGTCCTGTCAGTCGTCTGCTTATTCGGCAATTGCCGCTTCCAAGGCCACCTTGATCATGTCGCCGAAGGACGTTTCCCGTTCCTCAGGACTCGTGGATTCACCGGTAACCAAATGATTGCTAATCGTCAACACGGACAAGGCCTTCACGTGGTACTTCGCCGCGATCAGGAACAGCGCTGCTGATTCCATTTCCGTGGCGATAACCCCGTAATCGACCAACTTTTGCCGGTCCATTTCATCGTTGTAGAAGCGATCCTCGGCCAAAATGTTCCCGACCTTGACCGGAATCTTCAGGTCTTTAGCCGCATGGTACGCCGCGTCCAACAAGCCGAAGTCACTCAACGTGGCGTAGTAGATACCGCCGCCAAACGTATTGTGAATGATGGCCGAATCCGTGGTTGAGCCTTGGGCCAATACCACGTCGCGAACGTGAACGTCGGGACTCATGCCGCCAGCCGTTCCCACCCGGAACAGCTTCTTGGCACCATAATCGTTGATCAGCTCATGGGCGTAGATCGAGATGGAGGGAATCCCCATTCCCGTGCCTTGAACCGAGATCCGGTGGCCCTTGTAGGTTCCCGTATAGCCAAAGGCATTCCGAACCTTGTTATAGCACACGGGATTCTCCAGGAATGTTTCCGCAATGTACTTGGCCCGCAATGGATCTCCTGGCATTAAGACCGTGTCGGCGATATCGCCCATTTTTGCTTCCAAATGGTTACTCATGATGGTTATCCTCCTTGGATGTTCTAGTTCAAGTCAGCTAAGAAACTGTGACCCGCATCGTTGCCGGCCACGCCAAAGTTATCCAACACCGTTGCGCCAAAGTCCGAGAATGGTGACCGGATACCCAGGCTGCCACCCTGCTTAAAGCTTGGTGAGTAGGCCAGTAATGGCACGAATTCACGGGTGTGGTCCGTCCCGGTATAGGTCGGGTCGTTCCCATGGTCGGCCGTAATCATGAGCAGGTCATCGTCATGCATGTTGGCCATGACCGTTCCGAGCCGTTGGTCAAAGTCCATCAAGGCTTGACCAAAGCCCTTGGGGTTCCGCCGGTGACCGTACATGGCATCGAAGTCCACCAAGTTAATGAAGCAAAAGCCGGTAAAGTCTTCTTGCATGACGTGATCGACGTGATCCATCCCGTCCATGTTGCTTTCATTGTGGTAGCCTTCATCGATCCCGTGGCCGGAGAAGATGTCGTTAATCTTCCCCACGCCGACCACGTGAACACCAGCGGCTTGTAAACGGTCCATGTCGGTCTCACCCGTTGGTTCCAACGTGAAGTCCCGCCGGTTGGCCGTCCGCGTGAAGTGTTCGGCATCTGGCCCTACGTATGGCCGTGCAATGACCCGGCCAATTAAGTTTTCCGGACCATTTACCAGAGAGCGCGCATACTCACAGATCTTGTAGAGTTCGTCGAGTGGAATGATATCCTCGTGAGCCGCAATCTGCAGTACCGAGTCGCCGGACGTGTAAACGATCAAATCGCCCTTGGCCATCTGTTGTTCACCCAATTCGGCAATAATCTTGGTGCCGGATTCTGGCCGGTTCCCGATGATCTTCCGTCCTGAGAACGCTTCCAATTTCTTTAATAAGTCGGCCGGAAAACCATTCGGATAGGTACTCAAGGCTTTGCGAACCGGCAAGCCCATCATTTCCCAGTGACCATCCATGGAATCCTTACCGGCGGAGATTTCTTGCATCTTGCCGTAGTAGGCCTTGGGGGCGTCAGCGACGGGAACCCCTTCGATCGGCGTGTCCCGGAGATTGGATATCCCCAATTTAGCCAGGTTCGGTAAGGCTAGCTTGCCCGCATAGTAGTGACCCACGTGACCCAGGGTATCGGCCCCCTCGTCACCGTAGTTCACAGAGTCCGGTGCGGCCCCCGTCCCGACAGAATCCATAACTAAACCGAAAACGCGTTTAAACTTCATATCCGTATCCCTACTTTCACTGACTGATTTTTAGTAGCCTGACTTCGTTGCGGTTGCTTCACCCGTTAAGATGGCGACCGTGGCACTGACACCCAAACGACTGGCACCGGCATCGATCATGGCTAAGGCTTCGTCCTTGCTGTGAATCCCACCAGAAGCCTTGACGCCCAAACGATCGCCAACGGTTTCACGCATTAACTTAACGTCTTCTAACTTCGCACCGGCCGTTGAGAACCCAGTCGAGGTCTTCACGAAGTCGGCACCGGCCTGTTCACTCAGCTTGCAAGCGCGGATGATTTCTTCATTATTTAATAGGCAGGTTTCCAAGATAACCTTCAACAACTTCCCCTTGGCGTGAACGGCTTCGGCTAAGGCTAAGATATCCTGGCCAACCTTATCGTTGTTACCGGCTTTCAATTCGCCGACGTTAATGACCATGTCGATTTCTTCGGCGCCATCGTCAATGGCCTTGTTGGCTTCAAAGACTTCACTGTCCGTGGCCATGGCCCCTAGTGGGAAGCCCACAACGGCGATAGGGTTAACGTCGCTGTCCTTTAATTGCTCAGCAACGAACGGAATCCAGTAGGAGTTAACACAGACGGAAGCTGTATCAAATTGCTTAGCTTCGTCACAAGTTTGTTTGATGCTGGCCTCAGTTGCGTCAGCCTTTAAGTTAGTGTGATCAATGTATTTTGCTAATTGTGCAGTCGTTAATGTCATAGTATGAAACCCCTTTCATTTATCACAATTAGCATACCGGATTCGTGCACGTTTGTAAAGGCTATTTTTGAAATTATGTTCAGGATGCTTTTTAATTGTGTTTTAATGAACAAGTTAGAGCTGCGGTTTCACGTTTAACGTTTTACCTATGAAAACACGTGGTACCAACGCTGGCGTCTCCTCGAGACAAGGACGCTTTCTGAGTATTTTATTACAATTAACCCCCTAATCAGTTATAATTTTTTATGGTCTGTCTCGTAGAAAAAAGCCACCGCTAAAGGAAGAACTTCCCCCATAATCGATAGCTCATCGTGAATTACACTCTCGCTGCCGTCACAACCTACAATAACGACATACGTTTGGTGAACCGTGCCATTGCCTGAGTCAACTGATCGCCTACTTCATGATCAATCAACTGCCCTTGACGATTAAATACAGTCTGAACGTGACCAATCGTGATGAAGTCGTTCATCACATTCATTCCCATATAGCGCAGCAACTGTTGAATGTGGGCGTTAGCGTTCGCACCACCACGATCTCCAGAGGAATCTGTCACCACCAACACCGGCTTATTCGCAATATGTGACTTCGGTATCGGCACAGATAGCACATCTAAAGCATTCTTTAACCCACCGGGAATTGAGAAATTGTACTCTGGGGTTATCAGAAGCAATGCGTCCATTTGGTCAACCACACTTCGAAAGACTTGCCATTCCAGAACCGAGGCCTCTTCGCAATCCGGATTGTAGAGTGGTAAGAGGTCATAATTAAGCTGAACCCATTTTGCAGTTGTCTGGTTCTTCACTAAATAATCAGCTACTTTTTGGCTATAGGCTTGCCGACTAAGGCTTCCAACCAAAACGCCAATCGTTGCCATAACGCTCACTTCCTTAAATCATGAGATGACTCACATCTCAATTTCGCCAGTTTCGTGATGGCGCACATCATCACCGTGTCAAATAGAGCTGTCTAAACCGCTCGAGGTCACTTTCTCGAAGACCTAACTGCTCATGAAAGAAAGCCGAGAAGCCACCATATCTTGCCGTCACAATGTCTAGTAGTCGTGTAAAATAAACCGGTCTAACGGTTGAAATATCAAAAATTGATTGTAGATAGGCCAAACTATCGCTTGTTTTCTTAGCGGCACTCAGTTGCTGATTAATGTTCACCGCCAACAGCTCATTGCTCATTAAGTAGTCTTTTTGAACCACGTCATCGGGAATCATCAATGCTTTTAAAATTAGTATGGTCAATACTCCCGTCCGATCCTTCCCCATTGAGCAGTGAAAGAGGGTGCCGCCAGTTGCTGGTTCAAGTAAAGTTAGCATGAACTGTCGATAGGCAGCCTGTGCTTCAACACTCGTAATCAGCCGTTCATAGGCTTGCAGCATTTGCCGCAACCCAGCCTTCTTATCGACCAAATTCTGACTGAGTCGTCGGACATTGTTCGGACTGGTTGATAAGTCTTGGGTCGAAATCGGTAATTTCACAACGCGTATTCGAGAATCTAAATGATCCGGATACCGGGCCATCTCACCTGGAGAGCGCAGGTCAATCACCGTACGAATACCGTACTGATACAATATCTCTTGATCGTCGTTATCCAGATCGGATAGGTAGCCCGCTCTAATGAGCTTTTTGGGCTTGATCTGTTCACCATCATGCGTCCTGTACCCGGCTAGGTCCCGACAATTAAACCCGTTGTTCAACTTAATCTCGTGCGCCATTCGTTCCCCCCTCCCTTATGATGATGTGCATCGCAAAAGGGCCACGGCCTAATGCGATGGCCCTCGTGTGCATTAAGTTCTAGTGATGCTGGGAATGTCGAACCCCAATAGGCCATTTAATTTATCAATAACCGCTTTTAATGCTGATTCGACTTCTGAGACTTCACCAACGATAACGACCGAACCGCTAAAGCGATCAATAAAGCCCAATGTCACATTACTCGATTTGGTAGCGATATCGCCCGCGATGATTGCAGCCTCACTAGGGGTAATCGTCAATATTCCCAAAGCATTCTTCGGCGTCTGAATACCTAATTTTTCATAGATATCAGGCGTGGGATTGGCAACAATGTGAGCCAGCGTCACCTGCTTCCCAGGCACATACTCTTGAATGGTTCGTTCAATATCACGACTCATAGACTATCCCTCGCTAACCGATTCGCTCTTCCACCTCACGCTTTAAGTCTTCTAGTAAAGGTGAGTTATCCACGTCGCCAGACTGATCTCGTGTTTTGGCTTGGACCGAATCTCGTAACGCTTTCAACAGTGGCGATATATCCTGATCATCCCGATCTGCCTGATAACCGGCAACACTTTTGTGGCTCAGGGAGTTACCCATTTCTTGTGAAATAATATCACGAATGATTGTTTCAACTTTGCCTTGATCCATAATCTCAACGACTCTCCTTCATAAAAGTTTTAACAGCCACTTCACAGATTTCCTGATCCTGTGCAACTGTTCCACCGCTTACACCGATTGCGCCAATGACTTCACCATCAACTTCCAGTGGGATTCCACCACCAAAAGACGTCAGCTGTCCAGTCATCATCGTTTCAATTTGATAAAGTTCCTCACCGGGCTGTACCTGTTGCGACAAGTCAATGGTGGATTGCTGCATCGCTAAAGCCGACCATGCCTTCTTGGGAGCTAACTGGCTACTTACCAAGTTCGCGTTAGGCATATGGTAACTCATCTGAACGACCTGATCATTACGCATGATTGCGATTGTCACTCCGACATCCAATTCAGACGCCCGCTTCACCGCGGCCGCAATTACCGTCTCCATTTTAGTTAATGAAAACAGATTCGCCTTTCTCGCCAGAACCGCTTGAACTAACGCCGTCAACTGTGCTTCATTCATCGCCATGACCAGCTCCACCACCTTTTAAGTAGATTTCAATAACCTGCTTCGTCACCCGACTTATGAGGTCTTCATAGTCCTCCGAACGTGCCATGATATATAAGAAGTCAGACAGCCGATTGATATAACGCTCCAATTCTGGCCGAAACTGCACGCTTCTTGAGAGCTCAACAAACGATCGCTCAGCCCGGCGACAAATGGTTCGACAGACATGTAATTGTGCGCCGGCATGACTCGTTCCGGGAAGAATAAAACTATGAATTTGTGGGAGCCGCTGGGTATACTCATCAATCACGCTCTCCAGAAAATGCGTATCTTCGTCCGTGATGACTCGACTCTGCGCTAAAAACTTCTCAGTGTCTTTCGTGGCAATCTCACCTTGAAGATAAAACATCCGATACTCAACGGTCTGTAAAATTTTTCGATTCGCTTGACTTTGACATAGTTTCTCAGCGAGGCTGATTGTTGCGTTCAACTCATCAAATGTGCCATACGTCGCAACTCGAATCGAATCTTTTTCAACCCGCAGGCCATCAAATAGGCTCGTTTTACCTTTATCACCGCCTTTGGTGTAAATTGGCATAGCATTTCCTCCTCAACGGCACTTTATTTGTCGAACCGGTCAATGATCCCCACGATCGTACAGTCATTCACGTCGGTTGCATCCGGTTTGTTTTCGCTATCCGCGCGTCGTGCGCTCGATCCGCGGACAACTAACACGTTATCCCCAATCCCAGCATTCACTTTATCCGCTGCAACCTGTTCAAATCGGATCTCATTTTGATCCGAATCGATCGGTCGAATAATCATTAATTTCTGGCCAACTAAAGATGGGTCTTTTTGGGTAGACACAACGCTACCCATTACTCTAGCCATATACAATTTTCCTCAGTCCTCATCTTTATTTTGATGTTTTTCTCTCGACAAATTTCGCGTCCTTCATCTGTTAACCGTTGCCGGTTCGTCCTAATCAAGGTCGCGTTATCCGGCAATGCTGCTAGATTGGTTCGCGATAGGATTGACGCTTGATCACTAACCACTAGCGAACGCCGTCCAACTACAAACTTGATTGGCCAGTCCAAGACCATCATTCGCGGAATGAAATTCACCAGTTGTTCATTGACACGCAGATAAAAGTGAACATCATATTTAATGCCATTTAAGATCCATAACACCTGAGCATTATTGGTCTGCAGTGTATACAACGCTTTGATAAACGGTATGGAGACATCCTCGATAATGATGTTGCCATAATCCACGAATAATTGTTTATCCCGTGACGCCGGCAAGTCAGGCAAAGAGATGACCCGCGTTGCCGTCTGTCTTTTTTTTAATTTCTCAACGACCTTTTCCAGCAAGTCATCCATCGCCACACCTCCAATTCATCCCCAAAATTAGTGACTATTCACCAGCACCACTTGGCGTTTGAATGGATGGTAATACGCTCTCAACTTCACTATGTGGGCGAGGGATGACATAAGATGACACCACTTCACCAACATTTTCAGCTGCTTGAATCCCTGCGTCTACAGCTGATTTTACGGCCCCAACATCTCCACGAATCATCACAGTGACTAAGCCAGCCCCAATCTTTTCTTGACCCGTTAAGACCACGTTAGCAGCTTTTACCATGGCATCGGCAGCCTCAATTGACGGTACCAATCCTCTAGTTTCAATCATTCCTAAAGCGTTATTCATGGGTTATTCCTCCTTGTTATTGGTTGAATTCTTCTTATTTGCATCGTCTTTATTTTTCAGTTCGCTATAGTGGATGCACTTAACATGTGGTTCCCCCACCTTGCGTGGACACTCTGGGTCACCACATAAATTACACGTGACCTCAGCATCCACCGGCTTCTCAGTCGGCTGATCCTGTGACGTTGAGACACTGTCAGTCTTAACCAGCTGTGGCGCCTTTGTCACCGTTTTAGGACGAGGACCAAACATCGCCGATTCCTTCATCGAGCCATCGGAATTGTATTTTTCAGGATTAAAGTTTGGCGGATTAACGTCCGTTGCCCCGGAGCTCCCGATCTCATCCAATCCCTTCGCCGGACTCCCGATGACCAGACCTGCAACATATTTTTCCGGTAGAGTTTGTTTGACCGTCTCAACGGCAACTTCCAAAGCGGCAATGTCACCTGTAAACTCCAGCGTAATCCAACCGTTTTCGGCATTACGGATTCTGCTGAGTTGCACATCACTTGTCTTTAACATGCGATCTGCGGCAACCGTTGCGCTAGTGAGTCCGTCACACTCTACATATCCTAACGCTTCCATAATTTTATCCCCATTCATGCTAATTTCTTAAAGGGTATGCCCTTTACCAGTCGTGCGGCATTCGCACCTAAGACCCGTTGTTGGGCGTTATCCTCAAGACGAATATCAAATAGTGGGTGTTGCTCTGGCAAATTCTTATAGTGAACCACATACCGATCCCCATCGTAAGCAATGCCTACTGACAATCGTGAAGCCAGAGCCGCTTGATAAGCGCGTGAAACAACATCATCAACTGCGATTGTCTTAAGTAAAATTGGAATCTGTTCTTCCTCGATACCGTTAAGAAGTGGTTCCAGCAGACGTGCCGTGTGACTCACCGTACGGGGTACCCCAATAATGATTGCTGGTCGCTCAAGATTATCAGCCATTGCCTTGCCTTCTTTCTTCGGCATAGCGTAGGACCAGACCCGTTGCAACCGCATTTCTCGGCCCCATAATGCCACGAACGTTTCCCCGACCAGATACCAAGTTATAGTGTGCGAGCTCATCGGTAACTAGTTGTGGAATTTCAAAGTCCAGTGCAGAACCACCTACGATTACCACAAAGGGGATGTCACGAATATTGCCCGTCGGACTCACGTATTTCAACGCGCGAATGGCATTCGTCACGAACACCCGCTTCTTCGCCCCTTGACGCACCAGCTTAATTCTTTCGATGCTGGGATTACCGATTACGGGCTCGTAGCCGTCCGGCTTGATGACCACAACCCGGGCAAATAACTCGGAAGGCAAGGGATGATCGAAGAACTGTACCGAACCATCTTCATGGCGGAGTTGGAACAGATTTTCTACCTTAGCCAGTGGATAGCGCTTCACGTCCTCAGCGAGATGAACATCTGACAACCCAAGTTCAGAATTGATAATCATCGTAACCATATCACCGGCACCGGCTAGATGAATGGCAATGGACTGATCCTTTCGATCAATGATTGACGCATCCGTCGATCCAGCCCCAAAATCAAGAATGGCAATGGGTTTGGAGGTCCCAGGGGTCGTCAGTGCACCGTGAATGGCCGATTCAACCTCCGCTCCACCAATTTCAACCTTAACCTTCAATTCCTTTTCGATAAGCCGTGCAATGGCCGCCATCTGCAAGTGATCCGATTTAACCATTGCGGCGATTCCCACCGCGGACTCATTGAGAAATTCACCTGCAAGCCCCCCCTTTACCTTTACGGGGACTTGAGTATCAATGGCCAATAAATCCTGAATGGCAACGTCTTTGTTCTGCTTGCCAGTTAACGTGGCCATGGTCTGACGCACCTTTTCCAGCATGCCACCGATGTTTGTTCCGGTTTCGCCCGTGATGTCTTTAATATGTCGAAAGCTGGAAATCTTCTTCATGATAGCAGCGGCCCCACGTGAGACGCCTACCTCATCATTTCCCGTCTCTCCATTGATCACAATCTTGCCGGCTGGAATAACGCGGGCCTTGACGTCTCCTGCTGGTGTCTTAATGACCACCGCAGAGCGATTGCCAATCAAGGCTCGTGAGACAGGCACGATATTCTTGGTTTCCTCAGAGTCTAGTTGGAACAACGTGGCAATCCCATATGGATTAGCAAGCTGTGAGATGACTTGTCCCGGACCAGCGACTTCAACCCCTGCCAACATATGTAGGGGAACCTTATCAATCATCGCTACCTCATCAACAATCGGAATCTTCTGTTTTAATCGATTATCGACTAACACAGCATCATCGTTTTGGAGAATAGCAGCTGAAATTTGGTAGCCAGCTGCAACATACGCATTGATGAGTTTGGCGCAATTTTCGAAGTCAATCTCTCTCGGAACAATCACGATATACTGCTGATCCTTATCCCGTTCACCCGCCAACTTTAGAATCGGTACCGTTACACCCGAGGCCGTTCCAATCCCCCCCGGCGTATCAGGATTATGACCAATCATCGTCGACTCCGTAACCACCGTCTCTGTGATGGTCTCCATGGCCACGTCCCCAATCACTGGTGTGGCCTCATTAATCCGAATTAAGTCAATCTGACCGATTGCTAAGCTTGTTTTATGCAAAACCTGATTCAGCGCATCACGGATACCAACTAGATTTTCCTTAGTTCCTTTGATACCGGTAGTGGCAGCTATCCCTGATCCAATGAAACTAGCTACGCCTTCATCGGAAACATTGGCGAGTGCAACTTCAGTTGACGAATTTCCAATGTCAACACCAATCACTTTTTTCATTGCCATATCTAGACACCCTTTTTCAACGTTTTCTACTTATCTCCTTTAAGCTTCTTCCGGCTCGCGTAGTAGTCAGCTGCCTCTTCAAACCAAGCCGCACAGATTGTTGCCTGATAGTCTGAACGTAATTCCTTTGCAATCCCCAGCAGTTCTTCTTTAGTCGACCGGTAGGGACGCAAGGCATTATACATTTCGAGTAGGCGATCATCGGGAATCTTGGTAAGTTCCGCTGCACGGTCAAAATTCATCTGCAAGGTCTTGCGGCCAGCAGCACCCGCCACATCCCCTTGCATCTTCAACGCTTCAGCCGTAATCCGCAGATCTTTACGATCAATTCGATTATTGGCAATGTCGTCCAACGTCACATCATCAAGTGGCTTACCAGAAGGCGTTTTGATAATGTCCCGATGCTTTTCATAGAGGGGATAGTCCGCAACGCCATACTGTTTGTCCCTCGTAAGCGTGTCGTGAGTCGCTTGCGTAGACGCGGTATCAGAATTATTAACTTGGTTTAAAATATTCGATACTAATTCATTAATATCACTCATTGATACCTCTCCTTAAAATGTGACTTTAATCTCTTCTGCCGGCTTTCCTGAAACCACTTGATGCGTTTCGCGAATATGCAGAATTGCAGAGATTGCTTGGAAATTAGGCCGTGCCATTTGGTCATTAGGCTGAGAAACTGGTTCCGGTGAATCGCCCTTAGCATAGTGAGCCGCATTTTTCCCAATGGCCCGGAACATCTTCTCATCAACCACGGGCGCTTCAGGGAAGAGCTCCAGGTTGTTTAGCGCTTCTTGGTCCTTTTGGTGAATAATAACGGTTCCCTTGGATTGAATCCCAATGGAGATGCCAGAACCCGACAGGCTGTCCGCTTCCACAGCCATAAACGACACATCAGAAGTATCGTAGACCTTAACTACCCGTGCCTTCAGTCCCTCTTCTTCAATACCGGCAATCATTTGGCGCAAGGCCTCTTGATGGGTAACACTGGATTCAGTTTTGGTTAGCACCGTTGCATAGGCAGGCGCAACAGCAATCACGATCTCATCCTTAGAGTATCCCGGTTTTGCTAAACCAACTGGCTGAAACCAATCAAGTGCCTTTTCTGAGACAGCACCCGATTTTGAGGAAGCGCTACCATTATTTTGTGTATTATTTTTTTGAAAATCAATTGTTTGATCCGTCTGCGTTTGTGCCAGAACTTCACGAACAATCTTGCGGATTAAGTTCTCATCAATATCAGTCAAAATAATGCCCCTTTCTTACATATCAAAGTGCTCTGGATCAATAACTTGTGGAATATCGGTGACTTTCTTCCACTCCTCTGGATCATCGTACAACCGGTAGCCGGTGCCTGGGCCTTGGTAGTCATTGCCCTCATTGACGGCTGATTCAACGTGCCAATTCTTATCAAAGATTGCTGAGGTTTGCAGGTAATCGCCAACCACCTTTTGCTTCTGTAAGTTAAGAATAGCTTCCGCAACATCATGGAAGTCACTATCGACCAGCGCCTTGATTACATCGACCGCGGTGATCCCTCTGTCCATCATGTCTTGAGCAGCCTTCATATCAACGACCTTATCTCGTTTAGGCATGTCTTCGTGAACATCTGCATACGTTGCAGCCTCTACTTCTTCATCAGTAATGTTTGGTAACCCCAGGCCCTTGAAGACGGCTTGTAGCGCTTCAGCGGCTTTACGACGAACCTTAATGGCTTCTTCTTCTCGAATTGAATGAATCCCGAATGATTGTCCATAATCCCGCGATAGGAAGTGAATATCATCGTAGTCATAAACATCTTCGTTAGAGCCCGCAAAGGTGTTATCTGGGTTAGGTTCGGCCCCAAATCCTGAACAGATAAAGTCCGTTCCACCGATGAATTGACCCATAAACCGCCAAGTCCGCCGCATTGAAGAGTGAGAGAAGGATTGGTCACTCCCCGTTGCCGCTTCCAGGTCGTACATCATGCACAATAGGTTTTCACCAAGGACTTCTCGTAAGCCATTGGGAACCGCCGTAGGAATTGAAATACAACTCAGCGACCCATTTTGGAGACCTTGGACTCCGGAAGCCTTCGATAGTAAGATACAGCGTGCTTCCAGATACAGCATCGATTTACCTTCTGGATACCCCATCAGGACTTCTGAACCGGAGCCGGACGTGAACCGCATCTTAATCCCCCGTGAAGCATAGCAGGATGCTAAGAATCCCTTTGACCAAGGTGTATCATCACCATCCGTGAAGGACCGATCTGTACCATACACTGAAATGGTTTCTGCGTATGACGTTAAGCCCCGCATCCCCAACTGTAGTTCTGTGGCTTCATCAACTGAGCATTGGTGCAATACACCCGGTCGTCCAGTCTGTGACCCCACCAAAACGGACAGGGCATTGAATGGTGCGTCCCGACTGACAGCCGTTGTAGTTTCTTCTTCTGCAAATCCTCGCAACGCGGCTTCAGCTGCATCCGCCGCCAGCTCAACCGGATTATCAATGTAGTTAGTGACGTGACTTTGATTGGCTGGTTTACGGCGTTCCCGCATCTTCTTGGCACCCATAATCATTTCGCCAAAGTCCAGTTCGTTAATCACGGCTTGACCCTTGGCTGGCGTCATCGCCGTCGTGTACTTCAGGACTTCCTTGTGTGAAACATTCGGGTCAATCAGCATTCTCGCGATTTTAGTTGAATCCATCGCCATAACCTTTTCCGCATTGGCCACATTAATCCCGTAGTTGGCAATGTACATATCGATGAGGTCGAAATCGGAACGCTTCTTCCCATCCATTTCGGTGATGACCCCATCTTCAACCTTAATGCTTGGTTCGGGATCATTCGGGCTCTTCATCGCCACGAATCCTTCTTCAGGCCACTCTTGAACAATCACATCTTGATTGATTGGTCGTTGTTCCAATTTTTCAAATCTTTTTTGACGTTTCATTAAGTGATCCTCCTTAGAATAAAGTCTTTACACGATGTAGGAGGGGAAATCATTGGTTGGTTTATCTCCCATTTGTCCTAGTAGCTCTAAACCACGATCGCGCGCAGCAATGACAGCCTGACGGACAGCCCCCGATTCACCACTGATCGTCAAGGTCCCTTCGTTGGAAGGACTCCCGTTATGACTAGGGGTGGCAACCGAAATAATCTTCACGCCAGCGGTCTTCAACGCCGTATCCGCCATGACGATCCCGATGGCAGCCGGACAAGCATTAATAATTCCGAAGGCCTTGCCCTTTTCGGCACCCAATGCCTCGGAAAGACAGCCATCCGCTCGGGCCGTGTATTGCAATTCAATATAACCAGCGGCGTTTCCGTATACATCGCCAAAGTACCGATGTAAATTATCAAAGGTGACCTTTATAGCTTCACGAACATCCGAAGGGTCGTAGCCACCGATGATGATCATGCAGCCCTGTCCCCCGCCACCTTTGGTATCATTGGTCCACTCAACGTCGATACACTCTGTATTCGTAGACTTGATTCCTTCATCCATGGAGAACAGTTGTGGGCCACCACCGGTCCGGTCACTAACGATACCAATTACTGAATATTTTTTCTTAACGTGCAGTTTTTCAAGCAGAAGTGGGTCTACGTTAGGAATACATAAACCAATCGTATCCCCAGCTTCGTCAGCACCCACGAACTCGGGTGCAACGCTGGTAGAATTCAAAAAGTCAATCATACGACTGCCTCCTAATATTTTGTAACGGAGAATTTCGAGTGCATGAACACCCGCTAATAAAAAGGTTCTTATTTGTCCTCCACTTCAAACAAAATAAGAACCAATTTTAATCATTATTCTTTGTGTGGAAGAATCTTCTCGACATCCGTATGTGGACGTGGAATGACGTAATTAGAAACAACTTCGCCAACGTTTCCTGCGGCTTGAACCCCCGCATCTACGGCTGCTTTAACAGCACCAACATCCCCACGGACCATCGCTGTTACAAGGCCTGCGCCAATTTTTTGTTGACCAATCAAGTCAACATTTGCGGCCTTTACCATGGCATCTGCTGCTTCAATTGAGGGGACTAAACCTCTCGTTTCAATCATTCCTAGTGCCTCTTGTTCCATAAAGAAAGCCTCCTAATGTGAATGTTGCGCTGTAAGCGCTTACTCTTTTGCTACACGGTTATTATATAACAGGCACTTTTATTTTTCTTCATTCGCATCATGTACAAAATATAGATAATTGCAAAATACCATCTTCATTTATGATACTAATTTGCTTTTTTTCGATATATAAGCTATTCTGTATTCAGAAATAAGCCGATTAGCCGTCAAAGGAGACTTTTTTATGAACTTTAATTCACAAAGCAGTCACGCCATCCAGATTAAAAGAATTCTATCCCTGTTCTATCAGCTTACTAAGGCGCGCATTGCCTTTATCGACACCACCTTACAGCTGGTGACAAGCGATGGCATTTTTCCTAATTCTAGTAAAGTTAAGTCTCTTTTTCACAAAAGGAGCTTCTCCCTCTTCTTCCCCCTCATTACCAACAATCAGTTCAACGGCTTATTTATTGCCAACAAAAATAGTATTCCAATAAATGCGATGCCCTTACACCGCGCTGCTTTAGATAATATTTCCGTAAGCATTCTCAAACCTTATTATCAAGAGATTAGTGTGCTTTCGCCGTTAACTAAAGAAGAGTTGACTAAGGGCAACCAGCTATTCGGCCTAGTCGCTTCGGGATTTGGAGCCAAATCCGAAGCCGATCTTCAAGCCTTGAGCACGTCAAACGCCACTAACCCCAGCAAAAGTATTAATGACATCGACATCGCGTTAGCCTACATTGATGCCAATATCGACCAAAAACTGACGCTCGACACCGTTTCTCAAAATTCATATCTTTCCCCAGCCTATCTGAGTCGATTGTTTAAAGAACATTTTAAAATCAACTTTTCAAATTATATTCGAATCAGAAAAATCGCCTTGGCTCAACAGCGCCTAGTCTCAACCGACCACTCCATCAATCAGATTTCAAAGGCCATTGGGTTCGCGCGTTCCAATTATTTTAACAAGGTTTTCAAGGAAACCACGCACCTCACCCCCTTACAATTTCGGAAACGCTACGAGAGTGCCCAAAAGATCTATACGATTCACCGGGACATGGACTGGAACGACAATATCTCCGTTTATGCCGCCTCTCAACATTTCTTCCAGAAAAAAAGCATCCCCCTCGTAGAACAGAGTGTCAATGGCTATCCTTGTATCATGGCAATCGATGGCCTATCCTCGCTCAGTAATACTGATGGCTGGATTTATCTAGTAGACGGCGTACAACCCCAGCTATTTCCCAGTGAAACCTATGTGCAAGATAAGTCAGTGATTCAATGGATTTACATCAGCTTATCTTAGCCTCACGATTCAGACAATCATCCTCCCAAAACGAAGACATCTGGAACATTATCCACACGATTTCACAAAATAAGCCGTCCATAAGTTTCGCTTGCAGTTTCAAAATTAAAATCGTCCGATATCACCTATGGTTGACACATTAGGGAGATATCGGGCGATTTTAAAAATGATATAATTTTGCGTATTTTTCACAAAATAAGACATTTTATCATAAAGAAAGCGCTTTACTTCTCTTGAACGGGTGCTATATAATACTTTTGTAACAAACTTTAGAATGGAGGCTTTATAATGGGACGGTTGCAAGGGAAGGTTGCGCTGGTTACGGGTGGCTCCAAAGGAATCGGGAAAGCTGTGGTTGAACGCTTTGCTGAAGAAGGCGCCAAAGTTGTATTCACAGCGATCGAAAAAGAAGCCGGCGATTTATTAGAAAAAGAATTAATTCCAAATCGCCTAGTTTTTATGCAGCAAGATGTATCCAAAAAAGATGATTGGGATCGCATTATCAGTGCGACCATCAAACGATTTGGCAAGCTTAACATTATCGTCAACAACGCCGGAATTGGTGTGTTCTCCGATATCGAGAGTATGACTGAAAAGAATTGGAACGCAACGATTGGCGTTAACCTCACCGGGACCATGTGGGGGGTAAAGTATGGAATTAATGCGATGAAGAACAATCATGAAAAAAATTCCATCATCAACCTGTGTTCCGTTGAAGGTCTGATTGGCGACCCTGATCTACTCGCCTACAACGCGTCAAAGGGGGGCGTCCGTCTATTGACCAAATCTGCGGCACTGCACTGTGCTCGCGAAGGTTATGATGTTCGAATTAACTCTGTTCATCCGGGTTATGTGAACACGCCCTTAGTTGAAAATCTTGAGAAAACCGATCCTAAGGTCAAGGATCATTTGGTTTCACTTCACCCAATGGGTCGGTTAGCGGAACCCGCCGAAGTGGCAAACATGACGCTGTTCCTCGCCTCAGACGAATCCTCCTTTAGCACAGGGTCCGAATTTTTAGTTGATGGCGGTTATACAGCGCAATAGTTTTAACGATCCATCATGTACAACACCTAAAAAGTATAGAACCAAAGAAATGAGGAGCTTTTAATGTCAGATGTAAACGAAGATCTCATTAGAGAAGTGATTAAGCAAGTCCTTGCTGAGTCTAACGCGCAAGCAGACACAGCACCCGCCAAGAAATTTAATTCAAATGGCAAGAAACGTATCTTCGCCTTTAGTATTCGTAAAGATGAAGAACCCTACGTTAAGGAATGGGCCAAGAATCACCCCGATATCGAAGTCGGGTACACCGATGAACTGCTCTCCGCACAGACAGCAAAGTATGCAAAAGACGCGAATGGTGTGGTCGTCTACCAGCAATTGGCTTATACGGCTGACACCCTCCAAGCCCTTGCTGATCAAGGTATCACACGGATGTCTCTCCGTAACGTCGGGGTCGATAACATTGACGCCGACAAGGCCAACGAACTGGGTTTTCAGGTGACGAACGTGCCGGTCTACTCCCCTAACGCCATCGCCGAACACGCAGCCATTCAAACTGCTAGAATTTTACGTCAAACTAAAGTTCTCGATGAAAAAATTGAAAAAGGCGACCTTCGTTGGGCCCCCACCATTGGCCGAGAAGTTCGGGATCAAACAGTTGGCGTCATCGGAACAGGCCATATCGGACGGGTCTTCATGCAAATCATGGAAGGATTCGGCGCAAAAGTCATTGCGTTCGATCCGTTTGAAAACCCTGAATTAAAACGTAAAGGTTATTATGTCGATACCTTAGATGATCTTTATGCCCAGTCCGATGTGATTTCCCTACACGTTCCCGCAACCAAGGAAAATACGCACATGATCAATTCTCGGACTATCGCCAAAATGAAAGACAACGTTGTCCTCGTGAACTGTTCTCGCGGTGCCTTAGTCGATACGGACGCTGTCATCAAGGCGTTAGACAGCGGCAAGGTGGCTGGTTTCGTCATGGATACATACGAAGACGAAGTGGGCATCTTCAACAGTGATTGGCAGAACAAAGAATTCCCCGATAAGCGTCTCGCAAACTTAATTCACCGGTCTAACGTTTTGGTCACCCCACATACGGCCTTCTATACCACTCATGCCGTCCGTAATATGGTGCTCAAAGCCTTTGATAACAACCTGAAGCTCGTCAGCGGACAACCAGCTGACACGCCAGTTAAACTTGGTTAGCGCAGGCGCACCACTTTCAATTGATTCACCCAAATAATCTCTCATTCATAAAGTTTGATTGTCTTTAAATAGCAAAGCCCCTCATCAACAATTGGTGAGGGGCTTTGCTATTAATCATCTAAGAATTGACGGAGCGCTTCTGTCCGATCACCAGTTAAGGCGGAGACTTCAAACAGCTGCTTGGCGCCCGCACGTTTCAGTTGATCCGCCGCCCACGCGATCGCCGCCTGATCTGCAATATCCGTTTTGGTTACCACGCCAATGACCGGTCTCGCAAACATCGTGCTAAACGCTTCCGGATAGATCAGGCGCTGGTCCGTGGCGCTCTGAAGCATCACCACCACGTCTGCGTCCATCGCGGTCGTGGCAATACTGGTGTACATCCGGCGATGCTCAATATATTCGCCTGGCGTATCAATAATGTTTTGATAGAACTCAAGCGCTTGCGTCTTGTTGTAGTGGATAGTGAGGTCCTTTAGCCGCTGTAAGAGCGTGGTCTTCCCACAGCCAATGGCCCCAATAAACATCGCTCGTTGCATCGTCAATACCCCTTTGTCGTAAAGTACCAGTGAACGTGATCGCCATTCTTAATCTTTTTCAAATTGGCCGCCTTGTCAATAAATTTGTCATTGACGCGGTATTTCCAGCCGCTTCCCGTCTTCACATCATTCTCGGCCAAACCGTTAATGCTGCTGACGTAGACGACCACCCCATTCTGGTACACCAGCTTGAGCTTGGCCGCCTGCAGGACGGAGAAGGCCGTGGGATGCGCGCCTAGTGTCACGTGCCCCTTGAAAAAGGTCTTCTTATAGCCGGAAACCACCAGATAGGCTTTTCCCGTCGTCTGTTTCTTGGCCTTCTTGGCCGGCGCTACCTGCCGCTTTTGACGCGTTGTCGTGGCCTTTGAAGTCGTGGTCTGACGTTGACTGACCGCCTTAGACGACGCCGTCCGTGACGCTGACGATGGACGCGTGGCAGTCGACTTCTTGGCCGACTTCACAGTAGCTGATGCCTGACGAGACGACTTGGCAGAAGACGTGGCGGACTTCCGGTGGGCCTGTTTAGACGATGACGCGGCCTGATCACCGGCTGTTTTCGACTCAGTCGTCGCCGAGGAACTCGCCGCGACCCGTTCACGGGCAGGCGGCGTGCTTCCCTGTTGGTGATGCTGTTGAACGGCTAGCGCACCCCCGATAATCAGAATGGTCACCACGGTCGCGACAATAATACCTACCGACTTCTTCATGACAGCAGCTCCTTAACTAAAGTCTTATTTAAACGTGTAAACCAGCTTGGACGTGTATTTGCCATTGTGGTAAGCACTGGCCGCTAAGCTCACTTGACCATAGGCCAACGTCATGCTGTAAGCGTCCTTAACCGTGCCATCACTCTTCACGTAGCTCAACATGGTCCGCAGTGGGGTTGCCGTTTGGCCCTTCTTGATGGCCTTCTTGTTCAGGAAGTTGAAGGCGGTCTTGTTGGTGGCTAAGCCCAGAATAGCTTCGGCCGTGGAGTTGGCGTTTGGATTGGTCTTCCCATCGTAAACGTACCCAAAGGCCCCGTTCTTGTAAACGGCCTTCTTGAGGTAGCTCCGACCAGCTTTAGCCGCGGTCGTGACCTGTTTATTCTTGCTCTTGCCCATGGTTAAGGCGTTCACGGCAACGGCAGTGGTATCGCTATCCACGCTAGCCACGGTGTTGTTGTAAGCCCAACCATGGTTGGATTGTTGTTTCTTGGCAATCTTCAAGCTCAATGAGGACTTGGAGAATGCGGCCTTACTAGGCTTCTTAAAGGTCTTGTTAGAAGAAACCGCAATCAGCGCCGTACTCTGCACGTTAACGGTTTGCTTGGTCATGGATTTCTTATACAATGTGCTGACCAGGTTCAGGTTCTTCTTGGCACCGGCTGGCTTGTACTTGGTTGGGTTAACGCCGATGGCCTGTAGCCCAATGATGGCATTGGCCAATACGGCGGGATCACTCTTCTTGGAAACAACTAAGTTCTTCTTAACCAACTTCTTTTGGCTCTTGGTGAACTTATACCCCTGCTTCTTCAACCCCAACAGAAAATCAGAATAGCCAGCTGCGGCCCCCGTGGTCGGGTAAGCGGACTTGCTAAAAATCTTCGCCTGACTCTTCAGGCCATCTTTATTGGCCTTCATCATCTTTTTGGCGTATGTATTGGCCTTCTTAATATGGCTGGTCCGGTAACTCTTGCTAGCCGTCTTGATGCTGGCGGCACTGGCATCGGCCACCGGCACAATGGCCCCTAACATCATAACTGCGGTCATTGAAGCTGCGATTACTTTATTTGTCTTTAACATTATCCCATCATCCTTTTAATTTTTTTATGAACTAACTATGACACACCTGTGGTCATTTTCTCCCCTAGACCATTACGGCCATCACCACCCTTTCAAAATATACCGTTACCTGTCGACCGAAGTCCTGACGACTGAATGCTTTAGCGTTTTACTTTGGCACCTATATTGCCACTTTCAGGGTTCGTGATCTTCGCGACTGGGTAAAATTTGATATTTGACCGTTAATCGATCCATCAACTGACGCCACGGCCGATAAAGTAGCAGAATGCTGATGGCATTTGTTGCCGCGTGCAGGGCGTCAAACACCACGCTCCCGGCAAATGCCAGTAGGAAACTAGCAGGTTGTAGCGGTCGAACATAGGCTAGCGCGTACCAAAGATCCATGATCCAGCCGAACCAAAAGCCCCACAACGCCCCCCAGATAACTAGTACCCAGGTATTGTCCTTCAGCCGACTACGCCGGAGCAATCCGGTGGTCAGGCCCATCAGCCCCCAGGCTAACATCTGCCACGGTGTCCACGGTCCCTGACCCAAAAAGAGATTAGAAACCAACGCCATCATGGAGCCACTGACGAATCCCATCTCGGGACCCAGACTGACAGCGCTTACGATCACCACAAAACTGGTTAACTGAACGTTGGGTACTGCCGCCAAGGGCACTCGGCCCAAGACTCCCAAGGCTACGATGACCGCTAAAAATACTAATAAGCGTGTACTCATTTCACGTTTTTCGAAATGCCAGTACGCTGGCAAAATACTGCAAGCTAAACAACCAAAGCTAAACCAGAGGTAATGCCTCCCCCTTAACAGGAGCATGCCGACTAAAAGTAACAGCATTAACATCACTGGTACGATTAACACCCAGTTGACTTTTCGATGATCGATTACGACTCACCTCCCTTCGTTGCGCACCGAACATCCTGCCAAAACAAAGCTTCAGGAACCTGCTGCTTCACTAACCGGTTAACCGGCGTCGTTGAGAAGAAATTCCGGGTGAAGAAATCACGTGTCAGCTGCGGCTGGCTAACCTGACCGTTAAACATGAACGTACAGTGCAACGCGAATGCCGCACAGAAATCCATATCATGACTCGCCATGACAATCGTCAATCCTGCATGATGGCCTTGGCGTAGGATGCCGCCAATATATTGCTTGGTTACCGGATCTAACCCCTTGGTCGGTTCATCCAACAGCAGAAGTGTCGGCTTCCCAATCAGTGCCAGGCCGAGTCCCAACAATTGTTGTTGTCCCCCGCTAAGATCGAAGGCATTTTGATCGGCAACCGCCGTTAAATGGCACACGGTTAGCATTCGCTTCACGGCCTGTGCCACGTCCGACACCCCCACTAATGTGGCTTGTGCTCTCAGCTCAGCGGTCACACTTCTCCCACTAAACTGTTCCGTCGGATTCTGTGACAAGTATCCGATTTGCTGCAATCGGTCCTTGTTTTTCAACTTCCAAACAGTCCGTTGGTTTAACCGGATCTTCCCGTGCTGGGGCTTCTGTAAACCTGCCAAGACAGTCAGCAACGTAGATTTCCCCGACCCATTTTTTCCGATAATAGCCAACCAGTCACCTGAATAAACGGTTAAATCCAATTGGCGCAAAATAGTCTCTCCCGGCACATAGGACTTACTGATTGTATTGACCACGACCAGCGGTGACATCTGCTTTTGGGGCGGGACCGTTTGCTCCTGTCCCACTAGCTTGTAATCCGCCATTTGTAAGGCATGCCGACCAGCAGTGACCGTTAAAGGAAGTGGCTGGGCAGCCAACTCATGCGCCAAAAAAAATTCAGGAATCGGTGGGACAAACGGTCGGAGTTCCTGTGTCTGATACATCTGTCGCAAACCGGCTGAAACCGGTCCGACATAATCAACTCTGCCATGCGCTAACAAAATCAATTGATCCGTCATCGCTAAGACCTGGTTCAACCGGTGTTCCGTTAGAATAATCGTCACACCCAACTCATCATGGATCTGCCGTAAAACCGCCAAGAACGTTTGCGCCGTTGTCGGGTCCAGTTGCGCAGTCGGTTCATCCAACAAGATGACCTCTGGTTTCAGAACCAGGACCGAAGCCAGATTAACCAACTGTAGCTGGCCCCCTGACAGACTTTCAATCGACCGATGCAAGAGCTTATCCAAGCCTAAGAAATTTGAAAGCTCCGCAATCCGCATGGTCATATCGGCGGCATCCACACCCACATTTTCCAGTGAAAAGGCTAGTTCTTCAATGACCGTGGCCATAATGGGTTGGGTCTGGGGATCCTGTGTCACGTAGCCCAGTTGCTGAGCACTGGCCTTACGTGACAAGGTCTGGACAGAATGGTCGTGAAAGATCACCTGACCTGTCTGTTCACCAGCCGGACGTAATTCGGGCTTCAGGAGCTTCAGGAGCGTGGTCTTTCCACTCCCAGTAGCCCCAACGATAGTGACAAACGTGCCACTTTCAATCGTTAGTGAAACCTCTGCCAACGCCGGACGTGCTTGCTCCGGATAGTGAAAATTCAATTGATCAATGCGTATTAATTCTCCCATAAGCGATACATCCCCTCACCCAGAAGTGGCAGATTCACAAATCCCAGTAGCGGCAATACCAACCACCAATCGGTATGCGCTATCGCCGTAAACTGGTAAACGTCACCAGTCCAGCCCCACCCCTGCCATCGACACATGAGGATAACTGCAAATAAGGTGATCAGTCCGCCGCTAAAAATGATATCCGCCCGTTGCCAAGTGTACGATTGATAGTGACTTCGTTTACGCGCGCCAAAACCACGAGCCTCCATCAAAACTGCTGTTTCCATGGCGGAGGACACCGAATCAATGAATAAGATGCGCAGTAGTCTCCCCGTCTTACGAATTCGCTGACGCCAGTTTCCTTCAGAAAGAATAATTCCTCTGGTTTTCTGAAACATGGCAAGCCGGCGAAACTTCTGAATAAACAGACTCACTAACCGTAGCGAAATGGTCAGCAGCATTGCCAACCGCGGAACAACCGGAAAGAGTAAGTAACTGAGCTTGGGAGTCGTCACAATCCCGTTAAAAAGAACGAAAGCGACAATCATCGCCCCTAGTGACAACGCCATGGTGCATCCGTAAAGGAAACCGGTCCGGGTAATGCGCAAATTCACAACGCCCAGCGACCACTGCCATAGAAGTCCCCGACCATTTTGATTGAGAATCAAATTAAAGAGAACAATCACAATCATTAACGTGACAATACCCTTGAAAAAGGTTAGCAACCGATGAAAGCTGAAATACCAGCCGCTCAATAGCAATACACTAACGAATAAAGTCCCAATCAAGAGTAAATGGTTGAAAGTCAAAAGTAATGTGAATAATCCCACAAAATACAGGATGCTAACCAGTGGATGGACCTGACTAAAGAAGGTTGTACTTTTCACAGTTCCAATATTCACTAAAAGCCCCCCACACTTGTAACCGCTGCCACTTAAATTTCTGCCTTCAAGACCTTTTACCCCAGCAGTTCCCGCTAAAAAAGTCTTGGCGGCTCCACAATGTTAGCAGGTAACCGTTAAATTCTTCAGACATTGTGTATACTCATTGAAAACCAGTACAAAACAAATTCTATCAAAGCGCTTTCACGATGTCTACCACAATCATACAGTTAATCACTAGTCACGTCTACCTCCGAGTAGGAGATTCAAATCCACTCACTTATTTATGATCCCGCCTAGCCGCCAGACGTTCCGCCTTCTCCTTATTACTGGGGATTTCTGCGTACCCGTCTAAGGCGTTCACGTACCGGGCCATGGCAAACAGGTAGTCCGACAGTCGGTTGAGATACGTCAAAATAGCGGGATCTAGGGGTTGCACGGCATTTAACGCGACCGCGGCCCGCTCCGCACGGCGGGCCACCGTCCGCGCGTACTGTAAGTTGGCGCCGGCCGGAGAACCACCCGGTAGGATAAATTCCTTGAGTTCCGGCGTTTGTGCCGTAAAATCATCCACCCGCGCTTCCAACGCCGTCGTATCGGCGGGCGTCATTTCCTGATGGCGTTTCACACTGATATCGGCCTCTAGCGCGTACAATTTCCGCTGCACGTCACATAGCTCCACCCGTAGTTGGGCCTGGTCCACCTTCAAGCTCGTCACGACCACACCCAAGTAGGATTGCAGCTCGTCAATCTCACCCAGCGCGACAATCTGAGCATCCGTTTTGGCGACCATCCGACCACTCACTTGCTTGGTCATCCCCTGATCGCCGACCCGCGTATAAATCTTCGTCATTGGCGTCTCCTTTCGCCCGGTAACCTATCTGATTGGGCAAGCCCCGCCGGCACAGTCAGACTGGTCCACCAGTTCAACATCCTTCTGATCGTGATGTCCCGTCAACTCGGCAAATTTCTTCGCCACGTCACCCGTAATTTGGGCGCAGTGCTGTTGGTAAGTCGCCGCATCGATCGGTTCCTTAGGTGCCTGCTTGAAGTCGGCCCCGCTGTATGGCAACAGGGAGGTTGACTTGATGGCGTTGCGGTACTGACGCAAGAGGCCACTGATCTGGTCCCCCTCTTCCGGCTGGAAGGTCACCGTGCAACTCACGGCGTTATCCGACCAATACTTCTGCAGGAAGGCCTGGGTCGCAAATTGTTCAGCCATCGACACCTCACCCGCGGAGGCAAAGGCCGGATTATCGGCGTGGGCGGCCTTCACGGGGAACTCCACACACATCGTGTTCTGGCTGTAAACGTCGGGTTCCACCTTGTAGCCACAAGCGCGAAGGGCCGGCAGTAAGGGATCGCTATCCTGGAACCGAATCCGTTGAATCAGGTAACGGGCATAGTGGAAATGCATCCCCTCGGAGACCCCGGCCAACTTGGCCACCGTCCCGGACGGCTTAACCGTGGTGTGCTTAATCGACGGCTGACACCCCAGCGTCTTAGAATACGCCGCATCCGCAGCGACCACCGCTTGATACAGGTCATTGACCCGGTCGACGGCGAGCTGATTGTAAACGGGTCGCTGAACGGTCGTGCCATCGGCCAACGTCTGCGTTTCAAAGCCGGTCACGACCCGCTGCTTGAAGGTCTTTAGAATCCAGTCCTGAATTCCGGACATGGACACGCCAATCCGCCGATTCTTCTGAATGGCCTTGCGTGAGACCTCCCAGTCGTAGTGGCTAAACGTGACCCGCTTCGTGTACCGGGCGCCCAGTCCAAACGCGTCTTCCAACGGCCAGCCCTGTTCCTCGGCGACGCTAGGAAAGACTTCAAAGAGGTTGCAGGGTTCGCCATTACTCAGCGAGATTTCACCACACGGATTGGTGCCTTCAACCGCGCCATCAATCCCTTCCTGCCGACCATCGACTAGGCGGCCATAGTTCCGCGATAGCTCGAGATTCACGATCCCGGGTTCCCCATTTTGTTGAATGGCCGCGGCCACGGGTTGGTAGTCGTTAAATTGTTGATCCACGGCGACACTGTTGTTGGAGGCCCAGCGGTGATGGTAGAGCTTAGCCTTGTCTTGCTTCATGGTAATAAAATCTTGGTCGGCGGCACCGCCCAGGGCGAGTTCGGCCGAGCGCCGGACGTTACCCGCAACTACCGTTTTACCAATCAAGTTACCCATATCGGTACAGTCGACGGCGGTTAGATCACGGCCGACCGCGTCATTCAAGATCTGGTTAATATCGAAGAGCATTTCAACCAGTGGCATGGGGCCAGAAGCGGTCCCGCCAAAACCGTGAATGGGCGCATCCTTGGGCCGAATATCGCTAATGTCCAAGACCACCTGTCGCTGATGCGTGGGATTGCTGGCATCGAAGTGCGCGTCGATCAGATTGGCATTGGCCAGTACCCAGCCTTCCCGCGTATCCGGTAACCGGTAGTAGCGGGCATTGGCCAGCGTGTGGTCGCGCAACCATTCGGTCCGGTCAACGGCGCCGAGAGCCACCGAATCCGCGTAGGAGGCACTCGCGGCGTCAATCACAATCGTCAGGTCAATCTGCCGGTCAACCCGCGGCATCTGGCGAACATTGTCGGGCGTCACGGAAAAGCCGACCCCGCCGCCCTTCATGAGTTGATCGAACATGAAGGAAAACGGCATGGAGACCGCGACCTGATTGGCCGTCAGGTAGTCGGGAACGATGTGACTGTCCCCATAGGCCTGGGGCCGAATCGCCACAAACCAACAGTTGTTCAGCGCATCCCCGTTGCGGTGCTGGTAATCGGTGCCGGAGATCCAAAGATTCCGACCGGATGGTGTGGCGGCTAGGCCGTAGATCAGCCGAAATAAGCGTTGGGCCTCCTGCGTCAAGTCAGCCCGTACTTGGGCGTCCGCCGTCCCATCGTGCAATCGAGGGTCGAGGTTAATGTTGCCCTCCACCACGCGTTTAACCGTCTCGGGCCATTCCTCGGTCCGATTCTGTTCCGACAGCCAACGGGCGTAGGTCCGCTTGTAGGTCACCCATCCCAGTTCACCCCAATGCGGCGTCACCTCGCGTTCAGTCTGGGCGATAAAGTCCGCCGTTAATGTGATTTTTGTGGCCATTGCTGCAGTCATCATATCAATCGCTCCCATCATTAAGAATGCACCATATATGGTACCAAGATTCCGAAACGAATACAATATATGGAAAAAGCAAATTGTCCCTAGACATTTCACTCCGACCCGCTATGTAACATAGTTAACAGATAGAACACAAGTTTTCTTACTGAGCGGTTAATTGTAAGTGGGCAAAAATCACCGTCTCCGACTAACCGGGTTGCCACCGCTATTAATAACTGGAGATCTCCCCCACGAGTAAACGACCGGCCCTGACGATCGTTCAATTGGTCATAATTTTAATGCGCGCCCGGAAAATTTTTTTATTTTGAATCATCGTACACGAAAAGAGCCTTCAAGATATGAACCCCCTAGATATGGGAGCTCCCCGTGACACGATCCCAGAGACACAAAAAGTCGGCGACCGACGTCACCGACTTTAGCGTAATGCTCCTTTTTAAGCTTTCCCCAACTTTCCGTTCACTAACGAACGGCTAAAACCATACTCGTTTGACCATCACACTGTCCTAAGTCTGCTCAGAATTAATCAGTGTCCAGTTAATTTGACTCTTATATGTTGCCGAAGACTGTAGCGCGTCCGCATCCAAATCCAGCAGGAGGCCCTGACTCGCTGTCCAGTCCCCCGTCACGTTGGTGGTCGCGTCACTCCCATCAGCCGCATGACGCATCACGGGGGCGGCTGCCTCGGACAACGCCGTCTGCTGCGTCCCATTGACGTAGACTAAGTGTCCCGCCAACGCGTTGCCCGCATCGTCCGCCAGAGGTGTCGCCGCCGCCGTTAGCTGCCAACCGTTGCCACTAGCGCGGGTATCCTGAATCACAATCGAGAGATCACTCGAACTATCGCGTGCGACCAATTGCTGGGCACCCGTCAGCTGGGCTTGGTACCGCGCCGCACCGCTTATCGTCTGAAATTTCAGCTCACCCACCGTGATGACGACCTCACCCACGTTGGAAAGGGCGCCCGTGGTTTTATCCTCAGCCGTCAGATCGAGCACGTTGGCCCCCGGCTGTAGCTTATCGGCGGGAACCGAAACCGAGAAATGCCCCGCCGCATCGCTGGTTGCCAAGTCGGTATCCGACAAGTCTGTGTCGTCATTCAGCTTTCCGTGGATCACGAGGTTACTGTTGGTCACCGCATTGGCCGTGTCCGTCACGGTTCCGGTGACCGGCACGTCAACCGTCCCACTGGCTGAAATCGCCGTCTTATCCGTGGCCAAATGTAGCGTCGACGGACTGACGGTGAAGCCCGGCATCGTCGCCTGGACAATGGCATTACTCCCCCGGAAATCACTCACGGTGCTGGCCGCGGTCGTCGCAGAGTTAACGTCCGCCGCCGTGCCCGTCAGCGTAATCGTAGCGGTCTGATTGCCTCCGTTTAAATCCTTTAAGTCAATGCCGTTGCCCTGACTCAGGCTATCGAGATCAGCGGCCCCCAGCGTTGTCGAATCACCATTCCCATATTTCACGATGCCCTTAGTCATCGTCAGTCCATCGGGAATTTTGAGCAGTGCCTTAATGCCCTGCCAGTCCGCCGAGCCGCTCTCATAATTTGCGTGATACGTCAACGTCACGGGTGAATTGGCGCTAATCTTATCCCCATCGCTCACGGTCTTCCCGTTCGCCGTCATGTCAGCCGATGCCGTGGCATTAACGAGGTTCGGAATCTGCTCGAACGCCACCATGCTGGCTTCACTATAGCTCCCCGTGGCACCGGTAAAGCCCCAATAGGCGGTTCCAGTGCCCTGCGGATCGATGATTCCCGGGTCAACGTCCACACTATTCGTCTGCCCGGGCTGACTGGCACCGGTCGTCGGATTCTTATCGTTAAACGCATAAGTCATCTTCGCCGCGGTCGTCCCGGACTTCGGCGTATAGGTCAGGGTCAAATGATGCCAAGCACCGTCGGACAAGTACTCGAAGTTATTGCCTTGAATAACGCCTTGATGCTTCATTTGAATGTACGAGCTTGTCTTAGTCGTTATAAACGGAAAAATACCGGTCGTTTCCGACAACGTCTTAGCCAAATACGTCGAGGACTGGGCCGGATAATTCGCCGCGATATGTGGCTCCGTTAGCTTCCCACCAGTCGTATCGGTATCAAACGAATCGGCCCCCGTTGTATTCGCCATAGAGGTAGATTTATTGATATACGAATCAAATTCCAACGCCCAGCTGTTCTGAATCGCCGTACTGGCCACCGCCGCCGTATCGGTCGTCCCTAGATTGGCAACGCCCCAGACGCCCAAGGTCTCCCCGTATGGCGAGTTCGTGCCAAAATTGGGGGTGGCACTATAAGGTGAATCGGCATTTTGAAGAACCAAGGCCATGCCATCCCCGGGGATATCTGCCGGAACATAGGTTAATGTTTTATCATCGTAACCCTTGGACCCGAAGTTCAGCCACATCGATGCGACCTGCTTCTTATTCAGGTCAAACTTAAAGGCTTCATTCGACCAAATTGATCCCACCTGACCGCTATTGGTCGTGAGTTCCACGACTTGCGTACCGGGCGACGCCGCATTCGTCCCGTCAGCCACGTGGGCATCGTTATTCGACGAAGTTCCCTTTTGAAAGTAGCTATTGAGGGCTAACCCTTGCGGTACCGTGGCTAATCCATTATCAATATCTAACTTATCCGAGGACGCATACCCCGGCTGAATACCACTCAGGCCTAGAAATAAGGCCGCTAACCCAGCCACTAGCCATCCTTTTCGTTTCATCTGCAATCCCCCGATTATGCTCATCATTTGTCTCGCGTTTTAACGAACCAAGCGCAATTCATATTATACTACCAAACAATCATTAATAAAATAGTTTATGGGAGATAACATTGATAAATCATGAATTGTGTCCTAAATCCCGTGGCACATACAGATCACAATAATTTCATCCGTCAATTATTATCCACTACGTCCAAAGTGTGGTGTGAAATTTCTAAAGCATTTTGCCATATAAAAAGGCCCGTCTGCCGCTAAGCACGGTGACGGGTCTTCATCTCTAGATTTACTTTTTAACCAATACCGTGACACTTTCCACGTGGGGTGTTTGAGGGAATTGGTCGACCGGCTGAATCGGCCCGTCGATGACGTAACCGAGTTCTTGGAACCGCGTCACATCGCGGACCAACGTGGCCGGGTTACAGCTGACGTAGACGACCTTCTTGGGGCCCATCTTCGCCGTAGAGTCAATCAGGCTTTCGGCCAGACCCTTACGTGGTGGATCGACCACCACGACGTCGGGCTTGATGCCGGCTTCCTGCCACTTGGCCATCTGGTCTTCGGCCTTGTCGACTTCGAAGGTCACGTTGGTCAAATGGTTCTTCTGCGCGTTCACCTTGGCGTCCTCGATGGCTTCGGGGACAATATCGACCCCGTAGACCTGCTTGGCATGCTTAGCCAAGGCCAGTGAAATCGTCCCGATCCCACAGTAGGCATCGATCACGGTCTCCTCACCGGTCAGGCCGGCCTTGTCGATGGCCATTTGGTAGAGCTTCTCCGTTTGTTGCGGGTTCACTTGGTAGAAGGACCGCGCCGAAATGGCGAAGGTTAAGCCCAACAGGCTATCCTCAATCGTTGGCTTGCCGTACAACGTCCGCGTCACGTTCCCCATGATCACGTTGGTCTTCTTGGCGTTGACGTTGAGCACGATGCTGGTGACTTCCGGTAAGGCCTGGTGAATCTGGTCCACCAATTGGGCCTGACTCGGCAGCTTCTGCGTCCGGCTAATCAGGACAATCATCATCTCATGGCTGTAGTAACCACGGCGCACCATGATGTTGCGGATGACACCCTTGTCATTGATCTCGTTGTAGGCGGGAATCTCGAATTGACGGAGGATGTCGCGAACCTTGACGATGGCCGCATCAATGGCGGGATCCTGAATGTAGAAGTCGGTCAACGGGATAAGTTCGTGGCTGTGTTGCCGGTAAAATCCGGTTTCCAGCTGCCCCTTGATCATCCGGACGGGCACTTGGGCCTTGTTCCGGTACTGGGTCGGGTTGGCCATGCCCAGCGTTGGCGCCACCTCAACGTCTTGGTGAGCCTTACTGAAGAGTTCGGCAATTTGGTGTTGCTTGAACTTCAGTTGGGCCGGGTACGCCAGGTGTTGGAGCGGCGCAATCCCCGTCTGCCGGTAAGTCTTGTCCACGTCCTTCACCCGGTCAGGCGATTCCGTTTGCCAGGAAATGGCCCGCGCAAAGCCGTAGTGGCTCTGAACCTTGGTGACCTGAATCGTCAGTTCTTCGCCGGGTAAGGCGTTTTCGATAAATAATGGGAAGTCATCGACCTTGGCCACGCCCATCCCCTGATAGGTCAGGTCGGCAATGGTCACGTCGAGACGTTCGTTCTTTGATACGGGTGCTTTAGTTTTCATGTGTTCTCCTTAATGAGAAAGGGATTTTGCCCCTAAAATTTCGCGCAAAATCCCTTCAGTATCTTAGTCTTCCGTTGGTTGTTCGCCCGCAGGTAAGTTTTCAACCTGCTTGACGAAACGTTGTTCTGCTTCCAGAACCTCCGGCGATTCACTGGTGACCGCCGAATCCGGAATGGCGTCGAGGTTGGCATACATTTCAATATGCTGGCCCAGGTTACGGAACTTCATGGGGGCATCCCCACCGTATTCGCCATCCAAATTAATCATCATCCGCTCCTCGACCGGCTTGGCAACCACCTTGCTGGTCTTCTTGTAAATGATGTGGGGATCGTTGATGTGCTTGCCACCGTTTAGAACCAGGCCCATCAACCGCAGAATCTCCGGCATGCTGGCGGTCTTGACGATGATCATGGTGAACTTCCCGTCATCCAGGGCGGCGTCGGGCACAATCTGCTCGAAGCCCCCGATGGAATTGGTCAGCGCCAAGAGGAACATGGACGCCTTGCCCCGGAAATGGCCGCCATCGTAGGTCAAATCCATGTCGATGGGTTTGATGCGCGGCAACAGTTCGGCCCCCTTTAACAGGTACGCCAGGTAGCCAAAGATGGACTTCAGGTTCGACGGCACGTCGTAGGTTAACTCCGTCAGTAGTCCCCCACCGGCGATGTTAATAAAGTACGAATCGCCCGCCTGGCCAATATCCATCTTAATCGTCTGGTCCTTCAAGACCACCTTCGCTGCCGCCAACGGATCTTCGCGCGGGATGTGTAACGCCCGGGCATAATCATTCGTGGTACCGGCAGGAATAATGGCCATTTTAGGACGATGTGGTAATCCAGCAATCCCGTTGACAACCTGATTGATCGTCCCGTCGCCCCCGGCCGCCACGATGAGCTCGAAACCAGCTTTCGCCACCCGAGTCGCTTCGTTTTGAGCCGAGTTGGGGTCAGCGGTGGTCGCAAAGGCACTCGTCTCGTACCCCGCTTGTTCAAACACCGCTAGAATGTCAATCAGGTCTTTCTTCAGGGCCTCGCGACCCGAAGTTGGATTATAAATGACCCGTGCCCGTTTACGCATGATGTGCCTCCATTGCTCTATTTCTGTAATGCCGTCATTAACAATTTGTTAACGACTTGCGGGTTTGCTTGCCCGTGCGTTTGCTTCATAATCTGACCAACCAGGAACCCAACGGCCCGTTTCTTCCCGTTGTTAAAGTCCTCGATAGATTGCGGGTTCGCCTGCAACACGTCATCGATAATTGGTTGTAACTTGGCGGGATCGGACAGTTGAACCAAGCCGTGCTTCTCGACAAAGGCCTTAGGTTCTTCGCCATTGGTGATCGCCTTAAAGACCTTCTTGGCCATCTTGCTGGAGATCGTGCCATCGGAAATCAGGTTGATCATCCCGGCCAGGTTTTCTGGCGTCAACTTCGTGGCCTGTAAGTCCACGTGGTTGTCGTTCAAGTAGGCGTTCACGTCCCCTTGCAGGTAGTTGGCCGCCATCTTCGGATCGGCCTTCAAGGCCACCGTAGCGTCAAAGAAGTCCGACATTTCCTTGGTCTGGGTGATGACCATGGCGTCATAGTCCGTCAAACCAAGGTCGTTGACGTACCGTTCCCGCCGCTTGGTTGGCATTTCTGGCATGGCATCGCCCAATTCCTTGATCCAGTCGTCGCTGATGTTTAAGGCTGGCAGGTCGGGTTCTGGGAAGTACCGGTAGTCATCGGCACCGGCCTTGACCCGCATAAGGATCGTTTCGCCGGTCTTTTCGTCGAAGCGCCGCGTTTCCTGTTGGACGGAACCGCCGGACATCAAGACCTGTTGTTGCCGCTTTTCTTCGTACTCCAACCCGCGTTGCACGTAGTTAAAGGAGTTCAAGTTCTTCAGCTCGGTCTTGGTCCCAAACTTTTCTTGGCCCACGGGACGCACGGAAATGTTGACGTCGACCCGCATGGACCCTTCTTCCATCTTCACATCGGAAATCCCGGTAAATTGAATCCGTTGCCGTAGGGCTTCCAGGTAAGCGTAGGCTTCGGCTGGTGAAGCGATGTCGGGCTTGGACACAATTTCAATCAGTGGGGTCCCCTGCCGGTTCAAATCGACGTAGGAGTAGTCGCGTTCGTGGGTGTTCTTCCCGGCATCTTCTTCGATATGCATCTCGGAGATCCCGATCTTCTTCTTCACGCCATCGACGTCGACTTCCACCCAGCCGTCATGACCGATGGGCTTGTCGGATTGGGTAATCTGGTAAGCCTTCGGGTTATCCGGGTAGAAGTAGTTCTTCCGGTCGAAATGCGTGTGTTGTTCGACCGTGGCGTGTAAAGCCAGGGCCGCAATGATGCCGTCCGCCACAACACCCTTGTTGGTCGTGGGCAATACCCCAGGGTATCCCCAGTCGATCACGTTGGTGTTGGCGTTAGGATCGGCCCCGTAAGCCACGGGGGATGGGCTAAAGATCTTTGAATTGGTCTTTAACTCGATGTGGACTTCTAGTCCAATGGTCGTTTCAAAGTTCATTAGTTTTGACCTCCTAACGTTGGGACTTGTAAATGAAAGTCAGTGTTTTGTTCAAAGACGTAGCCCGCCTTGTACAGCGTGCTTTCGTCAAATGGCCGGCCAATCAGTTGCATACCGACGGGTAAGTTGTTGCTGAAACCGGCTGGTAGTGACAGGCCAGGGAGCCCCGCCAAGTTCACGGGAATCGTGAGGATATCGTTCATGTACATGGTGATTGGGTCCTTAATTTCAGCCCCTAAATCAAAGGCTGGCGTTGGCGCAACCGGCCCCATGATGAAGTCGTGGTCCTTCAAGACGGCCTTAAAGTCGTTGATGATGACCGTCCGTACCTTGGCGGCCTTTAAGAAGTAGGCGTCGTAGAACCCGGCTGACAGGGAGAAGGTCCCCAGCATGATCCGGCGCTTGACTTCGTCACCAAAACCTTCAGAACGGGACTTCACGTAGACGTCTTCCAGGTTCTGAACATCCTTGGCCCGGTAGCCGTACCGAATCCCATCGAACCGTTGTAAGTTGGATGAGGCTTCGGAAGAGGCGATGATGTAGTAAGCGGCGATCCCATACTTGTTGTGTGGAAGGGAAACTTCATCCACCGTGGCCCCCAGCTTGCGGTAAGTGTCCGCAGCGGCCAGGATAGCCGCCTTGACGTCCTCGTTGACCCCTTCGCCCAAGAATTCTTTGGGCAAGCCAATCCGCAGGCCCTTGACGCTGGTAGCATCGTTCAGGTCACCGGCAAAGTCCGGCACGGCCTGCGTTGAGCTGGTTAAGTCGTGATCATCATGCCCGGCAATGGCACTCAAAATGGTGGCGTTATCCTTAACGCCCCGGGTCAGTGGCCCGATTTGGTCCAGACTAGACCCAAAGGCAATCAGGCCCCACCGAGAAACCCGACCATAAGTCGGCTTCATCCCAACGACCCCGTTAAAGGACGCTGGTTGACGAATGGAGCCCCCGGTATCGGTCCCTAATGCGGCAACGACTTGACCAGAGGCCACAGCCGCCGCGGAACCACCCGAAGAGCCACCGGGAACCTTGGTTTGGTCCCAAGCGTTCTTGGTTTGCTTGAAGGCCGACGTTTCGGTCGAGCCCCCCATGGCGAATTCATCCAAGTTGGTCTTCCCAACCGTCACCATCTGGGCGTCGGCGAGCTTCGTGGTCACCGTCGCATCGTAGACGGGCTTGAAGTTTTCAAGAATCTTCGATGCCGCCGTCGTGGTCAGGCCCTTGGTCACAATGTTGTCCTTGATCGCCACGGGAATCCCGGCCAAGGGCTGGTCGGCGTTAATCCCGGCGGCGTCAATCTTGGCCGCTTGGTCTAAGGCGGCGTCTTCATTTAAGGCTAGAAAGGCGTCAATCTTAGGATCAGTCGCTTTGATGTTGTCGAAGGTCGCTTGGGTCAGCTCCTTAGAACTGATCTTCTTGGCCACCAAATCGGCGTGGAGACTGGCGAGATCTTGTTTGAAATAATTCATCTGTTAGTTATCCTCGCTTTCATCAATGATGGCTGGTACCTTCACGAAGCCGCGAGCGGCATCCGGTGCGTTCTTAAGCAGCGCTTGACTCTGTCCCCAATTTTCGGCGACATCTTCACGCATCACGTTTAATTGATCAGAAACACTACTGGTTGCTTCAACGCCGTCAGTATCAACGTCGCTAAGCGTTTCAAAAAGGCCGATGATGTCATCCAATTGGGGCGTAAAAGCATCCAACTGGGCATCCGTAAATTCAAGCTTTGCTAAACTCGCAACGTGTTGAACTTGGTCTCGATTAATTCGATTAGCCATCAATATCCCTCTTTCTAAGTTATCCGCATTCACCGTTTATCCCCCACATGCCGGAAGATAAACACACAATAACATTCTACCATATATCCGCGTGCCACCAAAGATTCTGACGGGAAAATGCCGCCTTTTTTCTGGGACGGTCGTATTCACGCGGCAACTGACCATGAAACCAAGGCGCCACTACCATGAACGCGAGGTGGTTGCTGGCCGCCTTACCGTTCGCCAAATTTGGTCTGGAACGCGGTGGGCAGGACCGGGAAAAGCCATAGCCCGGTCTTTTCCCTCGCTTTGAGCCGTCAGCCCGCGTCTCAAAGACGCCATTTTCCAAGCAAAACACTTGGAAAATCCCACGGCTGAGACCAAATTTGACTCACTCACGGCTACGTAAGCTATAAACCAACCTTTACGGGTGAACATTGTCATTCCAGCGATGTCATCGTGCATTTAGTGACCGTCAGCCACTCTCTGCTTATCAGGCTGCAGGTGATCACCAGTACTCCGGCACGAGAAGGTAGTCGTTGCTGAATTCTAACCCTCATCGACTAGCATCGCGACACCGTTCCCTTTCGTACGGAACCGAAAGCCCATCATACCAGTTCCAGCACGGCCTGACAACTCATTTCATTGAGAGAAAAAGGTTGTGGGTCCTTGCATCCTCAACGACACAAACACCCACAACCTCATTAATTTTTAGTAACTATTAAAGACGTGACTGGTAAATTTCTTCGAGCCCGTCGAACGGGAGAGGAAGCTTTGCACCCCGTCTGTCGAGGACACCGTAATGTCAATCGGCACACCGGACGGCAAGTACTTCTGGGCCGCCGTTTGGAGATACTGCGTAAAGCTGATAATTTCCGTTTGGCTGTAGAACTGAATCGTAATGTTCACGTGCATCCCTTGCAGGTTCTTACCGTTGTAGCGAGCCTGTGCGGTCACCCCACTCAGGTTCGGGAAGAAGTTCTCAACCTGAGTCTTGAAGTTCGTGAAGGAACTCTCGTCGTTACTGTTCGGGCTGCTGGACCCACTTTCGATTGGGAAGACGTAATTCTTGTCTCCCAGCGGCGTCCACGTCTTAATACTCGTGGCCCCCGCCTTATTGTTGGAATAGGCCAGGAACGTTCCGCCGACCAGACTGTCGTTAGAGGCCTGCCGGTAAACGGCAATCACGATGGGCACATTCTTCAGCGCGGACTTCTTACGTAAGCGTTGTAAGACCGTATCGGCCGCCTTCTTCGCGTAGGCTTCACCGGCCGCCTTGTCAATCTTCGTTTCGTAAGTGGCCCCGTACTGGGTCTTCTTGTAGTAATCCACCGAGTTCACGGCAATCCCAATTGTGACCCCACCCAACGACAACTTATTGTCTTTTTGGGTCATGTAGTCCTGTTCTTCCAGGGCTTGGATGTAAACTGGGTTCCGTTTCGTTGGCGACGTTGAGCCGTTGCTAGCTGGGTTCAGCCCATCCGGATTGGACTTGGACTTACGATCCAGCCAGTTCTGAACGGTCGAAGAATCGAGGTATTGGCCTTCCTGGAAAACATACTTCTTGGTGGAAAAGACCTTCTTAGAAACGCTCAACATCCCGTTCTCAAAGCTCTTCAGATTGTAAGTATTGCCGGAGTCTTGACTGTTCGTGACCCCCCGCGACTTACTGGTCTGATAGTGGCCACTCTTAATGACCCCTTCGTAGTCCCCATCCGAAGATTGTCCCGTCAACTGGGTCCCACCAGTTTTGTTACTTCCGGAACCAGAAGACATGCTGGAACTACTTAAATTACCACACGCAGCCAAAAATAAGGGTACCGCGGCCAACGCGATAAAAGTTCGTAACCGTTTCACGACTTGTTTCCTCCTAAAGGTCATCATTTGTTCTCATTCATTGCCGCCGCCAACTGGGCTTCGTTCCACACGGGAACATTTAAGCTCTGCGCTTTGGTGAGCTTGCTACCGGCCGCTTTTCCGGCAATCAGCAGGTCAGTTTTCTTGGAGACTGATCCGGTGACCGTGGCGCCGTGTTGTTCCAACCAAGCCGTGGCCTCGGGGCGCGTGAGCTCCTGAAGCTTTCCGGTCAACACGACCCGTTGGCCCGCAAATTGACCCTCGGAATCAACAGGCGTGGCTGGGCCACTAGTATAGGTCAGATTGACGCCCAGGTCGGCGAGCTCGCGGACCAAGTCTTTAACCTGATCACTGCTAAAGTAAGTGACCACGCTGTCGGCAATGATGCCGCCGATGGTGTCAATGGCCGCGATAGTCTCGCTGTCCGCAGCCATCAAGCTGTCAAGATCGCCGAATTCCGCGGCAATTGAGCGGGCCGCCTTGGCCCCCACGTGCCGGATGCCTAAGCCAAATAGCAAACGTTCTAATGAATTATTACGACTATTATCGATTGCTGTCAAGAGGTTTTGGGCCGACTTCTCCCCAAATTTATCTAAAGTTAATAATTGATCGGCAGTTAGACGGTACAAACTGGCCACGTTGGTCACCAATTGCCGGTCAAATAACTGGGCCACAATCTGCGGACCCAAGCCCGCAATGTTCATCGCATTCCGGGAGGCAAAGTGATTCATCCCCTCGGCCAACTGTGCGGGACAGTTAGGGTTGATGCACCGTAGCGCCACTTCCTCGTCCAAATGAACCAGCTCGGCGCCACAGGACGGGCATCTTGTGGGAATCGGATACGGTTGCGCATCGGCCGGGCGTTTGGCGGCAACGTACTGCGAAATTTCTGGAATGATGTCGCCCGCCTTGTGGAGTAGCACCGTATCCCCGATCCGAATGTCCTTGGCTTCCAAATAATCCGGATTGTGCAGGGATGCCCGGGCCACCGTGCTTCCGGCCAGAGCCACGGGTTCCATCACAGCCGTGGGCGTGACAATGCCGGTTCGCCCGACCGTCCATTCGATATCGAGAATCTTGGTTTGAACCTCTTCGGGTGGGAACTTGTAGGCAATCGCCCAGCGCGGCACCTTGACCGTGGCACCCAACGCCCGTTGCAACGGTAATGGGTTGGCTTTAATGACAATCCCATCAATCCCATAGGGCAAATCGGACCGTTTGGCCTGGTACTGATCGATGTAGTCGCCCACCTCGGTCATGTTGTGCGCCACTTGATAGGTGGGATTGGTCGTAAAGCCTAATGACGCCAATTCATCGAGCAACCCGCTCTGGGTCCGCGTGTTCAACGGCTCGTAGTCGGCGATGTTATACATGAAGGTCGCCAACTGCCGATCAGCCGTCACCTGGACGTCCAACTGCCGTAGCGACCCCGCCGCGGCGTTGCGTGGATTGGCAAACGGCGCCTTCCCGGCGGCTTCTCGGCGTTCGTTTAACGCCAAGAAAGCGGCCTTAGGCATGTAACACTCGCCCCGAACATCAATCGTCAACGGTCGACTCAGGGTCTGTGGAATCGACTTAATGGTCTTGAGATTGGCCGTGATATCCTCGCCAATCTGTCCGTTGCCCCGCGTCGACCCCTGAACAAACTCCCCGTTCTCGTAACGGAGTGAAATGGCCAAGCCATCGATCTTCAATTCACAGTTATAGTCAAAGTCCTCGTCAACGTTGGACCGCAGCCGCTCGTCAAATTCACCGAGTTCCTCGAGTGAAAAGACGTCACCGAGTGACAACATGGGAATCTCGTGGGTCACCTTGGGCAGGTCGCCTCGAGTGGTTCCGCCGACCCGTTGCGTGGGGGAATCCGCCGTCACGATGTCGGGAAAGGCCGTTTCTAAGGCGACCAACCGAGCATACACGCGATCGTACACATCGTCTTCAACGGCCGGTGCGTCAGCATCGTAGTACTGCTGGCCCCACTTGATCAATTGCGGTCGTAAGTCGGCCGCTTCATCGGCAGCCTGTTTCTTCGTTAAAGTATTAATGGGCTTGTCCGTCATAATATCCTCCCACGTTAACTTGATTATTCAACTCGTTTGATCGGCGCAAAGGCGGCCAATAACCGCTTAACACCCTGTTCCGGAAAGGCAATATCCAGTTCCGCGTCCTCGCCAGTGCCACTGACCTTGACCACGGTCCCAACGCCCCACTTCTTGTGACTGGCTTTGTCGCCAATGCTCCAGGCCACCTTGCCAGCACCAGTGCCAGTGGGTTCGGTGATCCGGCCGGTCTTGCCATGGTACGGCTGTGCCACGGCACTCGCCGTCCGCCGCGCAAAGGGTACGTCACGCCGACTCGGTGTCAGGCCAGCCTTGCTTTCGCTGTAATCCAAATGCAGAAGTTCCGGTGCAATCTCGGTAATGAAGCGCGATTCCGGATTGTTCTGGCGCCGACCGTACAACATCCGTGAGTAGGCGTTGGTCAGGTACAACTTTTGCTGGGCCCGCGTGATACCCACGTAGGCCAACCGCCGTTCTTCTTCCAATTGGTCGTCTTCGAGCAGCGCACGGGACAGCGGGAAGATTCCCTCTTCCAGGCCCATCAAGAAGATGACCGGAAATTCCAGTCCCTTGGCGGCGTGCAACGTCATCAAGGTCACTTCGGCCGGTTCCTCGTCCACGTCGTCTTGTGCCGAGACCAGCGCTAAATCAGCCAAGAATTCAACCAGCCGATCGTCGTTTTCATCGTGATCTTCATTATCCCAGCCATCATCGAACTTTTGCGTGACGGACAGGAATTCTTCGATGTTTTCAATCCGCGTCTCGGCTTCCAACGACTTAGACGCCTTTAACGCGGCCATGTAGCCGGTCTGATCCAGCAACTGGCTGGTAATATCCGAGACGCTGGCCGTTGCGGCCATGTCCTGAACCGCCTTGATGGTCAGGCCAAACTTCTCCATAGCGTTGCGGATGCGGGCGCCCAAATTCGTGGCGAGACTGATATTTTGGGTGGCTTCCAACTCAGTCCAATCGTTGAAGTCGGCAAAGTCGCGGAGCTTGGTTAAACTCGTCGCACCGATCCCACGCTTAGGTTCATTGATAATCCGTTCCAGACTCATGGAGTCAGCCGGATTGGCGATCAACGTTAGGTAGGCCAAGACATCGCGAATTTCCTTACGGTCGTAGAACTTGTGGCCCCCAACCATGGTATATGGAATGTTGGCCTTGACCAACGTTTCTTCGATCACCCGTGACTGAGCGTTGGTTCGGTACAGGATGGCAAAGTCGCCGTAATCGTGGTGGTTCTGTTCCCGCTCTTCTTGAATCTTGGCGACCACGTAATGGGCCTCATCATTTTCATTTTGCCCGCGATAATACGAAATCGGGTCGCCCTCAGGATTCTCCGTCCAGAGGTCCTTTTTCTTCCGGTTGACGTTGCGTTGAATCACGTCATTGGCCGCCTTCAAAATGGTCTTGGTCGACCGATAGTTCTGTTCCAGCAACGTCACGTGGGCATCGGGGTAGTCATGCTCAAAGTTCAGGATGTTTTCCATGTTGGCTCCCCGCCAGCCGTAGATACTCTGGTCACCATCCCCAACCACACACAGGTTATGGTATTTCTTCGCCAGCATGTTAACCAGCATATACTGCGCATCGTTGGTATCCTGGTATTCGTCGACGTGAATGTATTGGAACTTGTCCTGATAGTGGGCCAAGACGTCCTGGTTGTCCTTAAACAGCTTGATCGTCAACATGATCAGGTCGTCGAAATCCATGGCTTGATTGGCCTGTAACTGACGTTGGTAGCTTTCATAGACATCGGCGACCGTCGTCTCAAAGGGATTCCCCGCCGCCTCACGCATCATGGCCGGCGTCTGTAGGGCGTTCTTCGCATTGGAAATAGCGCCCAACACCGAACGGGGCTCGAACTTCTTTACGTCGAGGTTCTGGTCCTGCAAGACCCGCTTAATGAGCGTCCGTTGTTCCCCGGTATCCGCAATCGTAAACGCCCGGTTGTACCCTAATTTATCGGCATCGCGCCGCAGAATGCGGACACACAACGCATGGAACGTGGAGACCCACACGTCGTTGCCATCGGGTCCCAATAACTTGGCGACCCGTTCGCGCATTTCCTTAGCGGCCTTGTTGGTAAAGGTAATCGCCAGAATCCGCCACGGCATCACGTTATTGTGCTCAATCAGGTAGGCGACCCGGTGGGTTAACACCCGGGTCTTCCCACTACCGGCACCCGCCAATACCAGGAGGGGCCCCTCCGTTTGAAGGACCGCCTCCGTTTGTTTATCATTCATGCCAGTTAACAATTCTTCTCCTGCCACCGTGAACACAATCCTCTCTGTAGTTAGTCCTGATTATTATAGCAAAATTCTACGGGTAACGACACCGCTAGACCCCAAATGACCCGGGATTTAACCATCCCTTAAGCCGCGTTTGCGCGTCACCCTTACTGATTTTTAAGTATTCGACAAGCCCATCCCCAGCGTTGCCAATTACGCACACATGTTCCCCTTTTCTAATCCTTCCCCATTTTACCAAACCTTATCCGGAACGCCCACCCCTTTGCCCGATTTTTCCAAAACGCTTATGATTTTGCTAATCATTCGGCCGGCCAGCGCTGATTTAGCTGGACTGCGTGCGATCCACGAACAAAACTGCACTGCCCCGGAACACCTTCTCCCGGAACAATGCAGTCATTATGGTTTATTCACTTATTGATCGGACGTGGGCCGATTCTGATCATCCGGCGTACTTACCGCGTCGGACCAGATGTTTGTGTCGTCTAATTGATCGAGGATGGGTTTAATGCTGTCGCCTTGAACCGCAATATGGCCCATAATGTCATCGTCTTGTTGTTTCTTCAGGTGGTAGAACGTAAAGTGCCAGTTTGCTTTCAACTGCCACTGCGTCCGCATGGCCGGCAACTGCGCCTTGGTGAAGGCCGCGGTGACCGCCGGCGTTAAAATGTGGGCCGAGGCCAACGGTAAGCCGGCAATGGCCCGCAAATGTTGATCGAACTCCGTCACGTTGGCTGCGGCTTCAAAGACGTATCCCGTCTCACTCGGTGCCGGCACAATCTTCTTAACGTAGATGGCTCCGCTACTGGTAAGGTAGAAGGAGACTTCAAAGACCCCCACGTAACTGACATGTTTGGTGACTTCGGTGGCGATGCGTTGAATTTCGCCGGCCACCGCATCGTCAACTTGTGCGGGGACCCAGGTCCGGACCGGCCGATCATCGACCGACTGAACCTCGGTGATGGGAAAGGCCTGACCGTTGCCGTCCTGATCACGCGCCACGATGATCGAATACTCCCGGTCATAGGCAATCTGGGACTCCAGAATATAGGTGCCCCAGTCCAAGAGTCCCGCGGCCTTGGCAATGTCCGTTTGCGTCTTGATTACCAGTTCCCTGCCCCGCGACCATTCCTTTTGAATCGGCTTCAACACGCAGGGATAACCGATGGCGTTGATGGATTGGTACACGTCATCGAGGTTAATGATCGTCGCGTACGGCGCGATGTTGACGTTTAATTGTTCAAAGAATGCCCGTTCCAACAGCCGATCCTGCATCATTTCGAGCATATCTGAACCCTGAGGAACCCGCGTGTACTGGGCTAAGAATTTCACAACGCTGGTGCTGACCTGATCGGAATCGTATACGATGGCCGCACAGCTCTCTGCAAAATGCTGCAGTTTATCGCTATCCTTATTACTGCCGACCGCTTTAAAGTCCGCTAACTGTAATGCCTCGCTGGTTTCATCGGCACCGTATGCCCCGACACGTAAGCCCATCTTCCGGGCGGTCGTGACCAGCATCGCTGCGTTGGCACTGCTCCCGATCACCCCAATGGTATCTCCAGGATATAAGACTGTGTTCGCCAATTTGCTCCCTACTTTCTCACTCAGATTTTAATGACACGACGCTTAGCCGTCACCTTCATGCACTATTTTAAAGTTTGCGTGGTGAATAAACAAGCAACGTGTTTAGTTAATCGTTTGCAAAGATAACCGTGTTATCCTCAAAGGCGGCGATGCTGGCCAAGGCTTCCAGTTGAATGCCGGCATCTTCCACCATCTTGTGGCCCTTCTGGAACCGTTTCTCAATCACGACACCGACGCCGGCCACCTCAATCTGAGCGGTCTTGGCAATGTCCAGTAGACCCTGAACCGCCTGTCCGTTGGCCAAAAAGTCGTCGATGATGAGTACCCGATCGTCGGGACTTAAGAAGCGTCGGTCGATCGAAATATCGTTGTTGACCTGCTTGGTATACGAGAAGACCTTCGCCGTGTACAGGTGATCCGTCAGCGTCAGGCTCTTGTGCTTCCGCGCAAATATCACCGGAACATTGAGGTGTAACCCGGTCAAGACCGCCGGGGCAATCCCCGAAGACTCCACCGTCAAAATCTTGGTAATCCCTGCATCGGCAAAACGCCGCGCAAATTCGGCGCCCAGTTGGTCCATCAGTTGGGGATCAACTTGGTGATTCAAAAAGTTATCGACCTTCAAGACGTTTCCCGGTAACACCGTTCCGTCTTGACGAATGCGATCCTCTAAAAGTTTCATGACAACGCGGCCTCCATTTATTGATTGTGCGTCGCGGCTGGGTGGGCTTCACCCCCGTGACGACTCGTTATTCTTATTCTACCTGATTGAACCTTAAAAACACAACGCCCGGCGGCGACATTTACCAAGGCTTAACCAATCCACAATCCCAACAATTCCGCCAGTACCGTGGTCAGTGCTAAGATGGCCAGGTTTCTCACGGCTAAAATAAAAGTCTGTTTTTTTACCTGAATCCGGAAAAAAGCGACCACATTTCGGTAGATTAGTGGGATACTGATGAGGGACAATAACGACCAACTGGGCAAATCACCCAGCAGGACGCTGGCAATCAAGGACAGATACCCGACAATATAAAATCCCGCAAATAACCACAGCGCACGTGATTTGCCCAAATAATAGACAATCGTCTTGCGGTTTAAGTCCAGGTCCTCCTGCGCATCACAGATGTTATTGGCCAGCAACAGGGCCGCAATCGCCGTGACGGCAATCCCCGAGGCCAACAACACACGCAACATCACCATTCCCGTGAACTGCCCCGTCTGATAGAGGTTGAGGTACACGGTAATCAGCATGATGAGGTAGCCCATCGTAAAGCCGGCGAAGAACTCCCCAGTCGGTGTGCCCGATAACGGTCGGGGTCCCCCGGCGTAGAGGTACCCGACTAGAAAACACAGCACGCCCATCACCAACAACGGCCAACCGGTGACCCAGACCAAATACAGGCCAATGATCCCGGCGACCACGGCGAAGCTCGCCATTAACGCAAAGATTCGGTGAACTTTCAGGTGCTGCACACCAATGATATTGGTTTTCTTTTTCCACTCTGCCGCTTGATTGCCGGCCTTGGTGTAGTCCTGGTAGTTATCGTTGATGTCAACGGCCATGTTGAAGAGTAGCATGGCCACGAAGAACCACGCCGTGACCGCCCAGTTCAGCTGATGAAAGTTCGCTTGAACAAAGATCAGCCCTAATAAAAACGGCCACACCGACGCGATTTTCGCCTTAATTTCCACCAATTCCAAAAAGATATTCAGTGTCACGTTAATCCCCCCGAAAATGAATTCTAAATAGATGATAACCTTTATTTGACAACGTTTCCACATGTCGGTAAGATAAATTTTAACGTATACATAGTGAGGTGCAGTATGGATCGACAACTTTGGCGGCAATTTCCCCAGGTGGAACCGCAACTCGTCGCGCTACAAGACTACTTGTTAGCCGCGGTCCAGTTAGATAACCAACCCATCCACAGTAAAATATTAGCGCTCTTAAACGCCGGCGGTAAGCTTCTGCGCCCCGGTTACTTTTATTTATTCGCCGCATTTGGCGATCAGGCAACGCCGGAACAACTGCGCGCAGGCGCGGCCGCGTTGGAGATTCTCCACGTCGGCACGTTGATTCACGACGACGTGATCGATGAATCGCCCACGCGGCGCGGCGTCCGGACGATTCAGATGAAATACGGCCAGCGTAACGCGATTTACGCCGGCGACTTTATGTTCACCGCGTACTTTAACCAAGTGCTCAAATCCACAACGGAACGTGACTTGATTCAAAGTCACATTGACGCCATGCATCGCATCTTACAAGGCGAGCTGAGTCAAATGGCCTTAAATTACCAGGAGAACATCAGCATTGACGCCTACCTCAGAGAAATTGCGGGTAAGACGGCGGAACTCTTTGCGCTGAGCTGTTATCAGGGTGCACGCTTAGCTGCCGCCCCGGCCGAAGTGATCACGAAGGCCCGAGAGATTGGTCTCGCCATTGGGAGTGCCTACCAGATCCTGGACGACATTCTCGACTACGCCGGCGATCCCAGGAAGACCCGCAAGCCGGTTCTCGAAGACCTGCGCTCCGGTGTCTACTCTTTGCCCCTGATTCTTGCGATTCCGCAGGCGCCACGTGATTTTCACCGTCTCCTGAAGAAGAAACAGGCGATGACCACGGCTGACATTGCGGCGGTCCAGGCCCTCGTCGACCAGCATGCCGGCGTGGCCAAGGCCCGCGAACTGGCCACCCGGCTCACGGATCAGGCGCTCGCCGCCATCGCACAGCTCCCCGCGGGTCAGAACCAGACCGACCTGACGACGCTGACGAAACTGTTGCTTCGCCGCGATCACTAGCTGGTACTCCCCACTATACAGGACGGCTTTTCAGAAGTCGCGTGCGACCTTCGCCAATCGTCTTTAGCCACCAAATGACCAAGCGATTAGACGATGGTGGGGCACAACTGATGCCCTTTGGCTCATTTGAACAGTCACCTTTAGCCATCAACTTCGCGGTTGATGGCTTTTTACGGTCGTCCGTTAAACACTCGAACGACCCGTTGCGCACTATCCCGACCAGCCATTAATCATTCGGACAATTAATCGATTCAACGTCTTAAGGGCTAGATACGATTGCGATCCCCTTCGCTTGTCATTTAAGGGGCCGTTACGTATCATGACAGTTGAGCCCAGCACTTAATCAAATAGAATCACTTCAACCATTCGATGAAAGCGTACCATTACCCAATCTACAAGCGTGACACCCAACCATCCGATACCAGTATCAAGCAATCTACCAACATAAACACACATCCTGCACCACCAGATACCGGCACACACAACACCTGCCCCGAGAGTACCCGTCTCGGGGCCAAACGCTGGACTCGATCCACGTTTTACGGCAACAGAAAAACCTCTGATCAACCCAATCAGAGGTTTTTTTAACCGGTTAAAGCGAACGTATATTCGTCTACTTGTGGAATTAACGTCAAACTTACGAAAACTGAAATGACACCTCAACGTCATTTTGCATAATGATAACGACATTGCACGACAATAATCGAATCGCTGGTCACGTAATATACTAGACGATTTACCTTATCAATGCGCCTTGACCAGCCATGATCGCCTCGATACTTTAACGGTTCCGGTTTACCAATACCTTCGAAGGGATGTCGTTGAATATCATCAATTAATTTGTTGATAACCCTTAACGTTTTACGATCCTGTACTTGCCAATAACAATACTCATCCCAACCCTGATCGGTAAATGCTATCTTATCAATTTTCATCTACAGCGTGCCGCCAATCCTCAACTGATAGAGTCTTAAGATGTCCACTGTTCATTTGGTCAATCGACTTATCCAGCGCCTTACGATTTTCATTAGAGCCTAAAATATAGAGGGTCTCTTGCCAAGATCGAAACTCCGATTCTGACATTAAGACAACATTTCTATTTTTAGGCTTGGTAATAATCACGTGTTCATTATAATCAACGACATCATCGGTTAAACTTTTAAGGTTTTTCCGAGCGTCTGTAATGTTGGTCGCCGTAGTTGCCATGGATACATGCCACCTTTCTTTGTACAAGTTTATTATATCATAAAATGTACATAAAATCGTACGCTTTATAGAAAAACGTACAAATATAATAACGAGCTCGTTCTTACCTCAAAATAGGAAAGCCTAACCCCCTACCGGCCCCGATCCAAGTTGTAAAGCGACTGAAACCGCGGATTATCCCGGTACAGCTCGGTCGGTGTTCCCTGCATATCGAAGTGGCCGTCCTCAATGAACCGCACCTGATCAACGTGCTTAATCCCGGCCAAATGATGTGTGACCCAGATGATGGTCTTGTCGTGTAAAACGTCAAAGACCGTATCTAACAGATGCTGCTCGGTGATGGGGTCTAGACTGACCGTGGGCTCATCTAAAATGATAATGGGCGCGTCCTGCAGAAGAATCCGGGCCAACGACAACCGTTGGCGTTCGCCGCCGGAGAAGCGGCTTCCCGCCTCTTGAACCTGCGTTTGGTAACCGGCCGGAAGTCGGGTAATCAGGTCGTCCAGCTCGACGGCCTTCACCGCCGCCATGACGGCTTCGTCCGTGGCGTTGAGGTTCCCGAGGCGGACGTTGTTCATGACGGTCGTGTTGAAGAGATACGGCTGTTGATCCAGCACGCCAAAGAGGCTGGCCCGCTGATCCTGTAACCGCGCGATGGGTTCGCCGTTTAGCGTGACCTGACCGCTAGTTGGCGTCTCATCGCCAAGAATCAGTTTCAATAGCGTACTCTTCCCGGTACCACTGGGCCCCAGTAAAGCCAACTTTTCACCTGGGTGTAGCGTCAGGGACAGGTCATCGATCACCTCACGCTGGGCCCCCGGATAGGTGAACTTGACGTGGTCCAATTTCAATTCGTCCAACGCCCCGATGGTGGTTTGGGCGACCTGTTTCGGTTCGTTTTCATCTAGCGCGTTCACCCGCTGAATCGAGTTCTGGTAGACCGGCCACTCGCTGACCCCCTGGCTCATATCGGCGAAGGGCTCGACGGTCGGAAAGAGCGCCAGTCCAAACGCGGCGACCCAGTTGGCCTCGGCCTGGTTGTGGGTGAACATGACGCCCGCCCACCAGACCAGCAGGATAACGGCGGCACCGAAGATAAACTGAATGGCAAAGTTCCGCCACCATTGAAAATGATGGTCCGACCGACGTAACGCGGCAATCTGGTCGATTGGGGCGTCCTGTTGGGCCAAGAAGTCCTGTCGGCGACCGGAGATTAACCAATCCCCCAAGCCTAGCACAGCATCGGTCAGCTGCGTGTAAAAGGTCCGCTGAACCTGCCGCGCTTGGAACTCCCGGCGACCATTGACCGTCACCGACAATAATGGCATCAGAATCACAATAACGCCCAGTAAAATCAGCATTAACAGCCCGAAGGCCCAGTTGAAGTAGCCAATCCCGATGACCACGAACAGGTAAAGCAACCAGCCAATGACCAGCGGAAAGACCGTCCGCAGATACAGGTTTTCAATGTGATCGATGTCTTCGGCCAGGATGCTCAGCACATCTCCCGTCTGGTGCGTCTGGCGAATCGCCACCGCCTGTTTCTCCACGGCCTCGTACAGCCGCTTCCGAAAGTCGGAGACAATCCGTAAGACCCAGTTGTGGCTGGTCAGACGTTCCGCATAGCGAAAGGCCGGCCGCCCAATCCCGAAGGCCCGGGCTAACACAATCGGTACATAAATCATCAGAATATTGTAGGGGTGCGTGGCCGCCCGACTAATCAGGTAGCCCGAGTTGAACATCAGCGCCCCGCCACAGAAGAAGGTCATGAAGCCCAGGAATAATACCAGCGCCAGCAATTTCTTGTAGCGACGCAGGTAGGGCATGACCCAGTGATCATGTTTAAATGTCGCAAAAAATCCCTTCATTTGACCGTCGCCCCTTCCATCTCAGACCGTAACCGTACGTAGGCGCCACCCTGTTGCTGGAGCTCGGCGGGCGTCCCCTGTTGGACAATCTCGCCGTGATCCATCACCAGAATATAGTCCATTTCATTCATCCAATGCAGCCGGTGAGTCGCAAAGAAGACCAGATGGTGGTCAAAGACCGGCAACATCGTCTGCTTCAATTCCACTTCGGTCTCAATGTCCAAATGCGCCGTGGGTTCATCGAACAGGAGAATCCGTCGCGAATCGTCCAGAAAGGCGCGGGCCAACGCAATCCGTTGGGCCTGACCCCCACTGACACCCCGGGCGCCCTCACCGATCGGCGTCTGTAAGCCGTCCGGTAGCGTGGCGATCCAGTCGGTCAACCCGGCCTTGGCCGCGGCGGCCGCAACCGCCGCATCGCTGGCCGTGGGTGAATAAAAGGCCAGGTTATCCCGCAACGTCGCGTGGAATAGGTACGGTGCCTGCGGGATGTAGACGAAGCTGCGTTGCCAGGCCCGTTGATCCAGATGGGGCACGGCGGTCCCACGAACGTTAATTTGACCGGCATCCGGGCTCAAAAAGCCGCCTAGGGTGTTGATGAGCGTGGATTTGCCGGAACCGGAAGCCCCGATAATCCCCACCTTCTGGAAGCCCCGGACCGAAAAGTTAAGGTCCTTGAGCGTCGGCTTCTTAGCGTCGCCGTAGCTGACGTTAACGTGGTTCAGCCGAATCTCGTCATCGTCGCGCCAGACCGGGTCCCGCGTTTCGAGCAGATCCCGATCGGTTGGCGTCTGCCGCTGTAAGATGTCGAGCACCGCCGTCAAGGCATTCTTGCCGTTTAACGTCGCATGATAGTCGTTGGCAAAGTTCCGAATCGGTGCGAAATAATCTGGTGCCAGCGTCAAGATAATCAGCGCGGGCAACAGCTGAATCGTATTGTTCATCAGACCAAAACCCAAGAAGACGGCGATAATGGCGATCGACAAGGTGGTGAAGAAATCCAACGCGAAGGTCGAGGTCATCGCAATTGTCAGCGTCGACATGGTCTTCTTGCGGTAATCCTCACTCACCTGGTAAACGTTGTTGGCATACGTCTTGTTTAACCCCAGCTGCTTCAGCGTGGGCAGGCCCCGCAAGGTATCCACAAAGTGATTGGACAGCCGCTGGTAGCCGGCATATTGCCGGTCGGCCTTGGCTTGGGCGGCCAGACCCAGAATAATCATAAAGAAGATAATTAAGGGATAGATCGCCAGGAGAAACAGCGCTTCTTTCCACTGAATCAAGGCTATGTAAATCAACACGATCCACGGCGTCAACGACAGGTCCAACACCTTCCCGATAATCAACATCAGGTAGGTCTGAATCTTGTCGATCCCCTCCAGTCCCATGGTGACCACGTTCCCGGTCCCCTTCTGTGCCACGACACTGGGACCGAGGTCAAAGAGTTTGGCCATGAACTGTTTGCGCAGCGTCTTCGTAGTGGTCTCCACGAATGGATACAGCAGCCAGTTCTTCGATAGCGTCAAGAGATGGCGCGCCAGGAAGGCCACCGCAAATAAGGCCAAGGGCACCACAATCGTCCGCACCGACTTTAGTTGCCACAGGTTCACGATGGCCACCGAGAGATACTTCGCTTGAAAAATAATCATAAATGCTTGAATAAACGTCAAGACCGCCATAATGGCCGCGGCGGGCTTCACACCCGGAAACTTAAACACCCGTTTATCAATCACAATAACGCCCCCTCTAACAAGTAAGTCTTACTGATATGATACAGCTTTCACCGCCAATTTTCGAGCGCTTACATCCCTAAGATTGCGGGAACTCTCGTGCTCGCAGCCGTGGCTAATCGCCCCCATTTGGCCAATGAAAAAGGACGCCGCCCGCAGACGACATCCCCGATGATAAATTCTTTCAGTCAATTACGCGCTTTGCTTTGGTGACGCCAAGCGCTTGTAGAAGACCCAGTAACTCCAGATGAAGTAGATCAACACGATCGGTAGAATCGTAAACGTGAGGATCGTCATCAGATGGAGCGTGTATGGCGAGTTCGATGAATTCTTAATCAACAGCGAGTTGGCCGGGTTGTTGGCAATCATGACCCGCGGGAATAACCCGTTGAAGATCAGCACGACCACGCTGATGAGCGACAGCCCACTGCCGATAAAGGAGAGCCACTCGTGGTTCCCCAATACACCCCAGTAGGCCAGCACCGTGAAGATGACCAGTGCGACGACAATGGCCGTGGTGGTCATCGGCTTCTTGTCGAAGAAATCGGTGGAGAAGAACAGCAGGATGGCAAAGACCACTTCACCGGCAAATAGTACCGGATAGAGAATCTTGTTCCAGGCCAAGGCCCGTTCCCGCAGGCTCCCGGTGGTCTTCAACCGCATGAAGTTCAACCCGTGAACCAGGCAGAGTACCGTGACGGCGACCCCACCGACCACGGAGAAGAGATTGACGTAATCACCGAAGTGCGCCGTCATATCGCCGTTCTTGTCGATTGGCATCCCGGCAATCATGGCCGTGAAGAGCATCCCGAAGAGAAAGGCCGCACAGAAACTCCCAATGGTTGACGCCCATTCCCAGAAGTTCCGCCAGGTATCCGTCTTCATATTTGCCCGGAATTCGAAGGATACTCCCCGGAAAATCAGGGCGGCTAAGATCAGGAACAGTACCAGATAGAAGCCGGAGAACAGGGTCGCGTACCACATTGGGAAGGAGGCGAACATCGCCCCACCGGCCGTGATCAACCAGACTTCGTTGCCATCCCAGTGCGGGCCGATGGTCTTAATGACCACGTCACGTTCGTCGCTGGTCTTGGCGAAGCTCTTCACCAACATCCCAACACCGAAGTCAAACCCTTCTAGGAAGAAGAAGCCACTAAACAACACGCCAATCAGAATGAACCACAGGAATTGTAGGCTAGTCATGGTTAAACGCCCCCTTCGAGTAAGGATCTAACTCTTTCGTATCACCTGCTGCGTAGCCATCGGTGTTCTCGACATCTGGCCCCGCCTTCAGCGTTCTGTGGCAGAGGATAATCATGATCAGCCCCATGATGGCAAACATCGCGAAGTAGACGATGTTGGTCGTCAATAGCGAGGCCACGGAAACGTTTGGCGATACCGCATCGGCAATCGTCAACAGGCCGTAGACGATCCATGGATAGCGCCCGAATTCAGTGACGAACCAGCCAGCCGTGTTGACCACGAATGGTAACCACAGGCACAGACCCAAAATGTACAGGAACCAACGTTGCTTCATAATCAGTTGCGAGCGTTTCCGGTTAAAGATTAAGCCCACAATCGCGAGTAAGGCAAACAGGGCCCCAGCACCTGCCATGATCCGGAAGCTCCAGAACAACGTCTTGGTTGGGACGTAGTAGTTCATGTCGCTACCGAACTTCTTGTCATACTTTGCGTGCATGTCTTTGTTAACTTGATTCATGCCTTTGACCGTCCCAGTCGTCTTGTGATAACTCAATAAGTTCAAGACGTACGGTACGTCAACGGACCAGGTGGTCTTGTGCTGCTTGGTGTCAAAACCGGAAACAGCCGCCCATTCACCCTTGTTGGTCGAGTTCTTGTAGAGCCCTTCCATTGCGGCGAACTTCATGGGCTGGTTGTTAATTAAGTACCGGGTCTGCAGGTCCCCACTGGCAATAGAGCCCAGTGAGAAGATTAAACCGATAACCAACGCCACGTTCAAGGACTTGCGGTAGAAGCCCACGTGATCCTTCTTCAATAACCGCCAAGCCGAACAGCCGGCAATCACAAAGGCAGCGGTTACAAATGCCCCGAAAATAACGTGGGGGAATTCATTCCACAGCTGCGGGTTCCCAATCACCTTACCGAAACTGACCATTTGCACGTGACCGGTCTTTTGGTTGATGATGTACCCCAAAGGATTTTGCATGAAACTATTCGCTGCCAAGATCCACAGCGCGGATAGTGAAGACCCGAACATAACGAGCCAAATAAAGAGTGTGTGCACCCACTTGTTAAAACGATCCCAAGTGAACATCCACATGCCAATGAACGTCGATTCCAAGAAGAATGCGGCCAAGGCTTCAATGGCCAGTGGTGCCCCGAAGATATCGCCCATGAAACGGGAATATTCGGACCAGTTCATTCCGAATTGGAACTCTTGAATAATACCGGTAACCACACCGACGGCGAAGCTGTACAGGAACATTTTGCCCCAGAACTGCGCCATCTTCTTATAATCCTCATCACCCTTGATGGCGTACATGGTTTCCATGACCGCCACCACAAAGGCTAACCCGATCGAAAATGGAACGAAGAAAAAGTGAAAGACAGTGGTCATTCCAAATTGAAACCGCGCTAGGCCCAGGATATCCAGACCAAGATTTAGCATTTTTCTAACCTCCCCAAACGTTATTAGTGTAAATAAATAATTGCTGTCTTGTGTTCATTATATCTAGTGATAAGTGAATTTTCAATGCCTGGGCCTCAATATCCCAAAGATGATGGCTATTATTCGAAATTTATGTGAAAATTGTTCGTTGACTTTCGTAACACATTCAAAAGAGTGTGCTATGTTGGCGAAAATTAATGCATGCGCTTTCAAATTTAACGGCTAAAATGCGTAAAGTCGTGATAAAATATAGTTAAGTAATTGGTATGAGGAGGTTTTTCATCATGACAGAACGCGTACTTGCTCTACAACCCTTAGCACCAGAACAACGGGCCCAACTGGAACAGACCGGCGTCGAGATTGTGGACGCGACGGACTGGGAAAACCAGGCACCGATCACCATCATCTTTGGGTGGGATCGCGAGGTTGGTCCGGCAGCCCTGATGGCACCCAATAATCAGGTGAAATGGATTCAAACCGTCAGCGCCGGGATTGACTACCTGCCGCTGGACTGGATTAAGGCCCATGACGTTCAGGTGACCAACGCCAGTGGTGTCTACTCACCAGCGATTGCGGAATCCACGTTAGGTTACCTGCTGTACTTCGTGCGGGGCTTTAATGAAGCCGTGAAGAATCAGGCCGGGCATTTCTGGCAACAACCCGCCCGTGACGACCTGAATATGCTGGCCAACCAGCACGTGGTCATCTACGGGACCGGCAGTATCGGCCAGGCCATTGCGAAATTGCTGAATGGCTTCGGTAACCAGCCGGCCGGGGTCAACCGCTCGGGTCATCCAGTTGACGGCTTCGGCCAGACCGTGAGTCTCGACCACGACCAAGATCTCCTGAAGGACGCCGACATCGTTATCAATGCGATGCCCGCCACCAGTACGACGGTGCACTACTTCGATGAGGGCTTCTTCAAGCAATTAGATGGGTTGAACGTCTTCGTCAACGTCGGTCGCGGCAAGTCCGTTGACCAACAGGCCTTGATGAACGCCCTGCTCTACCAAAACGTGCTGCACGCCGCTTTGGATGTCTTTGAGACCGAACCGCTCCCCAAGGATTCGCGCCTGTGGGATTACCCAAACGTCTTGGTAACGCCCCATCAAACCGGATTTGCCAAGGAAAACACCGCGCCGATCCTGGATATCTTTGGGCAGAACCTGAAGAGCTGGCTCGCCGATGGCAGTTTGACCGTTAATTTGACGGATGTGGCGTTGGGGTACTAGCTAACTTGTGAACAAGAAAAGATGCACTAGCTGAAAAAAGCTGGTGCATTTTTACTTTTATAGCCCTCTGAAATCTTGGAACGGCGAATATAAAAACGCCCTCGCAGGAACGAGAGCGCTACTAGCCTTCATTTAAAATAGTGAGTGAATTCGCGTAGTCATACGAGATCAGCTCGGCATTCTCATTATCAATCCAAGCCTCTTCCTTGTGAGAAAAAGCAGCGATTGACTTGGCAGTCATATCCTTAAAGTGTTCCAATGTGTCACGCATAACTGCTAACTCTTCTTTTGAGAACAATGTCGCATTAAAGTCTGCGTTGGGCGCATAGTAGCTCCAATCATATTGACCCGCACTAATTTCCTTCTCAACGATAAGGTCAGCGCTCTCCATGGCGCCATACAACAAACTATATTGATCCGGAACAGGGCCGTGAGGGAGCCGCGCATAAGAAACCCCGCTTATTGAAACCGTGTTACGTGCAAAATGGGTAAAGTCCGCGTAAAACAGTAGTTTATTGAGTTTGGTTTTCGTCAGTTCTGGCACATTAATCACAAAGTATAAAACCATATTGGAAAACTTCTTCAAATCGAAAGCACTATATCCCGAAAATTCAGAGTAATTAATGTCCGTAAACAGTGCATTAATACCTTTTTCAATTAATTTCTTCGATTGTTCTACTCCGGAAGTGCCCACGTTTTCTTCAAACGCTGCCTTACCGCGTTCAGTCATTGCTTCCTTAGAGGTATCATACAACGGTTGTGCCACATCGGGATCTGTCTCTAAAGCCAACAGTATCTTGTTATTCGCTACTGAAGGCAATGAACCCGTTTCATAAGTGGCAATGGTCGTCGCGCTCCACCCTAATAGGGTAGCGAAGTCTCTTTGACTTAAACCAAACGAATGACGCACCCTTTTAATGCGTTCAGGAGAAATGATGCCATGATTTCCCCGATATTTATCGAATGCACTTAAGATTGCTTGATTATCAAGCTTTTCATCGAATACTTGTTCACCACTATCTACGTCAAATCGGGCACTCGTCACAACGTCAACCTTTTCTCCACGGATAGTGTAGGTCTCATCTATCGGCTTTACTTCCGTTCTCATTATTATCGCCCCCTATTAGTCGTAAATCGTTTCATGAAAGGAAATGACCTTGGCATGTCCATTCATGAGTTTTAATTTTATGTATAACCGCTTTTCAGTTTCGCCATTTTTGTAGAAAACCCACAAGTATTCACCGGGTCTGTCCCTATCTCGTTCCGGTCCCTTAACGTAGTCACCAGGCGTCAATTTCATGAGTACAATTTTAATTGATTCGGGCGTCAATTCGGTTACCTGAGCGTATGCCACTCTGCGTTGAACAATTTCCCAGTCACCATGACTGAGGGCCTTTTTAAAGTCTTGCAAGAATCGTCGAATTGTCGCTTCACTAGCTGAACCCATGGCTATCCTCCACACTTATGTCTACGCTTATCATATCATTGCTACAAATTTGTAGCAAGAATGACGAATCAACAAAATGTTTAAGTTTGGTTCCACGCAATTAATAAAAGTCGCGCTCCTAACTGGACGGCACTAAATGTAACTTTTAAAATGCCAGACATTCCTGATAAACCATGGTGTACGGGCAATGCTGGAACTAGCGATTCAATCTCAGTAAAGTTCATCTAAGCTGTTATCCATTTTTTAATCGGCAAGATTCTATTTTGCGTGATCACACTGCTCGCTTCTGTATCACTTCCCTAGTGTGCGTGATACCGCCACCAAAAATATACTCATATTACCATCTTTTTGCAGCTTTACAAAATTAATACAGAAAATCTACACCCCCGCTACATTCGCCTGGTAATCTAGTGGATGTGTTAAAAATTACGGACCTAACTAGGAGGAGTCATCACAAATGTATCGATCAACTATTGTCAAATCACTAAGCCTCGCCGGAGTCGTTCTCTCACTGATGAGTGTGGGTGTTTCAAGCGCTAGTGCCGCCGTTAACACCCAAGCACCACTGGCCACCGAAACACGCACCACGGGAAACCGGTCATCCAATAGCCAGACCGATCCAATCGCTGCAGACCCCATCATCCAGTCTCGCCTGACCAAAGACGAAATGGCCGAACAAGTTGCCCTGTACGGCGACGTTAACGATACCCTGGTGAAGTTAGCCGGTACCAAGAACACACGGGACATCGGCGGTTACAAGACCGCTAACGGTCAATGGCAAATCCGTCACAACCGCCTACTGCGTTCCGATAACTTAAACAAGATCAACAACAACGATAAGAAGATTCTATCGGCCGACCACCACGTGACCTCCATCGTTGATTTCCGGACGAACGGACAGATCAGCAGTCTGCCTAACCAGCAAATTGCTGGCGTTGACAACACGAGCATTTCAATTCTGGGCGAAAAGGCCTTCACCGATGGCAGCGCGCTGAGTGAAGAGTTTGCCGGCGACGGCGGCTTCTACGTTCAACAACTGGAATTCGGCCAATCGGCGGTTCAGGGCTACGGCCGCTTCTTGAACATGTTGCTACAAAACAACTACGCCACCCTCTACCACTGTTCATCGGGTAAGGACCGGACCGGGATCGCCACGGTGCTGATCATGTCGATTCTGGGAATGGATGAAAAGACCATCACCAACGACTTCATGCAGTCCTACCAAACGGGCCGAACGGTTAAGGCATCCTGGCTCAAGGAATACTTCCGTGAAATCAAGTCGCGTTACGTGACGATGAACCGCTATATCACCAACGTTATCGGCTTCTCACGGCCCCAACAAGAGAAGCTGCGTTCCATGTACTTAGTCTCAACGGATGGCACCAATACCGCCTATCAAGAAGGCGATCAGGTCAAACCAGATCCTGTTCCAGCACCAACGAAACCAACGACGCCGGGAACATCAACACCAGGAACAACGGCACCAACAAAACCAACTACCGACCCGGCTAAGCCATCTATTCCAGCACCGGGAACAACAGCACCAACGAAGCCAACGACTGACCCAGCTAAGCCGTCTACTCCGGCACCAGGAGCCACGACACCAACCAAGCCAACTAAGCCGGTGCCAGCCCCTGCCCCTAACCCGACGCCACTTAAGCCACTCCCCGTCCAAGCACCAGTAACGGGACAAGCGTCGGATACGGCCACGGCACATAAACCGCATAAGGCAAAGAAGGTTAAGGGTAAGATTACTTCAAGTAAGAAGTTGCGTACCAAGTATACCTACCGTCTGAAGTCAAACAAGCAGCTATTTAAGGACGCCCATCTGCAAAAGTCCCTGGGTCATACCAATAAGAAGCACAAGAAAACCACTTGGAAACTGACTAACGTTGAACGTATCAAGATTAAGGGTAAGACCTACACCTACTACAAAGTTAAGGATCATGCCGGTCATAAGGGCTGGATTCTGAAGTCTAACGTGTTTAAGGTTAAGTTGCATCAGGCGAGTCACCGCGGGTAATCGCAGATCAAATTTATTGCTTTAGCAAAATGGTGTTGATGGAGAAAATCCGTCAACACCACTTTGCGTCCATTCCATCTTCCTATCAAAAAAGCTCAGTTCTAAACGAACTAAGCCCCTCACCACATCATCAACCGTAGTCAACGAAGCAGAATATCTTATAACGATTAATAGCCATACCCGTAGCTGTCACTACTGCTAGAAGTTGAGTTTGTCTGACTAGTAGAACTGCTACTTGACTTACTCGTATCGGTAAATGTCGCGATAGTCCCGGTCTTCTTATAGGACAGTCCTAAACCATTACGAATGAAGTTCGTGACCCGTTGCAATTCAGACTTCTTCATAACTTCCATACTCTGATCGTTAAGTTCCTTACCAGTCCCTTGAAGATGAGTTTCCTTAGTCGTCTTCGTTGCGGAACGATAATTCTTAGCCAACTTGGTCAAATCATCAAAGGTTAAATCAGTCTGGGTTTGTGCTGAAATGGAATCAATGAAGCTTTGGTTGAGCAGCGTTGAAATTGAGCCGCTCTGATGAACCAATGCGGTTAAGACCGAACGTTGACGCGTCTGACGACCGTAGTCACCTTTAGGATCATCATATCTCATTCGAGAATACGCCAAGGCTTTCTTACCATCCATATGGGTTTTTTGACCTTTTTTAAAGGTATAGCCTGAGTACTTGAAAGATAGTGTTGGCGTAATATCGACACCACCGACCTTATCAATGACTTTCTTCATTCCACCCATATTCACCAATGCATAAAAATCAATTGGAACGTTGAGCATTTGTTGAACGGTCTTAATCGTTGTCTTCGACTGTCCCCAGGCATAAGCGGCATTAATCTTGGACGGAGCTTCCTTGGTGTAACTAGGGATACTAACGGCCGTATCACGGGGAACGCTCGTAATTGTTGTTTTATTAGTTGATGGATTTAAGGTAATAATCATCATGCTGTCCGTCCGTCCTCGATAATTTCTACCCAGGGCCCCAGTATCTGTACCTAACAACAAAATTGACACTGGTTTTTTGTCATTCAATTGTTTATTCACATCTCGTTCTTTAGTCAGCCCTGAGGCCTTAAAGGAACTGTTTACTGAATTTTTTACGTTACGGTAACGAGACATACCATATGCTGCGCCACCAACTAGCAGTAACAAAATAATTAAAATTATTGTATTACGTAAAGTGTGCCGCTTTCTTCTACGTTGCATCTTTGTTAACCGTCCTTTCCTACCCCTAAAAGTATAAGCAATCTGTCAATCAAGAATGTATATCCGATGTAATTAAGGATTTACAGGTTTTTTAAGAACTTTTGTAAAGCCTCCTGCCAAGTAATCACATGGAAGTCAGTTGCTTTTACTTTTTCCAAACTCATCACAGAATGTTTAGGCCGGTACGCTTTCTGTGGAAACTGAGAAGAATCTACCGGATGAATCGTAACGTATTGATCCTTTAAAATCTCACTGGCAAATTCAAACCAAGAGCAAGAATTATCATTCGACAATTGATAAAGTCCATATTCAACCTGATTCTCAATGACGTAATTCATAAACTCTGCCAAAGTCTTAGTCCAAGTCGGACGACCTACTTGATCATTTACAACCGATAACTCTTCGTGTGTCTCGGCTAGTTTCAGCATCGTGTAGACAAAGTTTTTCCCATACTCGCCGAACACCCATGAAGTTCGAATAATATAGTACTTACTCATAATTTGCTGAACCGCTTGTTCACCCTGATATTTAGCTAACCCATATTGGTTTTTAGGGTTCGCCAAATCAGCTTCTGTGTACATACCGGAATTGGTCCCATCAAAAACATAATCCGTACTAATATAAACTAAGGTTGCCCCTACTCGTTCTGTAGCATTGGCTAGGTTACGGGTACCGTTAACATTCACAAGCTTATTAACAGTCTTTCCAGGTTCGTCTTCGGCTGCATCAACAGCCGTATAAGCCGCACAATCATAAACTAGCTCTGGCTTTTCGCGTTCGAAGTAACTATCCACTGCTTCAACGTCCGTAATATCTAACTGCGCTGAACCTGCGGCTAGATAAGTGATTCCTTTTGAATCGAGCAAATGTCGTAATTCGGTACCTAATTGACCATTAGCTCCCGTTATTAAAATTTTCATCTAATATATCCTCGCCATTCTTTATTGGCCATTTTCAGCATACTTAGCCTCGACCTCAGCCTTTTCAGCCTTCCACCAATCTTCATGACCTCGGTACCAGTCGATTGTGTGCTGGAGTCCTTTTTCAAAATCAGTGAATTCTGGTTGCCAACCTAACTCAGTCCGCAACTTTGTAGAATCAATCGCATATCTTAAGTCATGGCCTGGCCGGTCCTTGACGTGATCGTAAGCATCTTTTGGTTGACCCATTAACTTCAAGATCAGCTCAAGAACAGTCTTATTGTCTTTTTCACCATCTGCACCAATCAGGTAAGTCTCGCCAATCTTGCCTTTCGTCAAAATAGTCCAGACAGCTCGTGAGTGATCATTCGTATGAATCCAGTCACGAACATTCTTTCCTGAACCATACAGCTTGGGACGAATACCACTTAAAATATTAGTAATTTGTCGTGGAATGAACTTCTCAATGTGTTGGTAAGGACCATAATTGTTGGAACAATTTGAAATTGTCGCTTTAAGGCCAAACGAACGAACCCACGCTCGAACTAACAAATCTGAGCTGGCTTTAGATGAAGAATAAGGGCTACTAGGCCGATAGGGGCTATCCGGCGTAAACTTCTCACCAACGCCCTCTCCATGTCCAGGAAGGTCCTCACGAAGCGGCAAATCCCCATAGACCTCATCAGTTGAAACATGGTGGAATCGCACATCATACTTACGACAAGCCTGAATTAACGTATAAGTTCCCACGATATTCGTTTGAATAAATGGCGAGGGATCAATTAGGGAATTATCGTTATGGCTCTCAGCAGCGTAGTGTACAACCGCATCCGCCTTCTGAACTAATTTGTCGACCAACGATGTATCGCAAATATCACCAACGACTAATTCAACTCTGTCTTCAGGTAAACCCGCTAGGTTAGCTCGGTTCCCGGCATACGTTAGTTTATCCAAAACCGTAACATGCACTTCCGGATGATTCTCAACAACGTAATGAACGAAGTTAGACCCGATAAAACCAGCACCACCGGTAACAATTAAGTTCTTCATGCTAATCCTCCCTAGATTTCGCCGTAAACAAACGGATTATTCTTTTCGAATTCAGTAAATGTTGGTTGGTTCGCATCTTTTTCGGATGTAATCGCTTGGTCAAAATCAATTGGCCATTGAATCCCCAATTCAGGCGTCTTAAACGAGAAGCCACCGTCGGCTTCAGCATCATAGTAATTGTCACATTTGTACAGGAAGTTAACGTTATCTGTCAAAGTCACAAACCCATGAGCAAATCCCTTAGGAACTAGCAATTGACGATGGTTACTTTCAGAAATAATGTAGCCTTCCCATTGCTTGTATGTAGGTGAACCTGCACGAACGTCGACAATCAAATCTAACACTGCACCAGTGACAACCCGGATCAACTTAGTTTGAGCTGCCTTTCCACGTTGAAAGTGAAGGCCACGTAGAACACCCGCATCAGCTGACAAGGACTGGTTGTCTTGAATAAAGTCAAAGTCAATTCCAGCCTTTTTTAAATCGCGATCAGAGTAAGTCTCTGTAAAGAATCCTCGCTTATCACCAAAAACTGCTGGTTCAATAATCTTTACATCTTGCAATTTTGTTGTCGTTACTTTTAATTTTCCCATAACTATTCCCTCCCAATTAGTCTAAGCAAATACTGTCCGTAATCATTTTTCTTCAGTGGCTGGGCCAACTCATAAACCTTATCTGCATCAATATAACCCATCCGGTAAGCGACTTCCTCCAGACAAGCAATCTTCAAGTTTTGACGTTTCTGAACCGTGGCAATGAAACTACTTGCTTCTTGAAGTGAGTCATGAGTACCCGTATCCAACCAAGCAAAACCACGCCCCATAAGTTGCACATCAAGCTCATCTCTCTCAAGATAAACCTTATTAATATCCGTGATCTCCAGCTCACCCCTAGCAGACGGCTGGAGATGTTCAGCAATATCTACAACTTGATTGTCGTAAAAATACATACCAGTAACGGCATAATTACTTGCTGGATGCTTAGGCTTTTCAACAATTGATTTAGCATGCATATTCTCGTCAAAATCAACAACGCCAAAGCGCTCCGGATCGTTTACGTGATAGCCAAAAACCGTCGCCCCTCTCTCCTTCTGACTAGCTTGCTGAAGGAGCTTTGATAAACCACCACCATAATAAATATTGTCTCCCAAAATCAGACAAACAGAATCGTTACCTATGAACTCTTTACCAAGGATGAAAGCTTCCGCTAAACCATTAGGTTCACTTTGAACTTTGTATGAAATATTCAGTCCAAGATTACTACCATCGCCAAACAATCCTTTAAATCTAGGTGTATCAGCCTTAGTTGATATAATAAGTATATCTTGAATCCCAGCGAGCATTATGGTTGACATTGGATAGTAAATCATTGGCTTATCATATATTGGAATTAGCTGTTTTGAAATTGCACGAGTAATCGGATATAACCTCGTTCCTGAGCCTCCAGCTAAAATAATACCTTTCATATATTCTTCCTCCTATTTTAATAACTTTTTTTTGAACTCACTAAACTTAATTAATCCTGGCCAGAAAAAGTTGGTTATAACTATCAGCAGTACAATTCCAACAAATTCACATCCCAATGTTACAGCTATACTCAGGAAAATCTTATCATAATTAATAACACTCACGATATAGGAAACACCGACAAGAGTAACTAACCCAATGATGACATACAATATGTTTAAGAGCATAAATCTTGATAGTTTGTCTCGAAGTCCCCATCTAAACACAATTAGCGGTTCCCACCATAAATTAACCAATACGTTACTCGATATTGTTCCGATAAGAACTGCCGACACTTCCAAATTAGTGGTACACAATAACAAAACCGAAATAAATAAATTCACAATTGATTCAAGAATCGGTTTATATCGTTCATACCAATATAGTCCATACGCATTGGTATAGGTTATTATTGGTTGCCGCAGTCCTTGCAGATAAAAATTAAAAGCAATGAGCAGTAACGGCAATTGTGTGTAAACGTACCTTTCCCCTACCCAATATCGTACAAACGTAGACGAAAACGCTGTAAATCCAATTGCCGCAAAGAAAATCAATAATGCACTTAAAAAATAATATTTATAAAATACTTTAACTTTTCGAGTTTTACTCTTTTCAACTACTGCTAAGTTTCCAATTGAGGAAGCAACTGCAGAAACAGCCTGATTTAAAACATTCGTGAGTCCCGTTATTATCAATGTGTAGTTTGAGTACACCCCAACCGAAGTTAGTCCTACAAAATAAGACAACAAGATGTTATCCGTTCCATTAACCACAATGCCACCAGCTTTTGCAGATAGCATACCCAGCACATTTTTCTTAAAAAAGTTCATTGTTGACTTGTCAATTCTTTCAGACGGATAATCCAAAAGATATGGATAGAGCCTATCAACGACTCTTGAAACTCGCAAATTTGAAATAATCATAAAGATCAATTGAATGATTAAATACAAATAATAGCTTGAGTATAATAATAGGCCCACAATTTGAAGAATTTGTTGAATCAAACTATATCCAACTGTATTCAAAGTATTTAAATACCCTTGCTGATTAGCTATCAATAGTGTTCTTTTATAACTAACCAGATATGATGCAACAGTACTAGATAATGACAACGCAAATGCGATATAGATATTCACAAAATTGGTCGATTGATCGTGTATTAGATGGGGTAAAAATGGCATGACGCATAATCCACCCAAAAAAACTACCAAGGCAATGTACCTGTACCATCGTTTGAAATGTACCATTAAAGCTGCAATTTGGCCATGATTATTACTAGCAAGTGGCTCATATAATGCGAAGGTCACTGCGGAACCAATTCCCAACTCAGCAAAGTTAAGAAAGCTTAATACATTCACAAATAATCCATTTAGTCCTAGAAATTTTTGCCCAAGCACATGTATGAAAAATGTCCGGGCAATAAATTGTGCAACTAATGTTAATATTTGACCCAGACTAGCTATGCTACTATTTAGCACCGCAGCATGTGTTCTAGACAATTTTCTATGCATATTACTCTTCTCCGTTAAACACCTTTTCTAATAAATCAGAAGAATTCTTAATATTAAACTTATGCAAGTCTTCTTCAGCCTTATTAGCTAATTTGACCCTCAAACTATCTTTTTCTAATAACGAAACAATACTGTCCTTAAAATCATCTAAATTATTTGGATCAACTAAAAGTGCATTGCTCTTATCTTTTGCGTAATCCAACACTCCTCCAATCCTGCTAGAAACTAAAGCAGCTCCCGATGCCATCGCTTCCATCCCAGTTAAGCACCACCCCTCCAATAGTGAGGGCAATAAGTATACTTTTGATTTTCCATAAATATCATTTCTAAGTGCTTCTTGAGTTGGCATCTGATAATAGGTGATATAATCCGGCAGGTTATCTGGCTTATCAAATACTCCAAATAACTTTACATGCAAATCAGGAATTTCCTTTTTAACTGCGCTTAAGACTTTCAACCCAAATGCAACATTCTTTTCCGGTAATTTATGAAAAAGCATGGAAACTATGTTCTCCCTTGCCTCAACACCTTGACTGTCGTAAAATACCTTTTCATCTAAAAAGTTAGGCACAAAATATATCTTATCATCTGTATACGTATTCACCACGTCATCCAACCACTTTGAAATTACAATTTTAGTTAGTGGTAGTTTAAACGTATTATTCACACGATTTACGTCATCATATGCCCATGTTTCATAATTTTGAATAAAATAAAACTTGTTTCCATAACTCGCATCCAAATTAGCAACGACTGGGGCCGTTTGCACCGCCGTTGCCACAATCACATCCGCTTTCGGAAAGTCTGATTCAAAAATAACATTAAAATGCAATTCCACTCTTGAATCTAATTTAAACCAATTGAGTTTTGTACTTTGACCATGTGTGATTCTCTTCCTTTCTCGCGAAATCCAAGCCCGCAGATTAGACACTCGTTCCGGGTATAAATTGTTCAGAAAACTTATCGAAACAGAATTTCCTCTTTTAACTAATTCATTTGCATACTGGAACACTACCTTAAATCCGCCAATAGGCTTATTACCATTCTCAGGTAAGACAAAGTTTATCTTCATAACCTTTACAACCCCCATCTAGTAAAATACTACCAAGAAAATCAATATTTTTAATTCCACAAATCGCCAAAAAGATTTATAATCACGCACAATTAGTAGTGCCTTAGAGACGGGATTATTGGTTTTCCAAAAACTAAGAGCAGACGTTAATATCTTTTGATTTTTCCTTGTGACTTCATTAATATCAATAACCGATTTCATGATAGAGAGATCCGTGAAACATCGCTGCATTGCACGTCTTCTATATTTGATATCAGTAACAGGATGGCGTTTTGTTTTTGCTCCAAGTACATTGTCTCCATGCTGACGATAGTTGACAGTTGTATCAGGTAAAAAGCGTAAGTTATCGTAACTAACTGCAATAAGAGCACAGAATGAGTCATGCATCCTTATCTTTTTAAATTGTTTGTCTTTCACTTTAATAGCCATATCACGGAGATCCTTATTAATTGCAAATGCAGCTCCAGTTACTCTTGATTTGAAAGTAAGGAAGGCCAAATCTCTAACTTCATTATATCCCCACCCATTTAACCCCATCATTGTATTCCCGGTATCTTTATTATTTGAATCAACAATATTCAAATCAGAATAGACTCCACATGGCTTTGTTTCATCCGCGCGATTAAACTCATCTAAAAAGCATCGTATCTTACTAGGATGCCAAACATCGTCTTGATCGCAGAAAAAGTAATAATCCGCAACTGTCTTTTTTAAAAGAGTCAAAAAAGACAGTTGTACCCCTAGATTCATTTCATTCTTCTCTTCAAGTACTTTGATATTCTCGTAATTATTAGCATAATCATCTAAGATTTTTCTTGTTTGATCGCTTGAACCATCATCTCTACAATAAATACTTAATGCATATTTACTAGTATCAAGGTCCTGATTAAGAAGACTTTCTATTTGCTCTGCAATAAATTTTTCTCCATTGTAGGTTGACATAATAACTGCGATTTTCTTCAAAAGCTACTCCCTCTTTTAAATCTTAGTCTACTAGAGCCTTGTTTTTAATCTCTTCAATGAATTATCACAATAGATGAAGCTGAAATCCAGCAGCTTATTTAATTACATTGAACGGAACAAAACACCCCTTATTACTGGCAAAAACGCAGACACATTGGTCTGTACCCTACTTGTAAATATTGGGTTTAAAATTTCGTACTACCATTCAAATCAAGCTCAACTTTATTTAGTGATATCGTTCGAAGCTTCCAATCTATATAACCTTCTGTACGATAATTAACCATAAATCGCCTTACTACGATCTGCAGAATGAAACGAATACTTTTACACCATATCTGGAGGCTGGCACTGAAGAATTACAAAACAAATTACCTAACAATTTTCATCAAATATGGTATTGTTCGAATAAAGTCATCACCCCAGATATAATTGTAGGTGAACATACTAACCAAACACGTTAGTATTATTAAACTCGTTAAAATCCATTTATTTTTATACATTCTCTTGTTTTCTGAAAATATTGCAATAGATAATATTACAAATAAAAATCCTGCCCTTTGAATTCTAGAATAATCCACTGCCAGAAAAAGTAAGGGCACACATAGGAACGTCATGGTAGCACCCGTATATAACACGCTTAACTTCTCGTCCATGAAGGAATCAGATAATAATCCACCACGCAATCTAAACGTAGTCAGTAAGCCTAGAAAACTGGTAAATAAAATCAAAAAAAGTTTCCTAATAGTGGTACCGTATGTATATTGTCCTGATATTTTATCAGCTAGATTCCCTCTACTACCAATCAAAATACTCATTTTTGTGAGTATATTAATAAATTTACCTGTTCCCATTATAAGAACCATTAACATTATAAATGCGGTCAACGCAAAGACAGCCACCAAACTATACTTATATGCTTTTGGGGATAAGGTCTTAGAAAGAACTCTTAGTAAGACTATCAATAAAAAAACGTAACCAATCGATTGAAATTCTGCCGCTAATAAAATAAAGAAAACAGAAATCATACAATTTTTAAGATTTAGTCTAATTAAAAAAGATGATCCCAAAATCACTAATGATACCATCATAAAGTTTCTAACCTGCGTAGCATCAATAAAAAAAGCAGTTATTCCATACAAGAAAACGAAGATAGCTACATTTGACGTAAATCGTACGACGCCAATATATAATATAATTGATGCAAGTATACAGAAGAGAACCCTAAAGTCTAAATAACTCCATCCTCTATTAAAAAAAAAGGAACTCAAATAACTGTATCCACGCTCAAAATACAATCCGTTATTAGAATTAGAATAGACCATTTGATACGTGTCATAATCAGATGTAGTAGCAGGGTCTGCTGAGCCTGCTAAATAACCCAATATCAATATACCAAACAGTCCAACTAATTTTGATCGCTTTTCAACTAATTGATACAGCAATTGAAATAATTCAGAAAAGATAAATAACATACTTTCCCCCCTGCTCACAAAATGCCAACCAAAGTGTGTTCATAACGCGCAATGCCATTTATAAGTCAAGTAACGAGCTTCAACTCAAAACATCTGAAGAATACTGTAGAACTCGAATCATACGCCAGATAACCTATTTTTTTAATTACAGGGTTCCAGCTCCTACTCTGTATTTTATCTGCAATGTTTTTCTAAAGCCTGTTGCTTTAAATTTTGGACTAAAAAACAACTCAAGCCTATATAGAAAATTAGACTTATACCCTGCAATTAGATGTAACAATTTCTTATCCCTATCACTTAACTCATCACTATACCCATCCAAGATTTGTTCAGCTCTATGCGAGAATACATTTTTAGGATTCTTTTTGTACCGTTTATATCTCACCCAAAGTGTTGGAGCATTTACACTTTCACTTTTTCCAAACCCCGTAGCCGTACCCGCATGTCTTCTATAAAGGATATGTGATCTTTTATCATACACCACCCCACCCATTAAGTTTCCAAGTGCCATAACATATGCGTCATGGTTAGTTTCCTGTGTGACTCTGTGTTTCCTTAATAAGCTCAACATTTGACTATTGAAAACCATCGTGGCGCCCACTCCATACCCATTAAGAAAACATTCCGGCATTTTTAAAGATGGTTCGAAATCTTGTGAAAACCTATTTCCGATAACTGTTTCATTATCCGTCATTGTTGTTACATTTGAGTGGTAAACCATTGGAATATTTTTTTTCAACATCCCAACCGCTGTCATTAACTTGTCTGCCTTCCAAATATCATCTTGATCTGAAAATGCATAGTACACTTCGGAGCTAAATCTTACTTTTTCCAAAAGTGTCATAAAGCTCTTTCTCCAACCAATATTATGGCCTGATATGACCGTTACATTATCCAACCTACTAAATTTATCTAACACAGCTAGAGTCTTATCATGAGATCCATCATCACGAATTAAAATTTCAACATTAACACCCTTCTGGTCTAAAATACTCCTCATCTGCTGTGAAATATAGAATTCACCATTATAAGATGACATCATTACCACAACTGTTACCATATGTCTTCCTCTCTATGCTTCAACTTCCTTAAAACTCTCTATTGTTCTTGCAATCATTTCTTTTAACCCAAGTGTTGGCTTCCATCCAAGCTTTCGCAACTTATCTGAGCTCAAATGTAAATTCACTTTAGGAGCATATCCCATTGAATTTTTAGGAATATCAATTTCCACCTTGCCATTTCCATACTCATTAGCAATTAACATTGCTAACTGCTTTATAGAAACATTAGTCTCTTCGTTCACAACATTATAAGCATTGCCAGTTACCCCCTCCATCATAACCAACAGCAATGCTTCAATAGTATCTCTCAGATAGCAATAATTTCCTTGTGAACTACCATCTGTATGTAAGACCAACGGGCTACCACTTAAAGAGCTTCTTATAAACTGAGCAAATACTCGACTGTCCTTTACTGAAACACCTGGTCCAAAGGTCTGAGCTAACCTCGCACTAACAACTGAAATCCCACGTTCACTTGAATACGCGTTTCCCAAAAATTCACATGCTCTTTTAGCCTCTGGATAACCATTTCTGATCACTAATGGGTCAACATACCCCAAATCTTTTTCATGCGATAGGCCTTCAACAAACGGCTGACCATAAATTTCCATCGAAGATAAATATACCACTTTTGCTTTCTGAAGTTCCGCGAGTTCCAAAACATTTCGAAAACCTATCAATTGTGTTTCAAAGGCCTCAATTGGATGCTCAATCAACCCCAATGAATCTGTCACTGCAGCCGCATGATAGATAAAATCCACCTTTTCTATCTTGTCTTTAAAAGGTTCTCTAACATCTTGAAAAATAAAACGTACTTTCGAATTTTCACTTAAATCGCCATAAAGTTCGTCTACTTTATTTTTATTTCTCACCAATGCAATAATAGAAACATCTAACTTTAGTTTACTATTAGCCTCTATAAATGTCCGAACTAAGACGTGCCCCACCAATCCTGTAGCTCCAGTAATTAGAATGCACTTACCTCTGAATTTTTCAATTAAATGAAGATCATGACAAATAATATAGTCAATATCTTTTGCTAACATTGTTTGCATTCTCTCTATCCTCCAAATACTTGTTCATTCATCCTGGCATCCATAATTGCCTTAAAAATATAAAAGTCAACTGGTGTCGTCACCTTTATATTGTTTGTTTTACCTAAAACAGTATGCAATTCACAACCATACGTTTGCATCATTGTTGCTGAATCTATAAAACTAAGATTCTCATCATTTTTTGCCTCTAAATATGTACGCCAAAGTTTGTCCAGCCTGTAACTTTGAGGCGCACGTGCCATAAGACAATCGTCTCTATTCAACAGCTTAGAAATTTTACTATTTGTAGAACTAATTGCAATTGTTTCAATAGCCGGCACAACAGTAATAGCAGATCCATAAATTTTAACGTCTTTAATATTACTGTTGATAGTCTCTTGATCCACTAATGGCCTAACCCCATCATGCAACAAAACATACGTATCCTTACCATTCACAACTAGATTCTCTTTGATATATCTTACACCGACAAATTGTGATTCCAGCGCCGAAGAACCACCTGTTAAAATCTTTTTGACTTTTTTCAAACCAAATAAATCAATTTTTTTTCGCAAATATTCTTTCCAACCACTGACACAAACAACAATAATTCCATCTACATTATTGTTCATCTCGAATTGTTCCAATGTATATATAATGATCGGTTTGTTATTTAGCTCTAAAAATTGCTTGGGAAGTGCGCCATTATTCATTCTTCTACCCACCCCACCAGCAAAAACGATGGCATAATTCATTTACTATCACCTATTTCTTTTTATCTAAGTAGTATTTACCCTTGTAAATCATGTATGAGTTATTCGTATCAATAAGTGCTGTGTGATGTTTTGCTTTTCTTTTTTTAGGATCAGGAAGTTCCATATAGTTTCCAAATATCAATTTTAAATAATTATCGTAACCAACTGGAACAGGCATTTTTGTATCTTCAAATTTCTTATCAATGGTTGTCTCAAACCACGAAGATTCAAGTGGTCGATAAATTGCAGAAAGACCGGTCACTAGTTCTACCATTTTCGGTGTTCCTATTTTAGAGTATCTTACCATTCTCTTTTCGCATCCACGCCAAATTTTATACCTTAGCTTATTACTTCTGATTAGTGCTAATGGAAGCCACGTCAAAAAGTGAAGAAGTTTCCCCTGATTCTCTGGCAATCTTTGATTGATAAAAATCGAAAAAACAATTGCATTCAAACGTTGGCATGTTCGCGCAACAAAACCATCTGCCAGATGGTCCATTGGAATGATATCAACCGCGATCCCCTGATTGACATCTTCTTCTTTGGTCCGAAAATTAATAAAAGTGGTTTGATCATCATTAATTGTCATTGCTGCATGTCTATAGTTATGCTCACTGTCTGATCGACATAGACTATATTTTGTGCTTTCAGAATAGTCCCGCCAGTTAGCATACAATTTTTCATAATCTTCTCGGGGCATAAACACATCAACGTCGTCATCCCAGGGAATAAAACCGCCATGTCGTATCGCCCCAATACTACTTCCTCCACCAAGAAAAAACTTTAGATTATTTGCAACACAAATCTTTTTTAAGTATTTTAATATTTCAAGCTCTTTATTTTGTAGAGCCTTCATTTGGCTTGGTGTTGCCCGCTCTAAATTCTCAATTACTACCACTTATTATTCTTCTTCCTATCTCGCACCGTCACCTGTAAACACAACTTTTATAGTCGCCCAAAATACATAAAAATCCATAGAAAAGCCAAAGTGATCAATATAATATCTATCCAATTTAGCCTTTTGGCCTGGATTAATATCATATCCACCATTTACCTGGGCATAACCGCTCAGACCAGGCTTTATTCGCAAACGTTGCTCAAACCCAGGATACTCGTGTGCAAATTCTTCAGTAAACTCTGGTCTTTCTGGACGAGGACCAATTAGACTCATATCTCCCTTAATTACTGATACTAACTGAGGCAATTCGTCAATTCTAACCTTCCTTATGAAACGACCAACCTTAGTAACCCGGGAGTCTTCTTTATCAGCCCATTTTGCTCCCGACTTTTTTTCTGCATTCTGGTACATGGATCTTAACTTCCTAATTCGAATAATTTTACCGCCAAGACCTACTCTATCTTGCGTGTAAAACACACTACCAGGTGTCTCAATTCTAATTGCAACCATTGCGACAAAAACTATCGGTAAAGTCACAATAAATAAAATAATTGCAGCTATTATATCTAGTAACCTTTTAACCGGAATGTAATCACTTTTAATTGCTCTTATACTACCAAAACTAAACGCTTCTGTTCTATGTTCCATGCCAGTTCAACTCCTATAAGAAATTCCAATACCGACGTAATCCTACAGTGATAGGTACCATCGCCTCATATCCCAGATTACTCAATCGTGTGACATCTGCTACTGAGTATTTGATATCACCTTTTCGTGGATCTTTATGCACAACAGTAAGCTTTTTTTCACTCACTTTTTCAAAAATACTAATTACTTCGTTCAAATCTGTACTAATTCCAGTAGCAACGTTATAGACATATCCATTAGTATTCTCAGAACGAATAAGTAGCATCAATGCTGCAACAACATCATCAATATACACAAAATCTCTCGTTTGCTCTCCATCACCAAAAACATTGAACGGGCTTCCCGATGACAAACAGTCCGCAATGATCGATAGGACTCCTGAATATGGTGATTTAGGATTCTGTTTCGGTCCATATACATTAAAAAAGCGTGTGGCAACAGTATTTATGCCATACAGCTTTCCATAATTAATAACGAAACGTTCTGTAGCATACTTATCAATCGCATATGGTGACAATGGATTAATACGACTCATCTCGCCTTTAGGAAGTTGTGGATCATCGCCATAAACAGCAGCCGATGACGTGAATAAAACTTTTTTCGGTTTTAAATTATTTTTCCTGATTACTTCTAGCAAAAAAACATCCGCATCTTGATTAACGCGATGTGTACTATATGGATGAACAACTGTATCAGCTACGCTAGCAACAGCTGCCATCAAAAATATATATTCAAACTGCTCTCTCACTAATAATTTTTCCATAAAGTCAAAGTCAATAATTGATCTTTGAAAAAAATGAACATGTTCAGAACGAGGTAAATTGCTACGCTTTCCCATTGACAAATCATCTACAACATAAACTTCACAATCTTTTTGTACAAGCTTATCTACTAAATTAGAACCAATAAATCCGGCCCCACCTGTTACTAAAATTTTTTCCAATTTTAAAATCACACCTACTTTGCACATCTTTTTTTGAAACTAATAGATTTTACGAACCGTGTAATTCGTATCGAAATAAATATTCAAGTTCCATCCTAACAATATTACCCAATCCCGGAAAACTTGAACAGTGTTAACTTGTAATAATGCACTTACAACCTTGATTCAATATGTAGTGACACCAACGAAATATCGTAGTGCCGATAATTAACTTTTTAAACTAATGTGTAACTCATCACACATACCTTTTTAAAACAACCAGAACTTTCGTTTCTTTTTGATTGTTGAAATTCTGACCATTCGTGATATCGTGACATCATCCCCATTAATAATCGCTTTAGCATTATCGTTAAATGTCTTTGCTTGCTGCTCACCAGCTTGCTCAACCAGTTTATTGAACGCCGCATCCATCAAGAAACGGCGACCCTTAAAGTTATGGGCATCGGAAGCAAACGCAAACCCCAAGTTGGCGTTAATAATCTTAGCCGTTAAACTCTCAACACTCTTCCCAAACACACCGAGGTAAGAGCTATCCGTGAGCTGGGTCAAACAGCCCATTTCAACAAAATCATACAAACGATCTGGGTCCTTTTGGAAGCCATGATTTCGCTCCGGATGGGCAATCACCGGGGTAATCCCTCGGGCTTGCAATTCAAAGATCATGTCTTCCGTATATTCTGGAATCCCACTATGCGGTAATTCCAGCAACAGATACCGACCACCTTCGTCCATAAACAGGATATCGTCTGCCTCAATTGCCTTCAGCAGATCACCGGTCAGATGAACCTCCTGCCCGGGAAATACCGTTAGCGGAATATCAGCCGCCTCTAACGCGCCCTGAAACGCCGCCGTCTTCTTTAGCACATCCGCTTTATGGTTCAGGTACATGCCATCCATGTGGTGTGGCGTCACCAGAATATGGGAAATGCCTTGTTGAACTGCAACTCGGGCCATGGCTAACGACATATCCAAGTCCTTCGACCCGTCGTCGACGCCCGGTAGAATGTGACAATGCAGATCAATTAATCCCATTACTTACCTTCCGTTCCATAATAACCACCGTAGTTCCCGCCATAATAGCTCCCACCGTAGTAGCCTTCAGACTTCTGGGCCGTCACCCGGTTCATGATGGCGCCCAGAATGTTCGCGTGAACAGTTTCCAACAACTGCTTAGCCCGGCGAACCCCATTCTTATCGGCGATCCCTTGCGGAACGACCAGAATGGTCCCATCCACCTGAGCGGCCAGCAGCTGCGAGTCCGTCACGGTATTGACCGGTGGGGCATCGAAGACGATCAAGTCGTATTGGCCCTCTAGTTCCTTAATCAGCGTCTTAATGCGCTCGCTGCCGAGCAATTCCGCCGGGTTAGGTGGAATTGGCCCACTACTGATGACATCTAAGTTGTCAATAATCGTCGGCTGGATAATGTCCGTCAATTGAAGATTGCCGGACAGATAATTCGTCAGGCCCGCGCGATTGCTAACGCTAAAGGACTTGTGAACCGTGGGCCGTCGAAGATCGGCGTCCACTAGAATCACCTTAGTGCCTTGATCGGCCCACGTGACGGCCATGTTGTTACTGACCGTAGACTTTCCTTCGGAGGGTTCCGACGACGTGAATAGGATGGACTTCAGATCCCGCCCAACTGAGGAGAACTGTATGTTCGTCCGCACCGTCTTAAATTGCTCTGCAATCTGTCCGGTAGGATTGGTATAGGTAACTAGCCCCACACCATACTTCAGACTCGTATCGTCTAACTTTTTCTTTCTACGCTTAAACCAAGCCATCTGCATTCACCTACACCCTTCTATGCCGTTGTCGTGGTTCGATGCCATCCCGACCATCCGTCACCAATACATCCGGCTCTGAATGATGGAAATGACCGATTCGCTTCTTAACTTCGGCTTGATCAATTTCACTGATAATTCCCAGACCGGTTAGCCCGAGTTCATCCGTTAGGAAGCTTTCGGTCGTCACAGTTCGATCGGTGACTTCTCTGATAAAAGCCAACACAATGCCCAGTAACAGGCCAGCTACGATTCCAATCAATAGATTCAACGTCTTCTTGGGACTTACGGCATGGTAGCTTGGCATCGCGCGGGATACGATAGACACGTTATTCACGCTCATCATCTTCACAACTTTTTGTTTGAAGACCTTCGCTGTCTCATTGGCAATGGCCGCTGCCGTCTTGGCATCCGTCGCCTTGACCGTTACGGAGAAGACCTGCGAGTTGGTCTCATTACTGATCTTCAGCGCTTTCCTAATGGCGTCCATGGATCCCGGATAACCCGGATAGCCGCTCACCGTTTTGTTAACGGTCGTGAGAACCGTAGGACTGGTAATAATGTCTTTGTATGTACTAATCATCTGGACATCGGCCTGTACCTGTTGGAGTTGGGCCCCCTGATTCGCCTGCGAAAGCTTCCGGTTAACCAGAATTTCCGTTGTCGACTCGTACTTGGGCGTCATCACGAAGAAAGTGGCAAAGACGGCGACTAAGAAGACCACCACCGTTGTGATTCCAATCATTTTGATGTGTTTCCGCAGAATTCCCATGATCTGCATCAAGCTTACTGTTTGTTCTGACTCCATACTTTCCTCCAATGTCGCAGTTTGTTTATTAGACTTACTATGTTTCACGCCAAACGAATAGACCGTTAGAAATAATATCACTACTAGTAGTTAACTTCAAGAACATCTTTTAAGTTAATTTTAAGTTTTGACTAATGTTGGCGATTTTTTACTAAATTTCACTCTCATATTATACCTTAGTCCATTGCCCACAATTAATACATTCTCATTACGTTTTTTCTGTTACATTTTGAGAATTTTTTTGAAATTCGTTCGTTGTTTTTCTACAGTAACAAAAAGGCACTACCGCAATGAATTCTTGCAGATAGTGCCTGGTCTAAACCTTTAATTCACGTTAATAGTTTCCGTTTGGACCGCCGGTATCTTGTCCCGTATTACCGGTGGTGTTAGCGTTATCAGTCGCCGTGGCGCTGGTCGTTGTGGAACCCGTCGCACTCATATCAGCAATGGAACCGGTCTTCTTATACGCCAGTCCCAACCCGTTCCGGATATAATTTGTGACCCGCTGTAGTTCGGATTTCGACGCGACCTCCATACTCTGACTGTTGATGGTTTCGCTGGTCCCCTGCAGGTGGGTGGTCTTGATGTGCTTAGTGGCCGCTAGGTAATTCGTAGCCAGCGCCGTCAAATCATTGAAGGTTAAATCGGTCTGCGTCTGCTTGGTCAATGAACTGATAAATGATTCATTGAGTAGCGTACTTACCGATCCCGACTTCGCCAATAGGGCCATGATAACCTTGCGTTGCCGCGTTTGCCGGCCGTAGTCGCCCTTGGGATCATCGTCCCGCATTCGGGCGTAGGCCAGGGCCTTCTTCCCGTTCATGTGGGTCTTGACGCCCTTCTTGAACGTATAACCGCCGTAGCTAAAGCTCAGGGTCGGTGTCACGGTGACGCCGCCAACCTCGTTAATGATCTTCTCCATGCCGCCCATGTTGATGATGGCGTAGAAGTCAATCGGCACATTTAGCATGCTCTGCACGGTCGTAATCGCCGTCTTCGATTTGCCATAAGCGTAGGCCGCATTGATCTTGGAGACGCCGTAATCCTCGTAGCCGGGAATCGTCACCGCTGTATCGCGGGGAATACTGGTAATCGTGGTCTTATTGGTCTTGGGATTGATGGTCACCACCATCATGCTATCCGTGCGCCCGGAGAACGTCCGGCCCAACGCCCCGGTATCGGTTCCCATCAATAGGATTGAGATCGGCTTCTTCCCTGAAAGCTGTGTGTTGACGTTACGTAACTTCTTCGCGCCAGACGCCTTGTAAGAGGTTTTGACCGTGTCCTTGATACTCTGATACTTATGCATCCCGTACGCCGTTCCCCCCGCTAACAACGCGAGAATCAGCACGATAAAGATATTGCGAATCGGATGCCGTTTCTTCCTTGCTTTGTGTCGTGGTTCCATCATGGTTTGTCTTGACCACCCTTCCAGCCACCCGTGAACTTACCGGATGGTGTTCATTTTTTCTCTGCTTAACTGACTCGTCCATTATAGGGACCTTTTCTTAACACTTCCTGAGTCCATTACATTCTTAATAAAAAACAAAACGTTGCCGTCTCTGCAGCAACGCTTCGATGTTTGGCTTTACATTTTAAGTTCACCCTAAGCCGTCTCGCGCCGCACCCGACTGTGATGGTAGCCGTAGCTGACGTAAACGATCAGGCCCAGCACCACCCAGATGCCAAAGGCTTCCCAGGTAAATGGCTGGAGCTGCGTCATCAGGTAGACGCAGGCCAGGAAGGATGCAATCGGCAGGACCGGATACCACGGCACCTTGAAGGACGTGTCCATATCCTTGAAGCGCTCATCGTGACGTAGGAAGACGATGCCTAAAGACACCATGGCAAATGCCGACAGCGTCCCGATGTTGACCAGCTCGGCGATCTTATCGATTGGAATAAAGGCCGCGAAGACGCTGGCCACGATGCCGAAGATCCAGGTATTGGCCACCGGCACGTGGGTCTTGGGATGGAGCTTCTTGAGCGACGCCGGCAACAGGCCGTCCCGGCTAATGGCGAACAACAACCGTGTGCCCCCGTAGGACATGACGATTAGCACTGTGGTCATCCCCACGATTGCCCCAAAGGAGATCACGCCGGCCGCCCAGTCCTGATGAATCAGGTTAAGGGCAAAGGCCACAGGATCGGCCACGCCTAATTTGGTATAGTGGACGACCCCGACCAACACGGCGGATAGGCCAATGTAAAGCACGGCCGCCACCAACAGCGACGAGATAATCCCGATTGGCATGTTGCGCTTGGGATTCTTGACCTCTTCACTGGCCGTCGACACGGCATCGAACCCGATGTAGGCGTAGAAGGCCACCGCGGCCCCCTTGAAGACGCCGTGGGTCCCAAATGGTAGGAACGGGCGGTAGTTGGCCGGCTTCACGTAAAAGATGGCAATGGCGATGAATAGAAGAATCACTAAAATTTTAACAATGACCATAATGTTATTAATGCGGGCCGACTCCCGAATGCCCTTGGACAGCAGCGCCGCCACCAGCATCGTAATCAGGAGGGCGACGATATCAATGCCCCCACCCTTGACGCCAGCGGTTCCGGCCGCGGCCTGGAAGAACGCCGGTAATTTAATCCCGAAGCCGCCCATGAGGTTCTGGAAGTAAGACGACCAGCTCACGGCCACGGACGACACGGCAAAGAGGTACTCGGAGATTAACGCCCAGCCCAAAATCCAGGCCACGAATTCGCCGAATACGGCGTAGACATAGGTATAGGCACTCCCCGCCAGCGGAATCGTCGACGAAAACTCTGAATAACACAGGGCCGCCATGGCGCAAACAATCACCGCAATGACGTAGGAGAGCATGACGCTCGGCCCGGTATAGTTGGCGGCAATCAGCCCGGGCGTGATAAAGATCCCGGAGCCGACGATCGCCCCAATTCCCATGGTGGTCAGACTGAACGCGGTTAAGGTCTTCTCCAACCCCGTTTTCTTGTACAAGTCGGTCTGCACCTGCTTCTTGATGAATAGTTGTAGTGGCTGTTTGGCCATTGCGACTCCTCCTTCCGCCCATATAATGAGAATTTGATAAGACTAATTATTATAGTCTAATTTTTGTTAGGTAGAATGTCAAGGTGAAATTACCGGTGAAACCGCATTCTGTCGGGATTTCACGCTATTTTTCGCTGACTCGGACCACCACTTTGGCAAATCACGAGATTCACAGAACCCACCAGCCATCGGTGACACGTCCGTTTATCCTGGCTTAAAATTTTTGACCGGGTCCGACGCCAGATTTACCGCGGGTTTCTCCCCGGTCGCACGACTAAATTCTCGTGAAATTCTAATTTTCTTATTTACAAATTTGAAAAAGGTGCTAGGATTAAGCCCATAAGATAAAAAACGGAGGAAAGACGAGTACGGTTAGTCAGCCTGCCAGTGAGTTGGGACCTAGTGCAAACCCAATCAGTGCCTGACTAGTCGGAATAACACTTTCTTAGTTGCTTCCTGAAACGCGTGAGCGCGGTAGGGTTAGCCGTCAACCGGTACGTTACCATCGGTAGAGTATGTTTGTACTCTAATTGAGCTGGCCCATTTCTAGAGTGGGCAACTTGGGTGGTACCGCGAAAGTTTTTTCGTCCCTTGATAACACAAGGGATGGAAAAACTTTTTTTATTTTATCTCAAACCTAAACCCAAAGGAGATCATCTTATGCATTTAATTGTTCCTAAATCATACGATCCAAAATTATCCGTGAAAGACACCCAGGAGGCCATCCGTTTCATTCGTGAAACCTTCCAATCAGAATTCGGTAAGCAGCTCAACCTCTCTCGGCTGACGGCCCCGATGTTTGTGGAGAAGTCTACCGGGTTAAACGATAACTTGAACGGCGTAGAAAAGCCCGTTTCCTTCACCATGGCCGACATGGGCGATTCGACCATTGAAATCGTCCACTCCCTGGCCAAGTGGAAGCGCGTGGCCTTGAAGAAAAACGGCTTTAAGATGCACGAAGGCCTCTACACCAACATGAACGCCATTCGGAAGGACGAGGACCTGGACAACTTCCACTCCGCCTACGTCGACCAATGGGACTGGGAAAAGGTCATCGCTAAGGACGAACGGACCGAAGAAACGTTGAAGGCCACCGTCCGGACCATCTTCAAGGTCATCAAGCACATGGAACATGAGGTCTGGTACAAGTTCCCCCAAGCCGTCCACCACTTGCCCGATGAGATTCACTTCATCACCACGCAGGAACTGGAAGACATGTACCCTGAGATGACGCCCCGTGAACGCGAGAACGCCATCAGTAAGAAACTCGGCTGCGTCTTCCTCATGAAGATTGGTGGCGCCTTAAAGAGTGGCAAGCGCCACGATGGCCGGGCTCCCGACTACGACGACTGGGAATTAAACGGTGACATCATGTTCTGGTACGAACCGTTACAACAGGCCATCGAAATCTCCAGCATGGGTGTGCGGGTCGATGCCGCTTCCATGAAGAAACAACTGAAGATTGCCCATGCCGAAGACCGGCTGAAGCTGCCATACCACCAAATGATTATGAACGAAGAACTCCCCTACACCATTGGTGGCGGGATCGGTCAATCCCGGCTCTGCATGTTACTGTTGGGCAAGGCCCACGTCGGCGAAGTCCAAACGTCCATCTGGCCTAAAGCCATGATCGACCAATGCGAAGCCGCCAACATCCACTTACTCTAACTTTTAAAATCTGAAAGCGCCATTCGTTAGTCGGAGGAGAATTCCTCGGTACTGACGAATGGCGCTTTTTTAGTTTGTCTTCTATAGTAGATTCTCTAATCCATCTTAATTCGAGCAATGACTTTGTCCTTAAAGTAGTCTTCCATGGCCGCCATTTCGATGACGTTCCCCGGCAGCGTTTCCGCCCACGGTTGATCGCACTGGACCCGTTCCATCAACTCCACGGCCGATAAGTCCCCGAAGGTCTGCCAGACGCACTCAAGAATTGCCTGAAACTGTTGAATGCCGGCCAGGTAATCGTGATCCGCTTGATCCTCAGCGGTGAGCCGGCCGACGATACTGGTCTGACCCGCATAGCGCGCCTCGACCGCCGGGATCATCACCCCGTGCTCACCCGCCACCAGCTCATCAGAAAAGGCTCGGATCCCGTAGACCACGACGCAAATGCCCTGGACGTAATACAACAATTGCGACACCTTGCCGCGACTCAATTCATCCGCATCCATGTCCTGCATTTGCTGGCTACTCTTGACCCGGAACCAGTTAACTATTTGATCGATATCGTTGTTCACAACGGACCCTCCTTGGAAAGCCTTCTGGTCAACACCGTCTTCTCTCTATCTAGCACCATCATAACAAGCCAATCAGCGAGACACAACCCTAATCGTGCGCACCCTATGAGTGGTCAGTGACCTAAACAACTCGTGAACAAATGACGGGTAACTGTCCCGCCAAGGCGGCTATTCGCCCTATGAGACGGGGTCCGCGTGAACGGCATCCACTACGGGATCGGCTGCGGTGGTCTCCGGAAAGGCCACCACCTCCGTCTGGAAGTACGCCGTCAAACGGTCTAAGTCAATGGCTTGGCCGACCTTGGTTTCCTGACACGGCGCCTCCTGTAGCATCTGTTGGCGCAACTCGATCGTCGACAGATCGCCAAAGGCTTGCCACACCGCGTGTAGGACGTCGAGGTGCTGGGGGTGACGATCCTCAATCAACCGATCATCGGCCCACGCCTTCTTGCCCAACTTGCCGACAATCCGAATGCGATCGTGATACTTTTGCCGCACCGCCGCAATCACCGGTCCATTCTTCTCAATCAAGATCTCATCCTCAAAAGCCGGTACCCCGTACATCGCGAGATACGTGCCCTGAACGTAATACAACAGGGCCATCGCCTTCCACTGCGTCAGCTCCTCGGCACCGTACATCCCCATCTGTCCCGCACTTTGCACCCGTAACCAATTGACCATCCGTTTAACTTTCACGAGTTCCTCGTCCCCTTTTGTCAGTTAACTTCTAGTGGTCTAACCATACCAAGCCATTTGGTGAAATTCAATGGGAATCGTATCCACCCGCTGAGAGGTTCAGCACAACGACAAATAGAGCACCTATCTGTTCGATGGGTGCTCACTTTTTAGCTTTTGTATGAGTGGTGTGGTTACTGGCGCTGATCGGAGGTGCGCCTCACTATGGGGGTTGGCCCTAGCAAGTTCGCTGTCTCTGCCTGTAGCTACCAGAGAGCCTGGGACGTGTGGTTGAGGCCAACGTTCATTGGCCACCCACTATGTTAGCCGTGAGTGAGTCAAATTTGGTCTCAGCCGTGGGACTTTTCAAGTGCCCTGCTTGAAAAGTGGCGTCTTTGAGACGCGGGTTATCGGCTCAAAGCGAGGGAAAAGACCGGGCTTTGGCTTTTCCCGATCCTGCCCACAGCGATCCAGGCCAAATTTGGCGAACGGTAAGGCGGCCCCTACCGCCATGTCTGTGACCCATTAGGCGGCGGCCAACGCTACTTCTTCAACGCCTCGTCCAGTGCCTCAACGTGCTCGATCGGCCCCACTACCGTCAACACATCGTGGAGCTGGACCATGTCGGTCGGCTGCGGGGAAATATTGATCTTCTGACCGTGCTGAATGGCGATGATCGTTAGGTCAAAGCGTTTACGCAGATTCAGGTCGATCAGATTCTGATTGACGAAGGTTGGGTCGGTGATGACCACCTCGGCCAGCGTGTATTTATCACTCAAGTCAATAAAATTCAAAATATGATTGGAGAGTAGCTTGCGGACGATGCTGTGCCCCATGTCACGTTCGGGGAAGATCACCTGATCGGCCCCCACGCGCTTGAGCACGCGACCGTGGTCGCTGGTTTCGGCCTTGGCAATCACCTTTTCGGCGCCCAGTTCCTTGGCCAACATAGTAGTCAGGATGCTGGCCTCCATGTTATTGCCAATCCCGACAATCACGTAGTCGAAGGTGTCGATGTTTAATTCGCGCAAGACCTCTTCATCCCGCGTATCGGCGACCAACGTCTGAGTGGCGATCTCCGTCATCTCATTGACGGGCGCCTCCTGCACGTCGACGGCGAGCACGTCTTGATGGGTCTCCGCGAGCGTTTCCACCACACTCTGGCCGAACCGCCCGAGACCCAGTACTGCAAAACTCTTCTTCATTGTTCAGACCCCTTAACCAATTAAGATATTTTCTTCCGGATAGCGAATCAGGTTCTTCTTGACCTGGCGCCGTGACAGCGTGTAGAGCGTGGTAAAGATTCCGACCCGGCCGATGAACATCAGCAGCATGATCACAATCTTACCGATCACAGTCAGATGCGGCGTCAAGCCTAAGCTCAAGCCCACGGTGCCAAATGCGGACAGGACTTCAAAGACGATATATTCCAAACCGAAGTTGTGCGGAATCTTTTCCGTCTGCGTCAGGACCAGCGTGGCCAGGGCAATCACGACACTGGCCATGAAGATCAGGAGCAGGGCCCGGCTGACGTTGGCTTGGCTGAAGCGGCGGTGGGCAAACTCGGCGTCCTTCTTACCGCGCAACTGGGCCATGCTTTGGACCATCAGCACGCCAAACGTCGTGGTCTTAATCCCCCCGGCGGTCGATCCGGGCGTCCCCCCGATAAACATCAGAATCATAATCAAAAAGATACTGCCCGGATGGAGCTCATTTGTCGGTAGGGAAATTAGGCCCGCCGTTCGGGGCGTGACGCTGAGAAAGAGCGTGTTCATCGTGCGGTTGAACCACGACGTCCCCTTGGGCAAGAGGCTCAGGTCCCGCTCCGTGACCAGCAGGATGACAAAGCCAATTACGAATAGCGACAGCGTGGTCACCAAGGTCAGTTTGGAGTTTAGCGTCAGGCGTTTACGCTCGTGGAAGAGCAATAGGTCGCGCCAGACCAGAAAGCCCAGGCCCCCCGCCACAATCAGCAGCGTGGTCACCAGTAACATGTAGGAGTCGTCGCGAAAGCCCATCAAACTGTTGCCAAAGACGTCGAAACCGGCGTTACAAAAGGACATGACGGAGTGAAAGAGCGAGATGTACAGGCCCCGGCCCCAGCCGTAACGGGGCACGAAGTCAAAGGCGAACAGCGCCATCCCCGCGAGCTGAAACGCCGCCGACAGAACGATCACGTACTGCATTACACTCTTGGTGTCGTGGAGGTGCTCCAGGTTCAGGGATTCCTTCACCATCAGCTGGGTGGACAGGTTGAGGTGCCGCCGCATCACGTTAAACAGCAATACCGCAAACGTCATGTAGCCCAGCGCCCCGATCTCCGTCATGATCATGATGGCCACCTGCCCAAACGGCGTCCAGGTCTCGGCCGTATTGACCACCGTTAGCCCGGTGATACAGGTCGCCGAGGTCGCCGTAAACAACGCGTTAATAAACGAAACCGGCCGCCCCCAGTTGGTGGCGATCGGTAGGCTCAGCATTAACGTCCCCATGGCGATGATCAGAATGAACCCCATCACCATTTTTTTCGATAAGGTATTTAAAAATAAATCATAAAACTTTGAATGTCGAATTTTATCCATGATTGTCCCTTGCCTCGTATTCCGTATTCCATTCCCTCAGTCTAAGGCAAGCGGTGGGGGAAAACAACACCTAATCACGGCTAAAATTGAAAAACTCATAGCAAAATTTCCGGCCAGCGGATCATGACCAGAACTTTTGCTATGAGCGTTATTTTACTTTTGAATTTTCAGGTTATTGCCGACTATGGCGTCGTTAACCCACCATCAACAACAAATTCTTGGCCGGTGGCATAGCTCGCTTCATCAGAGGCTAAGAAGTTCACCATGTTTGCCAGCTCTGCGGGACGACCAACCCGGCCCATTGGAATAGCCGATTCAGTGGCCTTCAATGATTCTTCGCTGGTTGTATCCAGAATTGGCGTCTTAATCACGCCGGGGTGAACAGAGTTAACGCGAATACCGTACTTGGTGAATTCGAGTGCAGCGCCCTTGCTCATTCCCCGAACGGCCCACTTACTGGAAACGTAACCGCTCAGGTCGGCAAAGCCAGCCATCCCGGCAACCGAGGAAATGTTTATGATTGAACCGTTACCGTTCTTCTTAAGGGAAGGTAACGTGAACTTCATGCCGTAGAAGACACCGTACTGGTTAATCTTGACCACTTTGTCGTAATCGGCGATCGAGACATCCTCGATTGAACTTTGAATTGCGATCCCGGCATTATTGACCAGAATATCAAATGATGCGGAGAAATGTTGTTCGCCTTCACTAACAACCTTAGGCCAAGCGTCCACGTCAGTCACATCTTGTTTGATAAAGTAGGCGTTCTCGCCCAATTGTTCCTGAATCTTTTGACCAGCCGCAACGTTCCGGCCGGTGAAAACGACCTTAGCCCCATTGTTCACGAAATTTTCGACAATCGCCGTTCCAATTCCGCTTGTGCCACCTGTAACTAATGCAGTTTTACCTGATAAATTTGCCATCCGATTACCTCCATAAGTCTTTGATTAACAACAAATGTCGCCAGATTCTTGTTGAGTTTGTAAAGTGAAATAACTAACAAGAACGAGATCATTGTAGCACACTATTGGGAAATCACCTGTAGGAAATAACAATTTAATCCAGATTTGTTCATTACATCGGTGAACAACTAGACCTACGAGCTTAGCGGTGATGTCTTAACCCATAGTTTCTACAACTATGGTTGCCAATCGCCCCTTCGACGACTGCAAATCCCCCACAATTGCGCTGCCGTTTCCTCTACCCCAGTAAATATGATTTTGGCATAAGAATCTAGATAATTGATTGCCTCATCCGATAAATTCTTAGCCATTCCCGCCAGCCGTATTCGCAAAGATAACGCCTTCTCTGGCATGTTCTCCAGATTCTCGACAACCAATATCGTATCCGTCTTCAACAGGAGCTCTACTAAATTTGAAAGTTCATTTATTTCGGCAAAATTCCCGGTAATGCGCCAATTTGACGGTTTATCTAGATTGAGTTGCCTTGTAACTGTCATAATGAATGCCAAATTATCCGCAGCATCCGTCATTGCGACCCGTGAATACTGGTGCCATACTTCCGCTGTAATTGCCTTAAAATATCAAGAATTCAGTCTATCTTCACTGAAGGTGTTGGTCCAAAGACTAGTATTTGGCGATCTCGTTGCAAAAACTCACGGAATATTTTCTTATTCAAGACGCTATAATCAACATCCTTCCTCATCTGATCGTCCTCCAGACATGCAATCAATTCCCTTACTAATAGAAAAGGATATTGACATATGTAAGGGAATCCCGTAATCTAGTACCGTATAATGAATTATATGCTACAAATGAATCGTTATTTCTGTTTTGCAAGGAGGATAAATTAACATATGAAGAAAGACAAAATCAGGCGAATCTTCCCGGAGAAGGGATTGACAATGACGTTGATAGATTATAGGGTGAATTTTAATTTAGAGTTTCCAACAGATGACAGCCGTAACCACGCCCGAACTTTGGGAAGCGCTATCAAAAGTGGGTTCATCTCATATGACCCGAAGCGAAAAATTCTGCGATCAACGCGCTGATCGCAAGTTTTGCTCTGAATACTTTATGGAAGAAATGGTCTGCCCTCAAAAATCGAGGACAGACCATTTCTTAATTTACATCTCAATACGGTCGTCGGTTACTGGGTGCTCACATAACAAAGAGCCGATATTTTAGAACCAATTTAAATTCGTCCCCAAACAAAAAAATCCCCACCAAAATAGCGAGGATCTTTCCAACCGATAATATCGAAATATTAACGCTTTGAGAATTGTGAAGCCTTACGTGCCTTCTTCAGACCTGGCTTCTTCCGTTCCTTCATCCGGGCGTCACGAGTCAAGAGACCCGCACGCTTCAATGGTCCACGGAAATCTGGGTCGACATCGAGCAATGCCCGAGCGATACCATGACGAGTTGCGCCGGCTTGACCGGAGAAACCGCCACCACGAACAGTAACTAATGCATCATAGTTACCGAGCGTTTCCGTAACGTTGAATGGTTGTAAAACCACTTCACGAATACTTGCGAATGGAATGTAATCTTCGATTGCCTTGTTGTTCATAACAATCTTGCCTGAGCCGGGTACTAAACGTACACGTGCAGAGGAGTTTTTACGACGGCCAGTGCCGCGATATTGAACTTGTGCCAATTTGGTTTCCTCCTTAGATTAGGTTAGTAATGTCTAATACTTCTGGCTTTTGTGCTTCGTGTGAGTGGTCTGCACCAGCGTACACGTGAAGCTTCAATGCCATGTGGTGACCTAAGGAGTTCTTAGGGAGCATACCTTGAACAGAAGTTTCGATCAGTTTTTCTGGGTTTTGATCCCGGAAGTTACCAGCAGTCCGTGACTTCAAGCCACCAGCGAAACCAGTGTGGTGGTAGTAAATCTTGTCGGCTGCCTTACGGCCAGTTAAAGCGACTTTTTCAGCGTTGATGACGATTACGTTATCACCAGTGTCCACGTTAGGGGTGAACGTTGGCTTGTTCTTACCACGTAATACAGAAGCAACGACTGAAGCAAGACGACCTAAGCTAACATCAGTTGCGTCGACGATGTACCATTTGCGGTCAACGTCGTTGGGTTTTGCCATATAAGTTGTACGCACGTTAAATTCCTCCATAAATCTGTGTTTGTCTGACACCAAGTAAACTTTCCGGGGCTTATCGTGGGGCAAACAATACCAACAACCATAATACAAAGTTTTCACCATAAAGTCAATGATTGTTTGCCCCTTAACCAAAATTACCGCTGATGTTGCGGCAATTTCGTTGGATGCGCCGGATCTTCGCCTTGGTAATAGACGTGTTTCAAGTATAACCCCGCTGCGGGCACCGTTCTTCTAGCCTGCCGGCGGTCCTTCACCTCGTATAAGCGTAAAATATCATGCACCGGCCGGGTTCCAGCGCCAATCTCGACGAGGACCCCCACCATGATCCGAACCTGATTGTACATGAAGCCATTGCCGTAAAATTCAAAGACCAGTTCATCATTGGCCTGGTCAATGTGACACGTGGCCTCATAGATGGTCCGCACGAAGGTCCGGGTCTGGGCCCCAGAGGCCACGAAACTGGTAAAATCGTGTTCTCCGACCAGATCACCCAGTGCCTGATTAATCTTCCCTAAATCAACGGGAAACTTCCAGTGCCCCGTATAATTGCGTTTAAACGGGTTCCGGAATTCGCCCAGATCCATCCGGTACAAATACCGCTTACCGGAGACATCATAGCGGGCGTGGAAGGTACTGGCGACCTCCTCGACCTTCAGGACCTCCATATCCATCGGTAACATGCTGTTTAAGCCCTTGCGCATGTTCTCGGCGGGAATGATGAAGGGAAAGTCGAAGTGGGCCACCTGCGCCAATGCGTGGACGCCTGCGTCGGTCCGTCCCGAGCCGTAGATCACGATCGCCGGGTCCGGCTGCTTGGCCATCTTATTGACGACCTGGGTCAGGACGCTCTCCACGGTCCGTTTGTGGGGCTGCCGCTGAAAGCCGGCAAAATTGGTCCCATCATACATAAAAGTTACTTTATAACGTTGCATGTTTCCTCCTACCAACGGCGGGTCACTAAGATGGCGGCTAGAACCACCACGAAGATGATCCACGTCACCGTGTCCCGTCGTTGCCATGTTAAAATTCGATACTGACTGCGGTGCTCACTGTCCTGATACCCACGGGCTTCCATCGCCGTCGACAAGTCCTCGGCCCGGTTGAAGGCACTCATGAACAGGGGCACCATCAGTGGAATCAGGGATTTGGCCTGCTTTAACAGGCCCCCCTCGCCGAAGTCCACGCCCCGGGCGCGTTGAGCATTCATGATCTTATTGGCCTCGTCCATCAACGTCGGGACGAAGCGCAAGGCGATCGACAACATCATGGCTAGCGTGTCGACCGGCACCTTGACCCACCGTAAGGGCTTCATCAGCGAGGCCAACCCCGTGGCGATATCCAACGGCTGCGTCGATAGCGTCAGCAGCGTCGACATCATGATGATCAACAGGAACCGGATGAAGATATAGACGGAATTGATCAGCCCAAACTGGGTGATGTTGATAAATGCCCAGTGAAAGTACACGTGTCCTCCGGCCGGACTGAACAGAAGCTGCAGCACCACCGTAAAGACGATCAGCCACAGTAACGGTCGAATCCCTTTGAGAAAGAAGCCCAAGCTGATCTTTGACGCCAGGATGGCCCCCACCGTAAAGGCGATGATCACCAGGTAGCTCACCGGATTGTTGGCCATAAAGACCAGCACGATATAGCAAAAGCTCAACATTAATTTATTTCGTGGGTCCAGATGGTGGACCACCGAATCGAGGGGTAAGTAGCGGCCAAAAATAAAGTTAGACATGGGCGTCCCCTCCTTGTGGCCACCGCGCGGCTAGCTGATCGGCCAGTTGTTCCGCGGTCAGTGGTAGTGGATCCCAGGTTAACCCACGATTGGCTAAACGCTGGGCAAATTGCGCCGCTCGCGGCATATCCAGTTGATTCTCCTGTAACCAGTCGGCGTCACTGAAGATCGCGTGGGGCGTGCCGAATTTAACCAGTTTCCCCGCGCGCATCACCGCGACCTGTTCAGCGTACTGGGCCACGTCTTCCATCTGGTGGGTAACCAGCACAATGCTCAGGCCCTGCTCACGATGGAGCCGTTCAAACAACCCCATCATCTCCTGCCGGCCTTGCGGGTCCAACCCGGCCGTGGGTTCGTCCAGCACCAAGACTTGCGGCCGCATGGCCAAGACGCCCGCGATGGCGACCCGCCGCATTTGCCCACCCGACAGCTCAAACGGGGAGCGTTCGGCATAACTGCTGTCGAGTCCCACCGTCTGGAGCATCGCATCGGCTAACTTGAACGCATCCGTCTCGCCCATGCCGAAGTTACGCGGGCCAAAGGCGATGTCCTGGCGTACGGTTTCCTCGAACAACTGGCTCTCGGGAAACTGAAACACCATGCCCACGTGCTGCCGCAGGGGCTTGAGCGCGGCATTGGTGGTCTTGGGCGTAATCGTAAAGTTGTCCACCGTAATCTGGCCACTCGTCGGCTTTAGCAAGGCGTTGAGCTGTTGAATCAACGTTGATTTGCCGCTGCCGGTATGCCCAATGATGGCGAGGTAGCTGTGGTCGGGCACACTGAAGGACACGTCCGTGACGGCCGACGTGGCCATGGGCGTCCCCGCCTGATACGTATAGCTTACGTGTTCGAAAGTGATTGCCACAGCCACTCCTCCATTTCCGCCGCTGTCTGGTACGTTGCCGGCGGGGTGATCCCCCGTTGACGCAACGCCGTTTTTAATTTTGCGGTAAAGGGTAAGTCCAAGCCCAACTTCACCAGCCGCTCCCCCTGCGCGAAGATTGTGGCGGGATCGGCCTCATCCACCAACCGGCCGTCATCGATTACGAGGATCCGATCGGCGCCGGCCGCCTCGTCGATGTCGTGGGTGATCGAGATCACCGTTAAATGCCGGTCGGTCCGCAGCTGACGAACCAGAGCCAACATGTCTCGGCGGCCTTGCGGATCGAGCATGCTGGTGGCCTCGTCTAGGATCAGCACGTCCGGCGCAATCGCCACGATGCCAGCCAAGGCGACCCGCTGCTTCTGCCCGCCGGATAATGAACTGGGCTCGCGATGCGTGAACGCCGTCATGCCAACCTGTTCAATGGCCGCGGTCACCCGCGGTACCATTTCCTCGCGTGGAATCTGCCGGTTCTCGAGTCCAAAGGCCACGTCGTCCGCCACGGTGGCCCCCACGAACTGGTTATCCGGATTCTGAAAGATCATGCCGATCTTCTCGCGGACCTGCCAGACCGTTTCCGGCGATAATCGAATGCCACCGACCGTCACTTCACCCGTCGTAAATGGCAGTAACCCGTCCAGCGACTTGGCCAGCGTCGACTTGCCACTGCCGTTATGGCCGACAATCGCCAACCACTCGCCGGCGTGTACGTTAAAACTCACGTCGTCTAGTGCCGGACGCGCATCGTCTTCCTGATAACGATAGGTCAAGTGTTTAACTTCAATGATATTTGCCATCCGCGGAAGTCTCCTTTGAAAAAAGTCACCGCTAATTATACCAAAGATTCCACTGGGACCGAAGAGATGTCGGCTGATTTCCAGCAAAAAAATGCGGTGCGCTGGAACGCCCTAAAAAAGGGTATAAAAAAATCACTAACAAACCAGCGGCGCTGAGGCGTTAGCCCCCATTCAAGCTAGACTCGGAAAAATTTCCCCATCATCGTAGCGCTCTATACCACATGGTTCTAGTGATTAATTTAAAACATATTGGTATCACGTTTAAGGTCGTGATCACACCTTGAACACGTTACTAGAAACTAGTCAACGAATTCCAGAACTGCCATAGCAGCACCATCACCGCGACGAGGCATCGTCTTTAAGATACGCGTGTAACCACCGTTACGATCAGCGTACTTCGGTGCTAATTCACTGAATACCTTTTGCAATGCGCTGGTAACGACAACATCATCGCCGTCTTCCTTAACATCGGCAACCACGTTACGGATGAACGCAGCAGCTTGACGCCGAGCATGCAAGTCGCCTTGCTTACCCAAGGTAATCATTTGGTCAGCCGTCTTCCGAACTTCTTTAGCGCGTGCTTCAGTCGTTTCGATGCGGCCGTTTAAAATTAAACTGGTAGTCAAATCGCGTAACAAGGCACGACGTTGAGAACTAGTCCGTTGTAATTTACGGTAACTCATAACCAGAAACCCTCCTTTGAGTGTCTAAAATTAGTCTTCCTTCCGAAGTGACAAACCTAAGTCAGCTAACTTAGCCTTAACTTCTTCAAGGGACTTGCGACCCAAGTTACGAACCTTCATCATGTCTGCTTCAGTCTTATTCGTCAATTCTTGGACCGTGTTGATACCAGCACGCTTCAAGCAGTTGTAAGAACGAACGGATAAGTCGAGCTCTTCGATGGTCATCTCAAGCATCTTTTCCTTATGCGTTTCTTCTTTTTCAACCATGATTTCCGCATTCTTAGCTTCGTCGGTCAAGTCGACAAACATAGCCAGATGTTCGGTTAAGATCTTAGCAGCCAATGCAATGGCTTCGCTTGGATTAATTGAACCGTTTGTCCAAACATCCAGGGTCAATTTATCGTAGTCAGCCCGTTGGCCAACCCGTGCATTCTCTACTTGGTAGTTAACCCGTTCGATTGGGGTGTAAATGGAATCAACAGCTAAAACACCAATTGGCATTTCCGTGTTCTGAGCTTTGTGCTCGTCAGCAGAAACGTAGCCACGGCCCTTATCCGCAGTCATCCGCATATGGAACGTTGCCCCATCGGCAACCGTAGCAATGTACAGATCTGGGTTCAAGACATCAACGTCAGCACCCGCAACAATATCACCGGCAGTGATCTGCGCTGGTCCCTTAACGTTGATCTCCATGGATTCTTCTTGATCGTCAGAACCGTTCAACTTCAAGGCGATCTTCTTAACATTTAAGATGATCTGCGTGACGTCTTCAACGACCCCTTCAACCGTGGAAAATTCATGTAAAACCCCGTCGATTTGAATGCTGGTAACAGCTGCACCAGGTAATGATGAAAGTAAGATCCGCCGTAAGGAGTTCCCCAGCGTTGTCCCGTAACCACGTTCCAACGGCTCAACAACAAACTTACCGTAGTTGCTACTCTCATCAATTTTATGAATGTTAGGCTTTTCAAATTCAATCATTCTTATCGTTTACCCCTTTCAAACCGCGTTGAGCTCCTATAAGTCAATCCCATCATGAAGGTTGCCCTCATTAATGAAACGCTCACGTTAAACCCGACGGCGCTTTGGAGGACGAGTCCCATTATGAGGCACTGGCGTCACGTCACGAATAGCCGTAACTTCGATACCAGCAGCTTGGATGGCCCGGATAGCAGCTTCACGTCCTGAACCAGGACCCTTAACAGCAACTTCCACGGACTTAACACCGTGTTCTTGTGATGCCTTGGCAGCGGCTTCAGCAGCCATTTGTGCAGCAAATGGTGTTGATTTCCGACTACCCTTGAACCCTAAAGCACCAGCAGATGACCAGGCAATCGCGTTTCCTTGAACGTCCGTGATCATGACCAATGTGTTGTTAAACGTAGCATGAATGTGTGCAACACCGGATTCAATGTTCTTTTTGACCCGACGCTTGCGACTAGTTTTTCTAGTAGCCATAAAGTGTTAACCCTCCTTTACTTCTTCTTCCCGGCAATCGAAACGGCTTTACCCTTCCGAGTGCGGGCGTTGTTCTTGGTGTGTTGGCCGCGAACAGGCAGACCGCGACGGTGACGCATCCCACGGTATGAACCGATTTCTTGCAAGTTCTTGATGTTCAGGCTAACTTCACGACGTAAGTCACCTTCGACCTTGTACTTGTCAACTTCGGCACGAACCTTGTCTTCTTGATCAGGCGTCAAATCACGAACCCGAACGTCTTCTGCGACACCAGCATCCGCAACAATCTTATGTGCGGTGTTGATCCCAATACCAAAAATGTAAGTCAAACCGTAAGCGATTTTCTTATCACGTGGTAAATCCACTCCAGCAATACGTGGCATTAAATGTGCACCTCCTATAAATTGAATTACTTACCCTGGCGTTGTTTGTGCTTAGGGTTGGCTGAGCAAATAACCATTACTCGACCCTTACGCTTGATAACCTTGCAGTGTTCGCACATTGGCTTAACTGATGGTCTTACTTTCATGAATATCCCTCCTACATCTGTCCAGGCGGTTACTTGAAACGATAAGTAATCCGGCCTTTAGACAAGTCATACGGTGACATTTCAACAGTTACTCGATCACCAGGCAGAATTCGGATGTAGTGCATCCGAATCTTACCGGAGACGTGAGCGAGAATCTCATGACCGTTTTCTAATTCGACCCGAAACATTGCGTTAGGTAATGTTTCGGTAACTTTACCTTCGACTTCGATGACATCGCTTTTCGCCACGAAAGTACCTCCCTTTTAATTGCGTGTAAAATACACGTAAAAGCAGCAGGAGCAAGGATGTTGCTCCCACCTAGCACCTGTGAATTGCGACAGCGCGCCATTTACAGGCTAAACCTGAATAAGTCTACCATAATTCCCACAACTTAGCAAGAACTTAGTAAAATCTACAGGTTCTTCAAGATCTTTTCAATGTCGACGTAGACATCATCGATAGCCCGGTCACCATCTACCGTGAAGAGCAAGCCCTTCTTGGTGTAGTAATCAACGAGTGGCGTGTTGGCCTTAAGGTTAACCGCCAGACGATTCTTCACCGTTTCCGGCTTGTCGTCTTCACGTTGATAGAAATCATGGCCGCCACAGACATCACAAGTGCCCTCAACCTTAGGATTGTGGTAAAGCTTGTGATAGGTGGCCCCACACGTCCGGCAGATGTACCGACCGGAAAGGCGTTCAACCAACACATCGGGTTCCACGTGAATGTTGATCACGGCGTTGATGGTCCGATCCAGTTCAGGACCAAAGCTATCTAAAGCTTCGGCTTGATCAAGGGACCGCGGAAAACCATCCAACATGAACCCAACCTTGGTATCATCTTGAGCTAAGCGATCCCGAACGATGCCATTGGTGACTTCATCCGGTACCAGTTCACCCTTGTCGATGAACTTCTTAGCGGCCAAGCCCATTTCGGTTTCGTTCTTCATCGCTTCACGGAAGATGTCTCCCGTTGAAATGTGCGGCAAATGGAACTCATCGATAATCTTTTGGGCTTGGGTTCCCTTACCGGCGCCCGGTAGGCCCATGAGGATTAAATTCATTGCTGTCATGTTCGTTCTCCTTATTTCAAAATTATTAGCCTGAAATACACAAGCAGGTGTGCCAATTAGATCAACACACCCGCTGGAAACTCATTAAGCTGGTTCTGGACCTTGAGGATCATGTGGTGATCCTTGAATAAAGCCGACGTATTCGCGCTTCATCATCAATCCGTCAACCTGACGCATGGTTTCGATGGCCACACCAACGACGATTAAGAGGCTGGTCCCACCTAAACCAATAGACTCATCTAAGTCCCAAAGATTTTGGGCTAACAACGGAATTAAGGAAATGAATCCAAGGAAGAGTGACCCAACAGTGCTGAGTCGCATCAACAAACTGGAAACGTATGACTGCGTTTCGTGACCAGGCCAAACACCAGGAATGTAGCTCCCCTGCTTTTGCAGGTTCTCAGACAACTTTTCTGGGTTGACTTGAACGAACGCATAGAAGAACGTGAACACAATGATCAGAACGGTGTACAGAATGGCACCATCAACGGTTTGCATGTTGAAAAGGTTCGTCATGGTTTGATACCAAGCATCTTGTGAATGCGTATTTTGGAACGCCATCAGAATGGTCTGAGGCGTCGCAATAAACGAACTTGCGAAGATAACCGGGATAACACCCGCAACGTTAACCTTTAATGGAAGATAACTGCTATCTGGTGAACCAGATACCCGCCGCGTATACTGCATCGGTACCCGCCGTTCGGCCTGTTGAACCCACGTCGTAAACGTGATAATCAACAATACCAGAACCACGAGGCCCAAGACGAAGAGTACGCTCTTCCACATGTCGCCGGTCGCGATGTCAACGAAGTAATCTTTGTAGAGTTTGTAGACAGCGGTTGGCGTCCGGGCAATGATCCCCGCGAAGATGATCATTGAAATCCCGTTACCTAAACCACGATCGGTGATCATATCACCCATCCAAGTCGTCAACATGGTCCCACCGGTCAGGATTAACCCGATCGACAGGTACGTGGTCACACTCGGATTTTGCACCAGTTTCATTGAGCTTAACGCACTGAAACCAGCGGTGATCCCGATCGACTGAACGAATGCCAAGGCAATCGCTAAGTAACGTGTCGCTTGGTTTAACTTCCGCCGTCCAACGTCCCCTTGCTTACTCCATTCAACGAAGCGCGGAACGATGTCCATCTGTAGCAATTGAATAACGATTTGTGCAGTGATGTATGGTGAAACCCCCATCGCAAAGATGGAATAGTTCGTTAACCCACCACCACTGAAGGTATCTAAAATACTAACCAACCCAGAAGACGCAACGCTTTGAAGTGCCTTTGCGTTAATGCCGGGGACAGTAATATAGGTACCCAACCGAAAGACAATCAAAACCAGAAGAGTAAAGAGAATCTTTTTACGAATATCTTTAATCTTAAACGCGTTTTTTAAGCTTGAGAGCATTAAATCACCTCAGTCTTACCACCAGCAGCTTCGATAGCTTCGGCAGCTGACTTGGAGAACTTAGCGGCTTTAACCGTTAACTTCTTCGTTACTTCGCCGTTACCCAAAATCTTGATACCGGCTTTTTCGTTCTTCACGATACCGGCTTCGACTAAGGCAGCTGGTGTAACTTCAGCACCATCATCAAAGACGTTCAAAGCAGATAAGTTTACGACAGCAAATTCCTTGCGGTTAATGTTGGTAAACCCACGCTTTGGAATCCGACGGTACAGTGGCATTTGGCCACCTTCAAAACCCAAACGAGTCTTGCTACGAGCCTTTTGACCCTTTTGGCCACGACCAGCAGTCTTACCGTTACCAGATGAATCACCACGGCCAACCCGGTTACGAACCTTCCGTGAGCCTTCAGCAGGTTTTAGTTCATTCAACTTCATGCTATTGCGCACCTCCTTATAAAATGAAATTAGTTCTACTTAACTTCTTCAACTTTAATTAAATGTGCGATTTGGAAAAGCGCACCGCGAGTGGCTTCGTTGTCCGGTTGTAATACCGTGCTGTTCACACGGTTCAAACCAAGAGCTTCCACAATCTTCCGCTGTTTAGGGAGGCGGTGAGCAACACTATGAATTAAAGTAACTTTTAATTGAGCCATTTTAATACCCCTCCTTATTCAGCTAAGTGTTGAAGAGAGACACCACGGAGAGCGGCAACTTCTTCAGCACGCTTTAACTCAGCAAGGCCAGCAAAAGTGGCACGAACTGCGTTAACAGGTGTGTTAGAGCCAAGACGCTTAGAAGTAACGTCAGCAACACCGGCTAATTCCATGACGGAACGAACGGCACCACCGGCAGTAACTCCAGAACCTTCAGCAGCGGGCTTGAGTAAGATCTTACCCCCACCATAAAGACCAAGTGCTTCGTGAGGAATGGTCGTTCCCACGATTGGAACTTCGATCAAGTTCTTACGAGCGGCTTCAACAGCCTTACGGATAGCTTCTGGGACTTCTTGTGCTTTACCAGTACCAAAGCCAACGTGACCGTTCTTATCGCCGACAATTACAAGTGCTGAGAACCGAAGACGACGGCCACCTTTAACAACTTTGGTGATCCGGTTGATAGCAACAACGTTATCTTCAAGTTCTAACTTGTCGGGATCAATAAATTTTGCCATGTGTGGTTATTCCTCCTTACTGTTAAAATTCCAGCCCGTTTTCACGAGCAGCTTCTGCCAATGCTTGGACACGGCCATGGTACAAGTACCCGCCACGATCAAACACGACGTTGCTAATCTTCTTTTCGACAGCGCGCTTAGCAACTAAAACACCGACAGCCTTAGCTTGGTCAGTCTTGTTGTCGCCGTTAACTTCGCTATCTAACGTTGAGGCACTAACAAGCGTGACACCCGCTACGTCATCAATGACTTGAGCGTAGATGTTTTTGTTAGAGCGGAAAACGTTTAAGCGTGGGCGTTCTGCAGTTCCAGAAATTTTGTTCCGGACACGCGTATGACGCTTTTGACGTGTCTTGTTCTTATCTGGTTTTGTAATCAAAATAGTCACCTCTTTGTAGAATTATCAGCAATTAAGCTGCGTTACTGTTACTTACCAGTCTTACCTTCACGAATCCGAACGTATTCGTTTTCGTAACGGATACCCTTACCCTTGTAAGGTTCTGGTGAACGAACGGCACGAACTTCGGCGGCAAAGTCACCGACTTCTTGCTTGCTGATACCAGAAATGTTGATGGTCGTGTTATCAGGAACCTTAACTTCCAAGGTTTCTGGAATAGCCATTTCAACAGGGTTGGAGTAACCAACACTCAAGATCAAGGTCTTGCCCTTGGCTTGAACACGGTAACCAACACCGACCAGCTTCAAGGTCTTAGCGAAACCATTAACAACACCTTGAACCATGTTGTTTAAGTTAGCACGCTGCGTACCGTGAAGAGCACGGGTCTTGTTGTTGTTGTCTGGACGGTCGAAATCAACCGCACCGTCACTAATTTTCATGGTGATGATGTCAGAGAAAGTCCGGGTTAAAGAACCTTTAGGACCCTTGACAGTAACTTGATCACCATCGCGTTTAACATCGACGCCTGCTGGGACATCGACAGTTTTATAACCAATACGACTCACTGTAAGGCACCTCCTATCTTCTTAAAAGTTTTACCAAACGTAGGCGAGAACTTCGCCACCGATTTTTTTAGCACGCGCTTCTTTATCAGTAACTACCCCTTCAGAGGTGGAGATAATAGCGATACCTAAACCGTTCAGAACCTTTGGCACAGCGTCGGCCTTAACGTATGAACGTAAGCCGGGCTTAGAAATACGCTTCAAACCACTGATGACACGTTGGTTATCCTTACCGTACTTCAGAAATACACGGATGATACCTTGCTTGTCGTCATCGATGTATTCAACATTACGGATGAAACCTTCGCGCTTCAGGATTTCAGCGATGTCGCGTTTAATTTTAGATGCAGGTACTTCGAGTGATTCGTGACGCACCATGTTGGCGTTACGGATCCGCGTCAAGAAGTCTGCAATAGGATCAGTCATGGACATTAACGTTTACCCTCCCTTTGTTTAAAATTCGTTTTACCAGCTAGCCTTCTTCATACCAGGAATTTGACCCTTGTGGGCAAGTTCGCGTAGGCAGATACGGCAAAGGTGGAACTTTTGATAAACAGAGTGTGGACGTCCACAACGTTCGCAACGAGTATATTCTTGAGTAGAGAACTTCGCAGGACGCTTGTTCTTAGCAATTTGTGATTTCTTAGCCAATTTGTGTGAACCTCCTTAATTAGTGTGCAAACGGCATACCGAATTGAGTCAATAATTCGCGTGACTCTTCATCAGTGTTAGCCGTCGTAACGATAACGATGTCCAAACCACGAACACGGTTAACGTTATCAAAGTTAATTTCTGGGAAAATCAATTGTTCCTTGATCCCCAAAGTGTAGTTCCCACGGCCATCAAAGGCACGAGCACTAACACCATGGAAGTCACGAACACGTGGCAATGACACGTTGATTAATTTGTCCAGGAATTCGTACATCCGGTCACCGCGGAGGGTAACCTTAGCACCGATTGACATGCCTTCACGAAGACGGAAGGTTGCGATTGACTTCTTGGCCTTAGTAACCAATGGCTTTTGACCAGAAATCAATCCAAGTTCTTCAACGGCTTCGTCGAGGTTCTTAGCGTTGGAAACAGCATCACCAACACCCATGTTCAATACGATCTTTTCGATCTTCGGCGTTTGCATAACAGAACTGTAGCTAAATTTTTCCACCAATGATGGGGTAATTTCATTAACGTACTTTTCTTTTAAACGAGCTGACATGAAATTATGTTCCTCCTTTCAATGATTATTTGTCGATGGTTTCGCCGGACTTCTTAGCGAACCGGACTTTGTGACCATCTTCAACACGAACGCCAAGCCGGGTTGGTTCGTTGTTCGAAGGATCAATAAGCATAACGTTGGATGCGTGAATTGGTGCTTCAATATCAATAATTCCGCCTTGGGGATTAGTTTGAGAAGCTTTTTGGTGCTTCTTAATCATATTGACGCCTTTAACGATCACGCGGTTCTTGGCATTGAAGACTTTGGAAATCGTACCTTCCTTGCCTTTGTCCTTGCCAGCGATCACGCGGACCTTGTCACCAGTTTTAATAAGCATTCCTGTGGGCACCTCCTTGTTTAACGCGATTCTTAATTACAGTACTTCGGGTGCTAATGAGATAATCTTCATGAAGTCGTTGTCACGTAATTCACGTGCAACTGGTCCAAAGATCCGAGTCCCTTGTGGGCTCTTGTCGTCTTTAATCAGCACAGCAGCATTTTCATCAAAACCGATGTAAGAACCATCATTACGACGTACACGAGACTTCGTACGAACGATAACAGCCTTGACAACATCACCCTTTTTGACAACGCCACCTGGTGTTGCTTGTTTGACAGTAGCAACGATGACATCACCGATTCCGGCGTAGCGACGTTTTGAGCCACCCAGAACCTTGATAGTCAGGATTTCCCGGGCGCCGGAGTTATCGGCAACCTTTAAGCGACTTTCTTGTTGGATCACAGCTAGTGTCCTCCCTTCAGATCTAGTTCAGAATACGATAAAAACGACACCTAAATGATTACTGCTTTTTCAACAATGTCGACTAAGCGGAACCGCTTGGTAGCAGATAATGGACGAGTTTCCATGATTTCAACAATGTCGCCAGTTTGGGCTTCATTCTTTTCGTCATGTGCCTTGTACTTCTTGGAGTACTTGACACGCTTACCATATCTTGCATCCGTCTTCGTCGTTTCTACAACGACAGTGATCGTCTTGTCCATCTTGTCAGACACGACACGACCACGGTAAACCTTGCGGTTATTACGTGCATCACTCATGTATTAGTGACCTCCTTCTTATCGTATTCTACTTGTTCAGTTCTTGTTGACGAAGAGCGGTCTTAATCCGCGCAATGTTCTTGCGAACCTGCTTCAACCGTGCGGTGTTTTCCAATTGACCAGTAGCTAATTGGAAACGCAAGTTGAATAATTCGTCCTTGTAGCTCTTTTCTTTATCGAGCATTTCAGCAGTGGTTAATTCATTGATTTCTTTAGTCTTCATTAGATTCGCCACCTACTTCCTCTCGAGTTAAGACCTTAGTACGAACGGGAAGCTTCATGGCTGCAAGCCGTAATGCTTCACGGGCCGTTTCTTCAGAAACGCCACCGACTTCAAACATTACCTTGCCACGCTTGACTGGGGCTACCCAGCCATCAGGCGTACCTTTACCATTACCCATCCGGACCCCAACACCTTTACTGGTGTAGGATTTGTGAGGGAAAATCTTGATCCAAACTTTCCCACCACGCTTCATATAACGTGTAATTGCAACACGGGCTGCTTCGATTTGACGGTTGGTAATCCACTTGGAATCCAACGCTTGCAAACCGTAATCACCGAAAGCCACGCTCTTGCCACCCTTGGATTCGCCACGAAGCTTACCACGGTGGACACGACGGAACTTTACTCGCTTAGGTACCAGCATGCTATTTCCCTCCTTGTCCGTTAGATTGTTTCTTTTCAGGTAAAATTTCACCACGGTAGATCCAGGTCTTAACACCCAGAGAACCATAAGTGGTGTGCGCTTCTACCCAAGCGTAGTCGATATCAGCACGTAACGTGTGCAGAGGAACCGTACCTTCAGCATAGCTTTCGACACGGGACATGTCAGCACCGTTCAAACGGCCTGATACTTGCGTCTTGATACCCTTGGCACCAGAACGCATGGTCCGTTGCATGGTTCCACGCATAGCGCGACGGAATGCAACCCGACCTTCCAATTGACGGGCGATGTTTTCGCCGACCAATTTGGCATCCAGATCTGGCTTCTTGATTTCCACGATGTTGATGTGGACACGCTTGCCAGTCAAGTCGTTCAATTCCTTACGGAGATTTTCGACTTCTGAACCACCCTTACCAATAACCATTCCTGGCTTGGCGGTGTGAATTGAGATGTTGACGCGGTTTGCAGCCCGTTCAATCTCAACAGTTGATACAGATGCGTCAACCAGACGCTTTTCGATAAATTTACGGATTTGAAGGTCTTCCTTCAGGTAAGCAGCGAAATCCTTTTCAGCATACCACTTTGCTTCCCAGTCGCGAATGATACCGACCCGTAATCCAGTTGGATTTACTTTTTGACCCACGCGTTATCCCTCCTTCTTTTCAGATACAACAACCGTAATGTGACTCGTACGTTTGTTGATTGGTGAAGCAGAGCCCTTGGCACGAGGACGGAACCGCTTAAGGGTTGCGCCTTCGTTCACATAGGCTTCGCTAACAACTAAGTCTTGACGATCTAAGTCAAAATTATTTTCTGCGTTAGCAATTGCTGAGTTCAAAACCTTTTCCACAACCGGTGAAGCTCCACGCGGTGTGAACTTTAAGATTGCGATCGCTTCTGCGACGCTCTTGCCCCGGATAAGATCGATGACAAGGCGGACTTTGCGAGCAGCAATCCGAACCGTCTTAGCAGTCGCTTGCGCTGATGTAACTTGTTCAGCCATTAGTTAATCCTCCTTATCAACGAGTTGTTTTATCGTCGCCACCATGACCACGGAAAGTCCGGGTTGGTACGAATTCGCCAAGCTTGTGGCCTACCATATCTTCTTGAATGTAAACTGGGACATGCTTCCGTCCATCATATACAGCAATGGTAAAACCAATAAAGCTAGGGAAAATAGTAGACCGGCGGGACCAGGTCTTAATGACAGATTTCTTGTCTTGATCCTTCTGCGCATCAATCTTCTTTAATAAGTGCGCATCGGCGAAAGGTCCTTTTTTCAAACTACGACCCATTATGAAACCTCCTCTACTTGTGGCGCATCGCTTAGTGCGATGATCACCAGGTCTCTTGACATCCGGATAACCGGATTATTACATCTTGGAACCTTTACGACGACGTACGATGAACTTGTTGCTCTTGTTCTTCTTAGAACGCGTCTTCTTACCAACGGTCTTCTTACCCCATGGAGAAAGAGGAGATGGTAAACCAACAGGTGCCTTACCTTCACCACCACCATGTGGGTGATCGTTAGGGTTCATAACTGAACCACGAACGTGAGGACGTTGACCAGCCCAACGAGTCCGGCCGGCTTTACCAACGTTAACCAGTTCATGTTCTTCGTTACCTACGGCACCGATGGTTGCACGGTTAACCTTCAGAACCATCCGAACTTCACCGGATGATAACCGAACTAACACGTACTTGTCATCGTTAGCTTTACCTAACAATTGTGCTGAAGTCCCAGCAGAACGGACCAATTGGCCACCCTTGCCTGGCTTCAATTCGATGTTGTGAATAACAGTACCGAATGGAATGTTAGCTAATGGTAAAGCGTTACCCGTCTTGATATCAGCTTCTGGACCAGATTGAACCTTGTCGCCAACCTTTAAGCCCTTAGGCGCAATAATGTAAGACTTAACACCGTCAGCGTAAACTAACAGTGCGATGTTAGCCGTCCGGTTAGGATCGTATTCGATAGCCTTAACCGTTGCTGGAACATCATCCTTAATACGCTTGAAGTCGATGATCCGGTATTGACGCTTGTTACCACCGCCACGATGACGGACAGTCATCTTACCAGCGTTGTTCCGGCCGGCAGTGTGACTTTGTGAATCAAGCAATGACTTTTCAGGAGTCGTCTTAGTGATGACGTCTTTGTAAACCAAGCTCGTCATATTACGACGACCATTGCTTGTTGGTTTGTATTTCTTAATCGCCACGTTATTTCCCTCCTATATCTGAGATTTTATTCTTCGTTGAATAACTTGATTTCTTTTGAGTCGGCAGATAAGCTGACAATGGCCTTACGACGCTTCTTAGTGTAGCCTTCGTAACGTCCTTGACGCTTCTTCTTACCCTTTAAGTTCATGATGTTGACCTTAACAACCTTAACGTCAAAGATGTCTTCAATGGCATGCTTGACTTGAGTCTTAGTTGCTCGTACATCAACGTCGAACGTGTAACGCTTGTCGTCCATCGTTGCCATTGAGGCTTCAGTAACAACTGGGCGTAAAATAATGTCACGTGCTTCCATTATGCGAGCACCTCCTCTACTTGAGAAAGAGCTGGTTGCGTGATCACTAACTTATCAGCATCAGCAATGTCGAGGACATTCAAGCTCTTGGCAGGAATAACCTTAACGTTGGCTAAGTTGCGGGCTGCTAAAGCAGCAGTAACGTTGTCATCTTCAAGGACAACCAACGTCTTAGTCGTGACATTCAAACCAGCAAGCACTGAAGCAAATTCTTTCGTCTTAGGTGCATCGAATGCTAAGCCGTCAACAACGACGAAGCTATCATCGAGAACCTTTTGAGAAAGAACGGACTTTAATGCTAAACGGCTAACCTTCTTAGGAAGGCGGTAACTGTAAGAGCGAGGGGTAGGGCCAAAGACCACACCACCACCAACCCATTGTGGTGAACGGATGGAACCTTGACGTGCCCGACCAGTACCCTTTTGACGCCATGGCTTCTTACCCCCACCACGAACGGCACTCCGGTTTTTAACGGCGTGAGTTCCTTGGCGAAGTGATGCCCGTTGCATCAGGATTGTGTCGAATACGACGTTTTCGTTAGGTTCAACACCGAAGATATCGGCATTCAAAGTAACGTCGCCGTTTTGGCTACCATCTTGTTTGTATAATGCTACGCTTGTCATTTAATTATCCTCCCTTCCTAATTAGTTTTCTGAATGCTTAGGACGTGGTGGGCGAACAGCACTCTTAACAGTAACGAGTGACTTGTTGGCACCAGGCACATTGCCCTTAATCAACAGAACGTTGTTATCAACGTCAGCCTTAACGATCACGAGGTTTTGGATAGTAACTTGCTTGTTACCCATCCGACCTGGAAGCTTCATGCCAGGGAAAACCCGGTTGATGATAGCACCCAGAGAACCTGGACGACGGTGGTAACGAGAACCATGGGCCATAGGGCCACGGCTTTGACCATCTTTATGAATGTTACCTTGGTATCCATGACCTTTAGTGACACCTGTGACATCAACGATGTCTCCTGCTTGGAAGGTATCAACTTTAACTTCGTCTGCTACCTTGTAATCTCCCAGCTCAACATCTCTGAATTCACGAATGAAGCGCTTAGGAGTCGTGTTTGCTTTTGCTACATGACCTTGTTCGGGCTTGTTGCTGAGTACTTCACGCTTGTCTTGGTAACCAAGTTGAATGGCATCGTAACCGTCGTTTTCCATCGTCTTAACTTGCAACACTACGTTTGGGGTTGCTTCGACAACAGTAACGGGGATTAATTCGCCAGCATCAGTGAAGACTTGCGTCATCCCGACCTTTTTCCCTAAGATTCCTTTTGTGGTCATGAGTACACCTCCGATTATATTGTATTTATTTTGAAAAAATTATAACTTGATTTCGATGTCCACACCACTAGGCAAGTCGAGCTTCATTAATGAGTCAACTGTCTTTGGCGTTGGGTTAACGATATCGATCAAACGCTTGTGCGTCCGCATTTCGAATTGTTCACGTGAGTCCTTAAACTTATGTGGTGAACGTAAAACGGTGTAGATCGTCCGTTCAGTTGGTAATGGAATTGGACCAGAAATAGTGGCACCAGTTCTCTTAGCCGTTTCAACGATCTTGTCCGCTGATTGGTCGAGGATACGATGTTCGTACGCCTTCAACCGAATCCGAATTTTTTGTTTTGCCATTGTGTTCCCTCCTTCGTCTATTTTAAAAATAAGACTAACTCCGTGGAAATTCCCGCCACACCCTCATGGCAAAGCGGCCGGGTGTGTCGCAATCTCCCACATCATCGCTTAAACTTTTGAGCCTACCCCGGGGTGTCAAAAACACCGCCAGAATTTCAGCACTTGACTATCATACTAAATAAAACGCCGGCTGGCAAGGGTTTTCACACAATTAATCGAATTTTCTTGTGAAATCGCTGACCAACTTGACCTCGGTCAACCCATTATAAATGAAATGATCAAGGCGGTGGCCCACAACGGGTCGCCGAGTCAGTCCCATCGACAATCGCCCGACTACCTTACGCGCCCAGCGATTGAGCTGACCTAATCGACCCTAATTAATCCAGCTTCTTCCTATTAAACAGCAGCTTAGCCAATAGCCAACCAATCAGACAGGTAATCACATCGGATGCCGGTTGCGCCCAAATCACGCCATGATACCCCAGCAAGTGTGACCCGAGCACAATCATCAGGTAGAAAACCACACCCTGCCGAGCAATTGACATGATGAAGGCCCCACTCGCCTTCCCCGTACTCTGGAAGACGGTCGTGTAGACCAACACGGCCCCCACAAACGGCGTCGTCACCAGAAAGACCCGGAGCATGTATGTCCCGGCAGTGATGACGGCTTGATTATGTAGGAATAAACCAATAATCTGTGGGGCAAAGATCATCAGAATCACGGCTAGAATCAGCGCATAGCCCACTTCCACCAACAGATCGAAGTGCAGGATCTTCTTGAATCGTGCCATGTTCTTCGCGCCAAAGGTATAGCCAATCAGTGGCTGGGCGCCAAAGGCAAAGCCCACCATGACCAGCATGATAATCATGTACACCTTCAGGACAATGCCCATGGCGGCCACCCGAGTCGGTCCATAGTCCACCAGGTAGCGGTTCAACACGGCCGTCCCAAAAGCCTGCATCAGGTTGGTGATCGAGCCGGGAATCCCGATGAACAGGACCTGACGAATCAACTGGCGATCAATTCGGCTGATCTTCGGGTCAATTGAGATGACCTGACAGTAGCGTTTGGTCAGATACACCAGCAGAATCGCCGAAATCGTGTAACCAATCACGGTGGCTAACGCGGCCCCCGCGGCGCCCATGCCTAACGGAAAGATTAACAACGGGTCTAGGATGATGGTAATCACCGTTCCCACCATCGTCCCGACCATCGACTGGGTGGCGAATCCTTCCGTCCGAATCAGGTTACCGGGCACAATCGACACAATGATCGGCATGGCACCAATCGCCATAATCCGGTAGAACTGTGACGCGTAGGTGTAGGTTGCCGGGGTCGCCCCCAACAAGTGCAAAATCGGCCGGGTAAAGGCCAACAGCAGTACCGTCGTCACGAGGCCCAGCACCACTGCCCCATACAGGCAAAAGCTGCTGACGCGGCTCCCAGTCGCGTAGGCCTTCTCTCCCAGCAAGCGTGAGATCAGAGAACTCCCACCCAGGCCGAAGATGTCCCCAATCGCAATCAGGAAAGAGAACAACGGCGTACACAGCGCCACCCCCGCGACCAGGTTGGTATTCTGCGTTTGCGAAACGAAAAACGTATCGGCCAGATTGTAAATCATGCTGGCCACCATGCTCAAGACGACGGGCAACGCCAGCTTAAAATACGCTCGCGGAATCGGTGCCCGCTCAAACAGTTCCTCCATAACTCACTCTCCAATACCAATGTAGACACAGGGATCATTATAACGCAAAATGCCACGCACTGTCAGGTTGGGTTATTTCGGTGGTATGCGGTCAACTTGCCAACGACCCAGGTCACCAACGAAACGCTCGCGTTCCGTAAGCACCGAGTAACTGACCGTATTGAATTGTAAATTAAAAAGAGATGGCCCGTCCTCGGTTTTTGAGGGCGGGCCATCTCTTCCATGCTTTAAGCG
>NZ_JAAVSC010000060.1 GCF_012641095.1 Lactobacillus sp. HBUAS51381
TCAGCCCGCGTCTCAAAGACGCCATTTACCAAGAAAAATCGCTTGGTAAATCCCACGGCTGAGACCAAATTTGACTCACTCACGGCTACATGAGATGTATCCAATTAAACCGGCAGAACGTTGCCATTTCAGCGATGTCACCGCACGCTTAGTAGTTTTCAATCATCGTAACCGGAGACAGCCAGAGATGAAAGTAGCCGTGACAGCGGTGTAAGCTGTGCAACAGCTTACAGCGCGGGACGTGTTTGGAGACTGATGGTTTTTATCAGGCTTCAAACCGAGCCGGAGGACCGTTCCTCAGGCCGCAGGCGGTCCCCACAGCGCCGGAATCTCTGGCAGCCGCAGGTGTTTGTTGATGACTAATTTAATGGCGATAAGTCTTACCAGCTAGGGACTGGAGCGTGTTCGTGAACTTTCAACCCTTAGTTAATAATAAGTGAGGGGTTCGTGATGGCTGAAAAGACGGTCGCGATTATCCCGTTTATTCAAGGGATAATCACGACCGTCGGTTAAAAGAACGGTACGCGCTTTAAAGCTAGTGCAAGAGTTCCGTAATCATTTGTTCGTAAATCGTGATGAAGCGATGGTACATGTCCAAGTCCACGTATTCGTTGACCTGGTGGGCCGTAATGTTTCCGGGGCCGAAGACGACGACGTCAATATTTGGATTGAACGCCAGGAAGGAAGAAGCGTCGGTGCCACCGGGAACCCCAATCAGAGGGAGCTTCTGATCCAGGTTAGCTTCACCCACGGCCTTGGCAATCTTGACCAATGGGGCGTCTTCCATGGTGTGCATCGGCCGTAAGTCACTCAGAACGTCCAGCGACAAATCGGCACCGGCCGCATTGAGGTCCGCGATGATTTCCTTAATGGCGATCAACATGTCGGCGTTTGGCAATTCGGGGATGGTCCGAATCTTGACGGATAGGTCCGCAGTGGCGGGCACCGTGTTAATCTGTTCGCCACCCCGAACCATAGTTACGACGGGCGTAACGGGTCCCAGTACCGGATTGCGATAATTCTTGACGGAGGCGAAATACTCCTCTTCCTTTTGGTAGAAAGCCATCAGGGGCGTAATCGCGTTTTTCCCAATTTCGGGCATCGAGCTGTGGGCAGCGACGCCGTTGGAGTGAACAGTGTAGGTCAAGGACCCCTTGTGTGCCAATTCAATGAAATGTTGTTCGTTCGTGTGGTTGGCGGCGGCCAGTTTCTCAGCACCCGCTTGGTCAATTTGTAGCATGTGCTGAATTTGTTGTTGCATCAACAATTGTTTAGCTGCCCCGCTGGGTTCCCCCACGATTAACGTTTGGAGATCATTGGCGTAACCGGCTTCTCCCAACTGCTTGGCACCGTATTGGCCGTATTCTTCACCGACCGTTGCCATCAGGCGCAGCGTCCCATGTAGAGGGACGTTCTGGTCTTTTAAATGAATTAAGGCCCAGACACCGGCCATTAACCCGGACTTCATATCCGAAGTTCCGCGGCCGATCATCAGGTTGTCCTTGATGGTTGCGGAGAGGGCATCAACTTTCCATTTGGACGCATCGCCTAACGCAACGACATCGGCATGACCGTCGAAGCCAACGACGGGGCCGTTGCCGTCACCAATTTCGGCAACCAGGCTGGCCCGTCCTGGCGCGTATTCAACCAATTTACTTTTAATATTGTGCTTAGCGAGTAACGCCGCAATGTAGTCAGTTACTTGCTTCTCAGCACCATTAACGGTATTCATCTTGACGATATCGCGCAGTGCTTGAACAACTTCATCCATGTTCTTCCACCTCATTTTAGAATAACCACCTGTATTATAAACTATCAGGGTAATAACTATCTTGATTACAGCACTTTTTGTGGAGGTGGTCAAGAAACTGGTGCGACGAAGTTTGGCAAGTGACACAACCAGATTGCCACCGTGTCCGCTTCCAATTTGCGCAATTAGATTAATTCGTCGATGACATCAATCACCTTATAAGTGGCGACCTCACCGAGAGCTAACAGGAAGTCATTCAGGTCGCCACGCGAGTGAAAAGCCCCTTCAATCAAGTAAGGCATGTCGCCGGAGACCCGGTAGTGGTGGCGAATGTCGTTGCGGTAGTCCTTGATCAATTGGCGGTAGACTGGGCGCTGTGTGGCGTCTTTGACGGCCGCTCGGATGAAAATTTGGCGATCGTAGCCGAGCTTCTCGGTGTCAACCTCGATGGTATAGCGTTTGATCACGCCCGTGTCCTCCAGTCGATTGATCCGTGCGGTGACGGCGGGGGCGGTCAGGTGAACGCGTTGGGCGAGATGGCTCACCTTGAGCCGACAATTATGGGTGAGGGCTTTGAGAATCTGGAGATCCGTTTGGTCGAGCAACGGCCAACACCTTCCTTTTTAAATATTTTACGGTAAAACACCTTATTTTTAATATTAACAGGTCTGTCAAAAAACGGTAAAGTAGAAGCTACTGCGGTGACGAATTGCTGAGGCGTTTTCCTAGGTAATCTGAGGAAGATTAGTATAATTAGGCACTGTAGGAAAAATGAGAAACTAACTGGATTAAACGACTTATAGATAGGCATGGAGGGTCAGCATGATACAGTTTAAAAACGTGAGCAAGCAGTATGAAGGCAATTTGGCGTTGGATCGACTGAACTTGACGATCCCTAGCCGCGACTTCTTCGTCCTCGTGGGACCTAGCGGGAGCGGCAAGACCACCACGTTGAAGATGCTCAACCGGCTGATCGAGCCAACCGATGGCAACATTTATTTTGACGACAAACGTATCATTGATTATGATCTCAAACAGTTGCGGCTACAAATGGGGTACGTGCTTCAAAATATTGCCCTGTTCCCCAATCTCAACATTCAAGAAAATATTGCGATTCAGGCGGAATCACTGGGGTGGCCGCGCAAGGACCGGATCGCTCGGGCCCGTCACCTGTTGACACAGGTTGATTTGGACCCCGACCAGTACGCGACCCGGATGCCCAGTGAGCTCTCCGGCGGGGAACAACAGCGGGTGGGGATCATCCGCGCACTGGCGATTAAGCCCAAGGTGGTGCTCATGGACGAACCGTTCAGCGCACTGGACCCCATTTCGCGTAAGCAACTTCAAGACCTGGTATTGCGGCTACACCGGGAACTTAAGATGACCTTCGTCTTCGTCACGCACGACATGCACGAAGCGCTTCGCTTGGGCCAACACATTGCCGTGATGCGCTTGGGACATATTCAACAGATTGGGACGGGCGATGAGATCATGCAGCACCCGGCCAACGATTTCGTGCGTGGCTTTTTCCAAAATGAGCACGCACCACAACCGGCGACGATCCAGCAGTTGCTGAATGAAGGCTATGGGCAAGAAACGACGGGCCCGGCCACGTTAACCGCCACAGCCCCCGTGAGCGAGCTGGCCGCGGCCTTACAACACGCTAAGATGGCAGTGGTGGCCACGAGTCAGGGCAACCGTTCCCTGGAAACGGCGGATCTACTGGACTACTTAGCCACAAAGGAGGCGGACTAGCTTGCAAGCCATTTGGCATATCTTAACGACGCAGGGCGACGACATTGTCCGCGCCATTGGGCAACATATTGGATTATCGCTAATTTCACTGTTGATTGCGGCGGTGATTGCGATTCCGTTAGCCATTATTTTAATGAATCATCAACGTTCCGCGAAAGTGATGCTCCAGATTACCAGCGTGCTCCAGACGATTCCGAGCCTGGCATTATTGGGGATTCTGATTCCCATCGTGGGGATTGGAACGATTCCGTCCATCATCGCGCTGGTCATTTACGCGGTGATGCCGATCTTCCAAAATACGTATTCCGGCCTGACCACGATCGACCCCAACCTCGAAGAAGCGGCAACGGCCTTTGGGCTATCGCGGCGGATGAAATTATTTCGGATTGAATTGCCGCTGGCCATGCCGATGATTATTTCCGGGATTCGGATCGCCACGGTCATGATTATCGGGACCGCCACGCTGGCCGCCTTGATTGGTGCCGGTGGGCTGGGGACCTACATTCTGTTGGGGATTGAAACCAACAACAATGCGCTCTTGATTATTGGGGCGGTCCTGTCCGCCATCCTGGCGTTAGTCTTTGGAGCCGGCATCGACTGGCTCGGCAAGCTATCCTTCAAGAAGGCCGGGATTGTACTGGCCACGTTGGTCGTGCTGATTGGCGGCTTTGCGGGGTACCGTAAGCTAGCCCATCCGCAAACCACGCTGACCGTTGCGGGGAAATTGGGCAGTGAACCCGAGATCCTGATCAATATGTATAAGGATCTTATTCAACACGATCATCCGAACATTAAGGTGACGACCAAAGCCAATTTTGGCGCCACGTCCTTCCTGTTTAAGGCCTTGCAATCGGGGTCAATTGATATCTATCCCGAATTCACCGGAACAGTCCTCGAATCACTGGTCACCGGCGAGAAGTCGGCCAGTCACGATCCGGCCAAGACCTATCAGGTGGCGAAGGACGCGCTGAAGTCGCAGCATCGGATGGCCTATTTGAAGCCGATGAAGTATCAAAATGGCTATGACTTAGCCGTGACCCAGCAGTTTGCCAAGAAGTACCATCTTAAAAACGTGTCGGACTTGGTCGCGGTCGAGGATAAGGTGCACGCCGGGTTCGACCCCGACTTTCATCAGCTGAAGGACGGTTATCCCGGACTGAGCAAGGCGTACGGCCTGAAGTTTGCCAGTGTGAAGACCATGGAGCCGTCCATCCGCTATAAGGCGATTGCTAATGGCAAGGTGAACTTGGTCGACGGCTATACCACGGACCCCGAGGTTCAGGAGTATCACTTGGTGGTCTTGAAGGATGACAAGCAATTCTTCCCACCATACCAAGGCGCACCGCTGATGACGGAGAAATTATTGGCCCAGCATCCCGAGTTACGGCCGACCTTAAACAAGTTAGCCGGTAAGGTGACGACCACTGACATGCAGAAGATGAATTACCGTGTGTCGGTCAAGCATGAAAAAGCGGCCGTAGTGGCGCGGGAATATTTGAAGAGCCACGGGTTGTTGGATTAGGCCGGTTATTTTTGAAAATGACCTTGACAGGCTGTTTTAGGAAGACTACACTATCATTAATTTCTAATCGATTTGTCATAAAAGGCTAGGAGAAGAGTAGTGGCGTCGGCGTTGTTCAGTGAGCCCGGTAAGTGAGAACGGGTCAGCGGCTAACCATGAAGATGAGCTCCCAATAGCTATCAGGCGGTTCACGCTGCTTGATCGGTAGGAACCGTTAACTTTCCGGGTATCAACAGGTACCGTTGAGACAAGGTCTGTGAGGATCTTGTAAACTAGGGTGGTAAAACGACGCGTTCGTCCCTTGAACTAAGCAATTGGTTCAGGGGACGGGCGCGTTTTTTTGGTCCCTGCCATGACGAATCACTAAAATCTAGGAGGAATTTACAAATGACAACAACGACTTTGAAAGCTTACCCTTACCGTTACGATGTTGTGGGCAGTCTCCTGCGTCCCGCTGATTTAAAGGCCGCCCGGGCGAAATTTGCCGCCGGGGATATTACCGCGGATGAATTGAAGGCTGTGCAACGGACTGAAACGAAGCGCGTGGTTCAAGAACAGATCGACTTGGGATTGAAGGCCGTGACCGATGGGGAATTCAACCGGAGCTGGTGGCACTTGGACTTCCTGTGGGGCTTAAATGGGGTCGGCCACTATGACTATAAGCAAAGTTATAAGTTCCACGGCAGCAAGACCCGGACTGATAACGCCGACTTGGTGGGCAAGATTGCCTTTAATCCGGACCATCCCTTCTTCGAAAGCTTCCAGTATCTCCAAAGCTTGGTACCGGATGGCGTGGTTGTGAAGCAGACAATCCCATCACCAACCATGTTGTTCCGAGACAACCGGAGTGACAACTGGCATCAGTTCTATGACAGCTGGGATGCGTACCTCGATGATTTGGCCAAGGCGTATCATGAAACGATCGTCCATTTCTATGATTTAGGCTGCCGGTATTTACAGTTGGACGATACCACCTGGGCCTTCCTCATCAGCAAGCTGAACGAGACGGCCGATGATCAAGCCGCCCATCAAAAATATGTGGGTCTCGCCGAAGATGCGGTTCATGTGATCAATCAGTTGCTAGAAGACTTACCGGAAGATTTGACGGTCACCACCCACATTTGCCGGGGTAACTTCAAGTCGACCTACCTCTTCTCGGGCGGTTATGATGATGTTGCGGACTACCTTGGCCAATTGCACTACGATGGCTTGTTCCTGGAATACGATAGCGACCGCGCGGGGTCCTTTGCGCCACTGAAGAAGATTTGGAACGGCGATACCGGGAAGCGGCTGGTCTTGGGGCTGGTGACGTCTAAGTTCCCTGAATTGGAAGATGAAGCGGCAGTCAAGGCCCGGATTGCCGACGCCGCCAAACAGGTTCCCCTAGCCAACCTAGCGTTATCCACGCAATGTGGGTTTGCCTCTACAGAGGAAGGTAACCAGCTCACCGAGGATCAGCAGTGGGCCAAGCTCAAACTGGTGAAGCGCATCGCCGACAGCGTCTGGGGGTAAAGCGTATCATCTGGGTGGGACATATTGTGTGTGCTTGTCCGCCTTATCGTTCGCCAAATTTGGTCTGGATCGCTGGCAACTGGTTGGAACCTAACCTTATGTATGGAAGTCAGTCATTAAATAAGACGGTTCATCGGTAGTTTTGGCCGATGAACCGTCTTTTGGTGGTGCGCCCGGCATGGGCGCTAACTAGGCGGTGAAAATCCGCTGTGGGCCGTAGTAGTCGGAACCACGAGCCGAAGGCAAAGGTGTCCATCGCGAGGTGG
>NZ_JAAVSC010000061.1 GCF_012641095.1 Lactobacillus sp. HBUAS51381
TCAAAATGCTTAAGTTACTGAACCGCCGTATACGGAACCGTACGTACGGTGGTGTGAGAGGTCGGTAGCCGAACTAATCGGCTACCTCCTACTCGATTGACAAGAAATAGTGTCCATTAAGCTAGTGATCAACGACCCCACCTGCGGCTGTCAGAGATTCCGGCGCTGACCGCTTGCGGTCTGAAAAGCGGTCCTCCGGTTCGGTTTGGAGACTGACAAAGCCCGTCAGTCTCCAAACACGTCCCACGCTGTAAGCTGCTGCACAGCTAACACCGCTGTCACGGCTGCGGCCATCGGTTCTGACTGCCTCCGGTTCCGGTGGTTGAAAGCCATTAAATGTGCGCTAACATCGCTGAAATGGCGGCGTTCATCCATGTTGACTGGCGAACGGTAAGGTGGCAACCCGTCCATAGGCTAAACAACGGTGAAGCCCGCTGCCGTCAGCACCCGTGTCACCTGATCCGCCTGATCACTGGCAATGTGTAGTTCGATGATCCGAGCTTCTGGTTGCCGAACCACCATTAAGGTTTGGATACTGAGGTGGTGTTCGGCCAGCACCTTGCCAATGGCAAAGATCACGCCGGGCTGGTCGTGGGTTACCCGAATACGACTGACGACGCCAGATTCACCATAGCCAGAGATGTTCAGGAAGGCGTCCAAAATATCATTATTCGTGATAATCCCCACGACTTGCGCCTCACGGGTAACGGGAAGCACGCCAATCTTGTGTTGGCGCATTTGGTAAATGGCATCCTCCAACTGGGCGGTGTCAGGGACAGTTTGAACGTGTGTCTCCATGATGGTTGCCACGGTGGTCTGGGTTAATAAATAATTGGTCTCGTAGACGGATAGACTCGTCGCCTGTGATGGCAGTGCTCGGGCGATAATGCCTTGCGTCACGATACCGACTAGGCGATGACCATCGAGCACGGGCAAACGGTGAATGTCATGTTCCTTCATGCGTTCAATGGCGGCACTAACGGTCGTTTGTGGTGTGGCAATAATTAATTTGGTGGACATATAATCGGCTACACTCATGGTTTATCCTCCTAAGTAGGCCTGCTGAACGGCCTGATTGTCTAATAGTTCCTGACCAGTTCCCTGTAACTTGATCTGACCGGCAGCTAAAACGTATCCGCGATCAGCAATCGCTAGGGCCTTATTGGCATTTTGCTCGATAAGGAGAACGGTGGTTCCGGCGGCGTTAATGGCCCGAATAATATCGAAAATTTCATTAATGAAGATGGGAGCTAATCCCATGGATGGTTCATCGAGCAGCATGAGTCGCGGATGGGACATCAGGGCCCGTCCCATGGCCAGCATCTGTTGTTCCCCACCCGATAAGGTGGCCGCATCCTGGTAGCGACGTTGCTTGAGCACGGGAAAATACTGGTAGACTTCGGCATAGGATTGGGCCAGATTCTGCCGGTCCTTGCGGATGAACGCGCCCATCTGAAGATTTTCCTGAACCGACAGCCCGGGAAAAATATGGCGGCCTTCGGGAACTTGCGAGATACCGGCCCGCACAATCTTGGGGGCGGCGTCTCGTTGGAGGGGATGCTGTAAGTACGTTATTTCACCGCTGACTGGGCGGATGAGGCCAGAGATCGTCTGAAGAATAGTGGACTTGCCAGCGCCGTTAGCGCCAATCAAGGTGACAATCTCACCGGTGTGAATCGACAGGCTAACCCCTTTGATCGCCTGAATGGCCCCATAATTGACGACCAAATCCTTGATATCTAGCATGATGGTTCGCCTCCTAGGTAGGCTTTAATGACGGCTGGATTTTGTTGAATTTCTGACGGTGTTCCTTCGGCTAGTAGGGCGCCGTGATTCAGGACGTAGAGGCGCTCGACAACGGACATGACTAAGGACATATCGTGTTCAATAAGCACGACCGTGATGTGAAAGTCGTGTTGAATCTGCCGAATAAGCCGGGTTAAATCGGCGGTTTCTTCGGGATTCATGCCCGCCGCCGGTTCATCCAAGAATAGAATCTTGGGCTTAGTGGCTAGCGCGCGAACAATCTCTAGTCGCCGCTGCGTACCATAGGGGAGGTTCTTAGCGGGCTGGTTGGCAACGTCGGTGAGATTGAAGAAGGCCAATAGTTCTTGTGCGGCCGTGGTCATGGCGGCCTCTGTCTGATAATACTTTGGCGTCCGGAAGATACTCGAGAAGAACCCATCGTGATAGTGATTCGTCATGGCAATGCGAACGTTGTCGAGTACACTGAGGGTTTTGAAGAGGCGAATGTTTTGGAAGGTGCGTGATAGTCCGGCTTGGGCAATTGCCGTGGGGCGTTTGCCGGTTAGGGATTGAACACCTTGATCGGTAGACAAGGTGATGGCCCCAGAAGTCACGGGCGTTTCCCCCGTTAATAAGTTGAAAAGTGTGGTCTTACCGGCATCATTAGGGCCAATTAGACCAACCAATTCATTCTGGTTAAAGTGGACCGAGACATTGGCCACAGCGGTTAAACCGCCGAAATTTTTGACGAGTTGTTGTGCATTTAAGAGGGGGCTAGTCATGAACGGTCGCCTTCTTTCTGGATTGGCTAAGACGCTTGAACGAAAATTCCCAATTACCCAGCAAGCCGGCTGGTTTAAAGATCATGATCAGGATTAGGGCGAGCGAGTAAATAATCATCCGTAGGGTTCCAAAGTTTTGCAAAATGGTATCCAGCGCGCCCAACACAATGGCGGCGACAAAGGTTCCCGTGATACTGCCGACGCCACCGAGAACAACGATGATCAGAATCGCGATCGAGGCCATGATGTTAAAGTCGCCGGGCGCAATCGTTTGGATGTAGGCTGCGTGTAAGGACCCACCAATAGCGGCCGTTCCGGCGCCAAAGACGAAGGCCACCAGTTTCCAACGCGTGGTGTTGATGCCCATCGCCTCGGCCGCAATCTCGTCCTCGCGAACGGCCATGACGGCCCGACCACGACGGCTGTGAATGAAGTTAACGGTCATGATGGTCGTGAGGCACATCAACACGTAGACCGTGGCCCAGGTCACTAACGGGGGGATGTTGAAGAGCCCGGCCGCCCCATTGGTGATCTTAAAGTTGTTGATTAAGATGCGAATAATCTCAGCGGCACCCATGGTTGCGATGGCGAGGTAGTCGCCGTGTAAACGTAGTGTGGGGATGCCCACGATCAGGGCGGCCACCATGGCGATGGCGATGCCCACGACCATCGACAGGTAGAAGCCGAGAGGCGTGGCGATATTTTGGGTGATAATCCCGGTAGCGTAGGCCCCAATGGCCATAAAACCGGCGTGCCCCAGCGAAAATTGACCGGAGAAACCAATGATGAGATTTAATCCCGTCGCTAAGATGATATTGATACCAATGGTGACCAGCATATTTTCGATAAATGAATTGATAATACCGAAAAACTCGCAGGCGTCAATGAGGACAAAGACCGCCACCATCAACGCTAACCAGGCGAGATTGTATTTTAGATTTGCTTTCATCGCAGCGACCTCCTAGACTTTCTCTTTTAATTTCTTGCCAAAGATCCCGGCCGGAAGCACCAGCAAAATGACAATTAAGACGAAATAAACGACAGCATCCTTGTACGCCGAGAGGCCGATAGCCTGGACGCCGGTCTCCAACAGGCCAGTCAGGAAGCCACCCAGTGAGGCGCCAGGGACCGACCCAATCCCGCCGATGACTGCCGCGACGAAGGCCTTAATGCCGGGCGTCATGCCCATCAGCGGATCGATCGAGTTGTAGTACAGCCCAATCAAGACGCCGGCCGCTCCCGCCATGGCGGAACCGAGAGCGAACGTAAAGGAGATGGTGTGGTTGAGATTGATCCCGACCAGTTGGGCCGCCTGTGGGTCGACCGCCACGGCCCGCATGGCCTTGCCCATTTTAGTCTGCTTGATGACGAGCTCCAGCAGGATCATCAGGAGACAAGCCGTCCCAAGAATAATCAATTGAATGTTGGAGATGCGTAGGCCCAGCACATGGTAGGTAATGGTGGGAAGGACCTGTGGGAAGCTGCGGGCGTTGGCCGAAAAGAGATAGGTCATGCCATTTTCAAGTAGGAAAGAGACCCCGATGGCGGTAATCAGCGCCGTGATCCGGGGCGAGTTACGCAGCGGGCGATAGGCGAAGTATTCAATCAGCACGCCGATGATGGCGCAGAAAATCATGGCCGATAGGAGCGTTAAGATAAAGTTAAAGTGGAGCCCGTTAATCACGTAGTATCCCCAGAAAGCCCCCAGCATGTAGATGTCGCCGTGCGCGAAATTAATCAACTTGATGATGCCGTAAACCATGGTATACCCCAGCGCCAGTAGCGCGTAGATACTGCCTAACGAGAGGCCATTAATCAATTGTTGTCCAAATGTCTGCATGGGATCACTCCAATCTTGACGAAATTATTTAAGCGTATAGGCTTGTGAAACCTGACCGGCCGTCAGCTTTTCAATCACCATCGACTTTTCGGGGTTGTGGTGGTGATTCATGGTGATGGTGCCGGTGACGCCCTTAAAGTTCTTGAGGTCGGCCAAGCCGGTGGTAATCTTAACGGAATTGGCTGATTTTTCTTGTTCAATGGCGGCCTTAATCATGTAGATGGAATCGTAGGCCAGTGCCGAGAAGGTCGGTGCGGTCGTGTGGTATTTGGCCTGGTAGGTCTTCAAGAAATCGGCGGTCAAGGGGTTTGTTTCACCAGTCTTGGTAGAGAAGGGGGTCGTGTAATAGATGTTGCTGGTATTGGCCTTCCCGGCAATCTTGGTGAGGCGACTATCCGCCATACCATCGCTGCCGATAATGGGAACGTTGATGCCGGCCTGCCGAGCTTGCTTGATAATCAAGCCCAATTCGGAATAGTAGCCGGGCGCATAGATGGCCTCAATCTTCTTGTGTTTGAGGGCGGTCAGGATGGCGTTGAAGTCCTTGTCACCTTCCTGGAAAGTCTGACTGCTGACGACGTTACCGGTGTAATCCTTCTTGAAGGCCTTGGTCAGGCCAGTGCCGTAGTCGCTCGAGTTGTCGGTCAGAATCGCCACATTTTTCGCTTTTAACGTTTTCGTCATAAATTTGGCTGCGGACGATCCCTGATAGTTGTTTTGGAAACAGGCGCGGAAGATGTACTTTTGAACGGTTCTGTTTTTCTGTAGCGTATAGCCGGGATCGGTGGCTGACGGGCTAACGGACGGCACCTCGGCCTTGGTCATGTTGGGAATCGACGCGGTACCGGCGTTGGTCGCTGCGGGCCCGACAACGGCGACAACCTTATCGTTGTTGACCAATTGCGCGGCGACCGAAGCGGCCGTCGTGTTGGAGGTCTTGTTGTCTCGCACGACCAGTTGAATCTTCTTTTTGGTTTGGCCGACCTTGATACCGCCGGCCCGATTGATTTTGTTCACGGCTAACTGGATGCCTTGTTTCTGCTGCTGGCCATAACCAGCGGCCGATCCGGAGAGTTCCATGTTGACGCCAATCTTGATGGTTTTGCCCGGGTTGTTTCCTTGCCCGCTACCGTTGTTTTTCGCGGTACTACAGCCGGCCAGTGCCAGAATAAGAGTTGAGAGTGCGCCAATCTTGAGGAGTGTTTTGTGCCATTTAATCATATGTCATCCCTGCCTTCTTTATTTTTGAAGAAACGTGATGCGCGCCAATCCTCCTTTGAACAATCGAGTAGGAGGTAGCCGATTAGTTCGGCTACCGACCTCTCACACCACCGTACGTACGGTTCCGTATACGGCGGTTCAGTAACTTAAGCATTTT
>NZ_JAAVSC010000062.1 GCF_012641095.1 Lactobacillus sp. HBUAS51381
TAAAGGAGCACGGCCTGTCTTCACTACCACTATAAAGTAATAGAGGCATAAGAGCATCCCGTCGGATAACTCTTATGCCTCTAAGCTTAGTATTTTTTGCGTGCAAGCTTCGGGCACACATTAAAATTAAGGTGAGCTTAACGTTTGGCGGAGCGGGATGTGCTACAATAATAAGCAACTATGTGCGCTGAATAGCGTAGTCGGCGTTCGTCGCAGATACTTAGATGTATCAAAAATGGTGAGATGACGGCGAATTTAACGCATAAGTTTGGACGAATTGGAGGTGGTGTCGGTGAGCGAAAATACGCGTATGGCCCGTTATCATTCGGCGGAACCGGAAACACCGCAAAGACCAGAGGAAAACGCACCCCAGCCTTACCAACGCCGGCCGGCACTGGCCCGTTGGGTGGCCATCTTGGTGTTACTGTTTACGATCACGATTGGCCTGAAAATTACGGTATTCAACGCTAACTACACGGCCGGCGTCGTCTCACGGTCGAATGTCGGCCAAAAGGTCATTAATCAGCTTAACAATAAACTGGAGAGCCTCGGGGTGAATGGTAGTCCCGTAACATCGGGGATTGCCCAGCCTTATCTGGCCCAGGGGATTGCCCAACTTTATGGTGACACCGCCACGACAACGGTTGACGAAACGGAGCTAGCCACGGCCATTAGTACGCAGGCTCAAACCGTGGGCGTTACCGCGTCTACGGCGATGACGACCGCAATTGCTAAGGAAGCTCAGAAGCTGGCCAAGGCGACGTTTGCCACGCCGGCGATGACCCAGGCGGCTCTGAAGATTCAGAAGGCCAAGACCGCAGATTTCTGGCTGTTGATCGCGACCGTTCTCTTAACCATTGTGACGGTGTTCTATGCATTTAGTGTCCACCATGTGATGGCGAGTCTGGGACCGGGCTTGGCGTTGGGGGGCTTGTTGACGGCGATTGTGGGAGCGGCCGGCTACTTCTTGTTGCCGACGCTGATCCCCACGGCCGGCGCCACGGTCACGAGTCTGGTCACCACGGTTGGCCGTAGCGGCATCGCGGTCATCATCTTTGCCGGGGGCGTCGAGATTGTCCTAGGTCTGTTGATCATGCTGGGTCACCACACATTTAGAAAAGATTAGGTCGTGTTTGACCATGACGACGTCTGAGAACTAGTTTCTCAGACGTTTTTTTACTTGGGCCAATCCTTGTAAAGTGAAGAAGTGGAGAAGCGTCCGCAATGTGAATTGCCGTGAAGACGAGGTGCTTCCTTATCGGTGGACGAGTACCGGTTGAGGTTGGTGAAAAAATAAGGGCCATGTCGGATGTGATATAGGTAACCTTACTAATTAAATGAACTGTTACATTGATTCTCGTTTGACTTAAAGTCTGTTGATTGTGTCGAACAGTATCGTGGAGATTATGGGCGTTGTGGTGGTGACCACGACGCCTTTTCTAATTTCAAGTGAGCTGATCAAACTATAACAGGGCCTGTCGGATTAGTTAGCAGCTCTGATCATTAAAATAATTAATCGATTTCTTGATTATTGATTGACCTAAGCCAAGGTGACGGTATAAAATAAGATAAATTATTTTAATCTATGAATTAAAAATATGTATTTCAAATCGCTGTTTGATAAGGTTGAGGGGCAAACCTGGTTGCATAAATAAGAATTAGTTGCACAAATAAAACGAGTCTTTAGAATAATTGTTGAGAGTAAGGGTTCGTCATCTTAATTGCGAGATGGCGGCCGGGTTGACTAGCCTGGCTTTCGAGAGGAGCAATCACCATGGAAGTTAAAGAACACTACAAGATGTACAAGGATGGCAAACGGTGGGTTTTCGCTGCGATTACGGTGGCGACGATTGGTTTGGGAACCGCCGTTAGTCAAGATGTCGTGGGCCATGCGGATACGACGAGTGGTACCGTGACGGCGCAGAGTAGTGGGAGTAGTGTGGAGCCGAGTGCGACGGCCACCCTGACGTCGTCTACCGGTAGTCAGACCACTGGAGCGACAACGACGGATACGGAAGTGACTGGTAATAAGACCACTGGAACCGCCGCCTCATCGCCGGAAACGCAAGGGGATACCGCAACGGAGACGTCGACTGACGGTAATCAAGATACCCCAGCCAACGGGACCGATAATGGGACCACAAACGCGGCTGGTACCGATTCGACCGCTGATGCCACGACCGGTGCAGCGAACAATCAGGTGACTGGCGATACGGCTGGCACGGACACGGCAACCGAAGCGTCATCGGATGGGACGAAAGCTGCCGAAAGTGATAGCGGTGCCATTTCGGGGACATCGGGTTCTGAGAGCACGACTAACACCGGTTCTGAGACGGATAATAGTGTGAACGGTACCACGCCGACTACTGAGTCTGAAGGGACAGATACGTCTGATGGTGTTGACGAGGACGCGACCGTGACGAGCACGCCGGCTGCTCCGGCTAGCACCGCGACAGCCACGGGCACCAAGATGTTAGCCAAATCCGTGACGCCCATCGACGATAGCAATATTTTAACGTACGACTTGAATGCGGATGGGTCGGCCACCATCACCGGGGCCACTCAGGATGTCGGGGACACCTTGGTGATTCCATCGACCATTACGGATAATACCGGCAATGTACTAAATGTGACGGCGATTGGCCAAGGCTTTAGCTCGAATTATCCCAACACCCAGAACTTGAAAACCTTAATCATTGAAAACGGGATTACATCCATCGCCGACAATGCTTTCTCGTACTTAAAGAATTTAAGCACGATTGATCTGAGCCAAAACCGAACGCTGACGACTATCGGAAGCCAGGCCTTCGTAGACGATGGGCTGACGACGCTGGTCTTACCGGATAGTGTCACCACGATTGGGTCGCAGGCATTTGCCAGCAATCCACTGACGAACGTGACCTTCTCCCAGAACCTCCAGACCATTGGCGATATGGCCTTCGAGTATGATCCGCTCACGAGTATTGACCTGGGGAACAGCACGAGCCTGACGGCAATTGGTGACTTGGCCTTCTTCGGGTCGCAAGCCAGCTCGTTGACGCTGCCCACAAGCCTGGTCACCATTGGAAATCAAGCGTTCGCTTCTAACGGCAAACTGACCAGTGTGACCATCCCCGCTAGCGTGACGACGATTGGCAATGAGGCCTTTCTGCAAGACAGTCAGCTGGCGAACTTGACCTTTGCGGCCGGTAGCCAGTTACAGACGATTGGGGACAGTGCCTTTACGTATACCGGTTTGACTAGTGTGACGTTGCCAGCTAGCCTGGTAGCCATCGGGGACAGTGCTTTTGCCGCCGACAGCGCGCTGACAAATCTGACCTTTGCGGCGGCCGGGAACCTGACGACGATTGGGGCCCACGCGTTTGAAAATGATAACGGCATCACGACCCTGGCCTTACCCGCCAGCCTCACCACGTTGGGGGACTTCGCCTTCAGCACGATTCATGGACTGACCAGCGTGACCTTTGCCGATGGGACGCAACCGCTGACGATTGGGAATAGCGCCTTCATTTACGATACGGCGTTGACCAGCGTCACGTTGCCGGCTAACCTGACGAGCATCGGCGACCAAGCCTTCCTGTCGGCCACAAGCTTACCGACGATTACCTTCCCGGCAAATTTGGTCAGCATCGGGGCGAACGCGTTTACCTATGATCAAGCTTTGAAGAGTATTGACCTCACGGGAGCCACGAGTCTCACGACCATCGACAAAGGAGCGTTTGAGTATTCCGGGTTAACCGGAAATCTCGTCCTTCCGACTAACTTGACCGCGATTGGCGATCTCACCTTTGCGGGCGATGCTCTCACGGGTGTTACGCTCAATGAACAGTTGCAAAGCATTGGGAACAGCGCATTTATCTACAATCAGTTGACCGGTTCGGTCATTCTGCCAGCAACACTCACTTCTCTGGGCGATATGGCGTTTTATGGCAATCAGTTGACCACGGTTAGTGTGCCAGCAACCGTCACGCAGATTGGCGATAACGTCTTTAGCTATAACCGAATTAATCAACTGACGACGGGCACTGGGACGACTAACTTGGCTTTGAACCAGAACGCTTACTACTTTGCCACGCAATCTACGCTGACGTTGGCTGACCTCTTCAACGTGGACTTGGGTGGGGTGACCCTGAGTCCGGAAAATATCAGTGGGTTAACCGGTGGCGTGACGTTAGCTAGCGATGGGACGTTTAACATTCCCGCGGGGCTGAGTCAATTCACCTTCGACTGGTCGGTACCGACCGACGCGACCACCTATACCGGTCAGTATCAAGTGGTCTTGAATAATCCGGACATTAAGGTCTTTAATTCCACCATCTTCTATGGAGACACGTGGACGCCGGCCGATAACTTTTTGAGTGCGGTGAACTCGGATGGGACCAATCTGGCCTTGAGCGATATTACCGTTACGGCCGTTGATAGCCAGGGAAATAGTGTGGCACTGGATGCCCTGACCAGCAAGGCCGGGACGTACCAGGTCACTTACAAATCTGGAAATAATTCCGCCGTGGCCCAAATCACGGTGGCCAAACGAACGGCCAATTACACCATCACGGGGAATCAGACCGTCACTTACAACGGCCAAACGCCAACGCTAGACATGGGACAATTCTCGGTCAGCCTGACGAATGAATTACCTTGCACGCTAAAGGACGGGGATTTGACGTTGGCCTACACGGACGCCAATGGAAACCAGGTCTTGTTGAATGCGAATAATGCGGCGGATTTTGTCAATGCCGGAACTTATAACGTCGTGGTTAATCCCGCGGCTTGGGAACGACTGACTCAAGAAACGCCGGCACTGGCCAATTATGACTGGTCGGGATCCAAGTCGGTGGCAACCCTAACAATTGCGCCGGCTGTTCTCAACGTAAGTGTTCCTGACCAGACCATGGTTTACGGTGGTCAGGAGCCAACGCCTACATTAACAGTGACCGATGCGAACGGGAATGTCGTGACCGATTCTGGTTTGACAGTGACGCGAGATGCCGGAGATAATGCCGGAGAGTATGCCTATCACGTGTCTGGATTAAACAGCAACTACACACTGGGTAACGAGTCGATTGGGA
>NZ_JAAVSC010000063.1 GCF_012641095.1 Lactobacillus sp. HBUAS51381
TCAAAATGCTTAAGTTACTGAACCGCCGTATACGGAACCGTACGTACGGTGGTGTGAGAGGTCGGTAGCCGAACTAATCGGCTACCTCCTACTCGATTACGAACGAGTAAGTCAAACAGGTTGTCGATGCAGGTCGCCTTACCGTTCACCAAACTTGGCCCGGACCGCGGCTACAGTAGTCGGTTTGTTAAGAACCACAATCTTTGGCGGGAACTCGTCGATTGCTTTAACAAATAAGACCGGCTTATCACTGGTTAGGTCGCTCATGGCCACAGCCACCAGGCCACGGCGCTCACCACAAGATAGGGCAGAAAAGCTAGTCGTTCGCCGCGGTGTGCCCGACTCAACGCCAGTCCGCAAGCAAGCAACAGCCAGTGGGCGGTGGCGGAGAGTCCCCATAATAAGGTATAGCTGAGTAGCATGTCTAGGTCGCCGTCGCCAATCGTCGGCTTCGACCAGCGCGGCCACAGCCACCGGATGAGGGCAAAGAGACTGCCGCCAATCACCCAAGCGGCGAGTGGTTGATGGATCAACACGATCCCTAGCGCCAGCCAACTCACCCAACCGGGAAATGTTTGACACTGCGCATCACATAACGCGGCGAAGGTCCAGAGTCCCAGCCATAGGACGACCCGTAGACTAAAGGGGGTCGCGATGGTCGTGGCCAGCAGCCCGGTACTAACTTCAAAAATGAGGGTGATTGGGGGGATGCTTGCCGTGCAAGTCTGACATTTCCCCCGCACCAGCAAGTAACTCGCCACCGGCACCAATTGCCAGTAGGCCAGGGGCGTTTGGCAGGTGTCGCAGTGGGAACGGGGAAAGAAATAGGATGTTCCACGGGCGTAGCGACTGGCCAGCGCCACCAACAAAGAGCCACAGCAGGCCCCGTAAATAAAGAGAATTGGGATTAACATCGTCATCACCTCTAAGACTTAACTCCGTGAAGCGTGGTGAAATATTTGTGAGAAATCCCGAAAACCTTTATTGACATGGGTTTTCAGGCGTGGTATTCTATTAAAGGTGCTTTTCGCAGACAGGTCTCGGGTATTCACTACCAGACATGCTGACTGACGGCGGGAGGGACACTTCAATTGAACCCGCGTCTGAGTGTCTTTTTTCTTTAAGAAAAAATGAACCACCTGGATGTGTGGACTAAACTCAAGAATAGGAAAGGAGGACTATTTAGATGCCTACTATCAACCAATTGGTGCGTAAAGGTCGTAAATCTAAAAGTTCTAAATCAGATGCCCCAGCTTTAAACTACGGGTATAACAGTTTCAAAAAAGCTCAAGTTAAGAATCCAGCTCCACAAAAGCGTGGGGTTGCTACTCGTGTCGGTACCATGACACCAAAGAAGCCTAACTCAGCTTTACGGAAATATGCACGTGTGCGGTTGTCCAACTTAATTGAAGTGACTGCTTACATTCCTGGTATCGGTCATAACCTTCAAGAACATAGTGTTGTCTTAATCCGTGGTGGCCGGGTAAAGGATTTACCTGGGGTTCGTTACCACATCATCCGTGGTGCGCTCGATACTGCCGGTGTGACTGACCGTCGTCAAGGTCGTTCCAAGTATGGGACTAAGAAGCCTAAGGGCTAAGACGAACTATTAGACTGACTTGCACGGTTGCCGTCAAGCAGTCTGAAACAACATTCGAGGAGGATATTAACAATGCCTAGAAAAGGAAACGTACAAAAGCGTGAAGTCCTTCCTGATCCAATTTACAACTCAAAGTTGGTTACTCGTTTGATTAACCACACGATGATGGATGGGAAACGTGGTACTTCTACTAAAATCATTTATGGTGCCTTCGACATCATTAAGAACGAAACTGGTAACGATCCAGTGGAAGTCTTCGAAGAAGCAATGAAGAACGTTATGCCAGTCTTGGAAGTTAAGGCTCGGCGTGTTGGTGGGTCAAACTACCAAGTTCCAATCGAAGTTCGTCCAGATCGTCGGACCACTTTAGGTCTTCGCTGGATGGTTCAATACTCCCGTTTACGTGGCGAACACACCATGGTTGAACGCTTAGCGCGTGAAATCATGGATGCTGCCAACAACACGGGTGCAGCTGTTAAGAAGCGTGAAGATACGCACCGGATGGCTGACGCTAACCGTGCCTTCGCACATTACCGTTGGTAAAAAGCAGCTATTACACTGCATTGCCAGCAGTGTGATAAAATGTTGGAGCGAGGTGTTACTGACACTTTCGTCTCTGGCTTAAGGGATTTTTCCTTTAATCGAGAGGTGGCTACTTAATCAGAGTGATGATAGTAGCCACCTTTTGGCACAAGCAACCTATGATCATATTGAGAGGAGTTACACATTAATCATGGCTAATACTCGTGAATTTCCGCTTGAGAAGACGCGTAACATTGGTATCATGGCTCATATCGATGCCGGTAAAACGACGACTACTGAGCGTATCCTGTATTATACTGGTAAGATCCACAAGATTGGTGAAACCCATGATGGGGCTTCACAAATGGACTGGATGGAACAAGAACAAGAACGGGGAATTACGATCACTTCCGCTGCAACGACTGCGGAATGGAAAGAACACCGGATCAACATCATCGATACCCCAGGACACGTTGACTTCACGGTTGAAGTTGAACGTTCCTTGCGGGTCCTTGATGGTGCGATTGCCGTCTTAGATGGTCAAGCCGGGGTTGAACCTCAGACTGAAACGGTTTGGCGTCAAGCCTCCGACTTTGATGTTCCCCGTATCGTTTTCGTTAACAAGATGGATAAGCTGGGGGCCGACTTTGACTTCTCAGTAAACTCCCTCCACGAACGTCTCCAAGCCAATGCCGTTGCTTTGCAAATGGCTATCGGTGCCGAAGATGACTTCGCCGGTGTTGTTGACTTAATCGAAATGAAAGCTTACATTTACGACAAGGATAAGTTAGGTTCTTCATGGGATACGGTTGAAATTCCTGATGACATGAAGGAAGAAGCCCAAAAGCGTCATGAAGGCATCATCGAAAGCGTTGCTGACGTTGATGATGAAATCATGGAAAAGTACCTCGAAGGTGAAGAAATTACCAAAGAGGAACTGAAGGCTGCTATCCGTCGGGCAACGTTACGTTTGGACATGTTCCCTGTCTTTGCTGGTTCTGCCTTCAAGGATAAGGGTGTTCAGATGTTGATGGATGCCGTTATCGACTACTTGCCATCACCATTGGACGTTAAGCCATACAACGCCACGGTTCCTGACACTGATGAAGCCGTTACGTTACGTGCAAACGATGACGATCCTTTCGCTGCCTTGGCTTTCAAGGTTGCCACCGATCCATTCGTTGGTCGTTTGACTTACATCCGGGTATACTCCGGGACTCTGGAAGCCGGTTCTTACGTGCTGAACTCCACGAAGGACAAGCGTGAACGTGTTGGTCGTTTGCTGCAAATGCACTCAAACCACCGTCAAGAAATTCCAGAAGTCTTCTCCGGTGATATCGCTGGTGCCATTGGTTTGAAGAACACCACCACTGGTGACTCTTTGACTGATCCTGATCACCCATTACACTTGGAATCAATGAACTTCCCAGATCCTGTGATCCAGGTTGCCGTTGAACCTAAGACGAAGGCTGACCAAGACAAGATGAACAACGCTCTGCAAAAGCTGTCTGAAGAAGATCCTACTTTCAAGGCTGAAACTAACCCTGAAACTGGTGAAACGCTGATCGCTGGGATGGGTGAACTTCACTTGGACATCATCATCGACCGGATGAAGCGTGAATTCAAGGTTGAAGCGAACATTGGTGCACCTCAAGTTGCCTACCGTGAGGCCTTCACGAAGTCAACTAAGGTCCAAGGTAAGTTCGTTCGTCAATCCGGTGGTAAAGGTCAATATGGTGACGTTTGGATCGAATTCACCCCTAACGAACGTGGTAAGGGTTACGAATTCGAAGACGCCATCGTTGGTGGGGTTGTTCCTCGTGAATTTATCCCTTCAGTTGACCAAGGTCTGCAAGAAGCCATGGCAAACGGTGTCTTAGCCGGTTACCCATTGGTTGATGTTAAGGCCAAGTTATACGATGGTAGTTACCATGAAGTCGATTCTAGTGAAGCAGCCTTCAAGGTTGCCGCTTCCTTGGCTTTACGGAATGCCGTTAAGTCTGCTGGTCCCGTTATCCTGGAACCAATCATGAAGGTTGATATCCTGGTACCAGAAGAATACATGGGTGATATCATGGGTCAAGTTACCGCACGTCGTGGTAAGGTCGATGGTATGGAAGCTCGTGGGAACGCACAAATGATTCACTCCTTCGTTCCGTTAGCCGAAATGTTCGGTTACGCGACGACGTTACGTTCTGCTTCTCAAGGTCGTGGTACCTTTACCATGACGTTTGACCACTACGAACCAACGCCAAAGAGTGTTCAAGCTGATATTATCAAGAAGAATGGCGGTACTCCAGTCGAAGACTAGGGTCGCGTGATTCTCTGAAACGAAACGTCCTGCCTTAGGGTGGGGCGTTTTTTTGTGCCGTCGGATGCCCGTATCGATGGTAAACGTAGCAGTGAGGTGCCGGTGATGAGGTGCCGGAACGCGGTAAGCACCTAATAACTGACCGTCTATGATTGATGGTCGCAAAACGATATGATTACCTCATCAAATAAATTGGTGAGGTTTTTGTTATGGATAAACCA
>NZ_JAAVSC010000064.1 GCF_012641095.1 Lactobacillus sp. HBUAS51381
ACGCTCTTTGTCCTGGAAGATCTGACGAATGTGACTTTCAACACTGATGACTTGCCTAAATCACTGAGAAATAGTCACCGTTCCTGGGCATTCTATCAGCTGGAAACATTCTTAACCTTCAAGGCCCAGGCTGTCCAGAGTCAGGTGTTAAAGGTGAACGCAGCCTTTACCTCACAGCGTTGTCCCAAATGTGGTCTGATTGAAAAAAGCAATCGGCACCACGACATTCACGAGTACCACTGTCAACAATGTCAGTATCGGTCTAATGACGACCGACTAGGTGCTATGAATATTGCGATGTTGGGTCAAGAATGGTTGGACGGGGTCAAGTACCCCAAGATTATTAGAGAATAACGACTACCGGGTAAACCTGGTAGTTAAACGGGTAGCTGTCAATTACCCGATGATGTTGCCACTACGAGTAGGAGTTCCTATCGAACGTTGGACTACTGTGTCGGATGACACGTGAGCGACAAGCCGCTGAATTTATTCGGCGGTAATTGACCCTTGGCTAAGGGGCGGTTGCTCTATAGGCCAGTTACCTCATTTCGGTAATACCAAGATCTGGATGGTTTGCACCAGGTCTTTTCATCTCTAAAGGGTCGTTGTTTTTCGCGCAACCAGCGCGTTCAAGGACTGTTTTCAAAAATAATTTCGTTTTTTCTAGCTTTCTCCTTGCCTTGAAGTCCACATGAAGGTTTAACCTAGGGTCATTCAAGTGTTCGGAAAGGAAGTTTTCTAATGACGAAAAATGTTTTGATTTTAGCCGCTAACGGCCAAATTGCCCGGATTGTTGAACAACGGATTTTAAGTGAAGCCACCTTTGCCGATGTGAACCTGACACTCTTCTTACGTCATGCTAGTCGCCTGCAGGCTCTCCAGGATAATTCACGGGTAACGTTAATCGAGGGGGATATCACGGATGCCGCCGCAGTCAGTGCGGCCATGGCCGATCAGAATGTGGTCTTTGTTGCCGTTGTTGACCACGACCGGCAGAACCGCCTGACGCGAAATGTGATTGCGGGGATGCAAGCCCATCACGTTTCTCGGGTTATCTTCACCAACGTTTTAGGACTCTACAATGAGGTCGGTGGCGAATTTGGTCGCTGGAATCTCGAGATGATTGGTGCGGGCATGGCACCGGCTCGGGCGTCCGATCAATTGCTAGAAGACTCTGGGCTGGACTACACCACTTTACGATTACCGTGGCTCAATGATCGGGATATTAAGTACACAGTGACGACTAAGGATCAGCCGTACGACGGCGTTTCCGGTTCCCGGCGGAGTGTGGCCGATGTGGTCTTGACGATTATTGCTAACCCCGACAAGTACAGTCGTGATAGTATTGGGATAGCGGATCCAGCAACTGAAGGTCAAGATCGGCCCGTTTACTAGGGATAAGGAGCGTAAATTACATGAATATTAAAGAAGCCAGTGAAAAGACGGGGGTGTCCTCCGCAGCCATTCGGTACTACGAAAAGGAATCCCTGATCCCAGCCATTGATCGCACCGAGGTCGGTAATCGGGATATCGACGACCGGATTATTCGGCGGATTCGATTCGTCACACAGATGCGGGCGGCGGGGATGAGTATTGAGAATCTCCGGCGGTACATCGAGTTGTTTGACGCACAGGAAGATAATACGAAGGAACAGAAAGCTTTGCTGAAGGAACAACTGGAAGTTATGGAAGAAAAGCGCGATGATCTCCAAGCAGCGATCGATCACCTCAACTATAAGCTCAACCACTTCTACGACCACATGGAGGCCACGGAAGAGGAGCTCCGCCAGTTGGAGAAACAGCACGCAGAGAAGCTAAATTCGGCAGAATCAGACGATATCAAGTAATGATGAAGGGCGACCAGACAGTATGGCCGCTCTTTTTTTGCCCGAGGTACTGAGGTTCGCTGGTAATCGGTCCGCCAACAAGCGGTCGGTGTGACCGTGTTGGGCGATAGGTAAACGGGAATTCTACCCCGTACAGTAGCCTAGGCATTGCCAAGGCCGGCACAGATGGTGATACGCCGGTGTATGCCTAGTTAAAGTTGGCAAGACGGGTATTGTTGAGTCCGCCAGATGAATTTGCGAGGTTAACTAAAACGACCACCCAACAAGAAAAGCCTTGCTGAGTGGTCGTTTTTAACTCAAGACTTCGGCGCTTTCGGATGCATGAACTTATGCTGACGAAAGGCACAGAAACTGACGAACGAGAGAATGACGGCCAACGTTAGCGACCAGCCAAAGGCCCCCTGTGGTCGATTATAAGCGATGATGGGAATTAGCTTTAGTAAATGATGGCCCCGATAGGCCGTCACAAATAGCCCTATGGCGCTACCCCAGCACAAAATAGTGGCCCCGTAAATCCAGTAACGTAAGTTAAAACGTCGATTGTTTTTCAATGTAGAGCGCCTCCTCAATCAGTATACGACTAGGGGAAATCGCCAACAAGTTGTGGATGGCTTGTTGGGAAGATATTGCGGCAACCAGATCTTTCGTTCGGCAATTTGAGGTGTCGCTATATTTTTCAAAAAAAGCGCTTGCCTTAAAGTCCACTTTAAGGTTTAAACTGAACGCATTGAATAGCTAAAGGAGATCTGTACATGGCAACGAAAGCGTTAATCATTGATTATTCATGGTCCGGCACCACGGCCAAACTCGCGACGGCGCTTCAGCGCGTGACTGGCGGTGATCGAGTGGACTTAACGGTCGCCGCGGGAACCTTTCCCAACGATATGTATGCCACGTCTGATGTGGCGAATCGGCAATTGGCGACGCATCAGTTGCCGGCCTTAACCAACGCCGTTCCCGATATTGGCGCCTATGACGTGTTGCTCGTGGGCGGTCCCGTCTGGTCGGGGAAGGTTTCGACGCCGGTACGATCATTCTTGCAACAACTCGCGAATTTCTCGGGAATTGTCGCGCCGTTTTACACGGATGCCGGGACGCCGGGTGACTATGAGGCTGACTTGGCGAGCCTCATTCCCGCCGCCACGGTGGTACCGGGAATCGGTCTGACGGCCGGTGAGCTTCAGGGTGCCGATCGTCAGTTGACGCGTTGGTGGCAGCGTTTAGCAGCGAAATAAATGGAGGAATTTTATATGAAAACAGCAGTATTTATCGAACCAGGCAAGGTTGAAGCTCAAGAATTACCCAAGCCAGCAGTGAAGAACCCCACGGACGCCGTCTTAAAGATTGTGCGGGCCTGCGTCTGTGGTTCCGACCTGTGGTGGTATCGTGGAATCAACGACCGGCAGAAGAACACGCCGGTCGGCCACGAAGCCATCGGAATCGTGGAGAGCGTGGGTAGCGACGTCACTAACGTCAAACCCGGTGACTTTGTCATCGCGCCCTTTACCCACGGTTGTGGTCACTGTGCGGCGTGCTTAGCCGGCTTTGACGGCAACTGTGAAAATGCCCGGACCGATGATGAAATTGTCGGCTACCAAGGCGAATACTTACGGTTCAAGAATGCCGACTGGGCACTGGTCAAGGTTCCCGGTCAACCTAGCGACTATTCGGATGTCCAACTCAACGACCTGTTGACGTTGGCCGATGTCATGGCCACGGGTTACCACGCCGCGGCGACCGCCGAAGTCAAGGACGGTGACACGGTGGTCGTCATGGGTGACGGTGCCGTTGGGCTGTGTGGCGTGATTGCCGCCAAGCTTCGCGGGGCTAAGCGGATTATTGCCATGAGTCGCCACGCCGATCGTCAGGCGTTGGCTAAGGAATTTGGCGCGACCGATATTGTGGCCGAACGGGGCGACGAAGCCGTTGAACGCGTCATGGCCCTCACGGACGGTGCGGGTGCCGATGCGGTCTTGGAATGCGTCGGGACGGCGCAGTCCGTGGACACGGCCGTTAAAGTCGGTCGTGCCGGTGCCGTGGTCGGCCGCGTAGGCGTGCCGCAAAAGGCCGAAATGAATACCAACAACTTATTCTGGAAGAACATTGGTTTGCGCGGTGGGATTGCTTCCGTCACGACCTATGACCGGGAAGTGCTGTTGGACGCCGTCTTAAAGGGTGAGATTCACCCCGGCAAGGTCTTCACGAAGCGTTTTGACCTCGATCACGTGGCCGATGCCTACGCTGCGATGGACAAGCGGGAGGCTATTAAGTCACTATTGGTCATCAGCGATTAAGTTGAATACGTGGATTTACAGAAAGACTGGGATATTTTTGTCCCAGTCTTTTTGTTGTGCGCCCGGCATGGGCGCTAACTAGGCGGTGAAAATCCGCTGTGGGCCGTAGTAGTCGGAACCACGAGCCGAAGGCAAAGGTGTCCAT
>NZ_JAAVSC010000065.1 GCF_012641095.1 Lactobacillus sp. HBUAS51381
AGGATTCATCTGGTATTCGGAATCAAAAAGGTTGCCTAATCACAATGCGATTAGGCAACCCTATACAGCAGATTACCAACAACAGTTGACAAAGAGCCAAAAAACGTTGCTGACGCAAAGGTGTCGGCAACGCTTTTTACTTTATTCAGAATTATTAAACGTTTTTAGGCAAGATCAGGTTCAACGCAATGCCCAGTACGGCCGCCACGGCTAAACCGGAGAACTCGTACTGACCCAATTTTAGGTAGGCATTTCCAATCCCGATGACCAGAATGGCCGAGGCAATCATCAGATTCCGTCGTTTGTTAAAGTCAACGTGCTTTTCAATTAGAATTCGCATCCCACTGGAGGCAATGACCCCGAACAGTAGGAAACTGATACCGCCAATAACCGGATTGGGGATACTCTCGATCAGAGCGCTTAATTTCCCCACAAAGCTGAAGATCACGGCAAACATCGCAGCCCCAATCAAGACGTAAACACTGTGAACTCGCGTAATCGCCAGCACACCCACGTTTTCACCATACGATGTAACGGGCGGGCCCCCAACCAGACTGGCCACAATCGAGGCTAGTCCATCCCCGGCCAGCGTGTGGTTCAGGCCCGGATCTTCGAAGAAGTTACGGTGTGTCAGTTCATTTAACACCGTGATGTGCCCGATGTGCTCCGTCATGGTGACGAAGGCGATCGGTGCCAGACTCAGGACGGCTCCCCAGTAAAAATGCAACGGGTAGCTCACCCCCGGGAACTCGAACTTAGGAAACTGGAACCACGCCGCGTCCATGACCGGCTTAAAGTCCACCAATCCTGCCACGGCACCAACCAGGTAACCGAAGACAATCCCCATGAGGATCGGAATCAGCCCCAGAAACCCTTTGAGATACAGGTTGAAGACCACCGTCAGTAACAGGGTCACCATGGCCACCAAGAAGAATTGCCAGTGGTAGGTGCCATTACTGTCCACCGTTGCCTTCTGGGCAGCACTACCGGCCAGGGACAGGCCAATCACCATAATCATCGGCCCCACCACAATCGGTGGTAAGACCTTGTTAATCCAGTCCGACCCAACCAAGGCCACGACCACGGCGACAATCAGATAGACCAGCCCCACGGCCATGGTCCCCTGTGCGATGCCGGGATACCCCGTGGTCTTCATCAGCGCCACCATGGGCACGATAAACGAAAAACTGGAGCCCATGTACGCGGGAATCTTGCCCCGGGTGATCAAAATGTACATCAGCGTGCCGACCCCAGAACTAAACAGCGCAATGCCGGGATTTAGCCCCACCAGGATGGGCACTAACACGGTGGAACCAAACATGGAAAATAAATGCTGTAGAGACAAACCCAACCATTGACCCCAACTGGGACGTTCCCAAATATCAATCAAGGCATCGGGATTCCGGTAACGCGATGGTTCTTTCATGCTAGACGACCTCCAGTTCAAAGATATAAAAAAGACGCGCCCGTCCCGTAAGGAAGCGTGCTCGCCCAGTTAGCCCAGCTATCGCCGGAAGTCGAACCCTTCACCGCCTCACGGGACGATGTTAAAGGAACTAAATTTTATTAAGTATACGGTGTGACCCGCATACTTGTCAAGACCAATTACACCGAGTGGATCAATCATGGTCGCCAGCAACTATGCGGAAATTAATCCACCATCCGCCAGTTTCCTTCATCGGCCTTGGAAATATCATTGAGAAATTTCAAAACGCGCTTGGCCCGATTCGGCTGCTGTTCATTTAATAAGTTTAATCCCGCACCGGTGACCAGTGGTTGGCTCAGACGAAAATCTCCGTCCGCCAGTTCACCCGTCGCAAAGGCCATGACCGTCTCGCCCGATTCGATCTGGGTGGTCAGGAAGAACATGGTGAAATCGTCATCTTCCTGCATATAGGCGGGCATTGCCCAGATGTCGGGCGCAATCTCCTGCATTTCCCCCGTTTCGGTGCCATCTAGAAACTTGAATTCCTTGTGGTTGGCCTGGGTCACGGGTTGTTTCAGCACCAACATCATGTTGGCAAATTCGTCATCGCCTAATTGTAGATTATCCTTCATCGGTAAAGTTCCTCCTTGAATCGTTCTGTCCTTATTCGTAACCATTAGTATACCAGTATTCTTGGCTAACGGAAGGTTAAAAGTTCACGAACACTCTCCAGTCCCCAGCTGGCAAGGCATATCGCTATAAAATTAGTCATCAATGACCACCTGTGGCTGCCAGAGATTCCGGCGCTGTAAGCTGCTGCACAGCTAACACCGCTGTCACGGCTGCCTACATCTCTGGCTGCCTCCGGTTACGGTGGTTGAAACCTACTAAACGTGCGATGACATCGCTGGAGTGGCGACATTCTGCCAGTTTAATGGGATACACCTCATGTAGCCGTGAGCGAATCAAATTTGGTCTCAGCCGTTGACAAGAGTGGGCCCACAGGCGGTTAACTGGTGACGAACGGTAAAGCGGCCTTGTACGCGACTATCAGATTATCATGATTGTTATCCTTGTCACGCCAGGAATCCTAGCTTTTTTCTATCTTTCAACCTTTAGTCATCAACACAAAGGGACCAAGGCATCTACCCCGGTCCCACTTTCAAGTCTCTAATTAGTTCGCAACCGTAGCCCGTTGGCCAATCTCCAGTTGCATGTGATAGTAGTGATGATCGCCAATCATTTGTTTGCCAGACACCTCGTAACCCATGCGTTCATAGAGCCGCATGGCATCCGGGTTCTCCAGGTCGACGTTTAAGCCAATGACGGCTTGATTGTCACGCCGGGCGTAATACGGGAGTGCCTGCAACAATTGGTGACCAATCCCCTGGCCCTGATGATCGGGCGACACCGCCAGTGAGTCCAGATACCACTCACCCTTGGCCGTTTCCGACTGGGTCTCAAAAGGCACATCAAACGCGGCGCTCTGCGCGGTGATTTGCGTAAAGACATCGTCCACCGTTTCTTCTCGTTCTCCGGGATAGCCGAACGCCATCCCCACGACTTGGCCATTGGCCTCGGCCACCACCGTGGTTGCCGGCCCGGATAAATAAGTCCGGGTGCGGTACGCCGCCGTAATGGCCTTTAGTAAGTCGGGTTCGGGAACGTCTTCCAAGTCGGTCAGTTCCATCTCGTCGTAGATCAAGTTCATCAGCGGCGCTATCTGAGGCGCGTCCGCTGGTTTCGCTTCACGTATTATCACAAAAAATCCTCCATTTCTAGTTCTCTCACTAGCCTAACGGAGGATTGCAACTTTGTCAACGAATCTGCCGGACCAGCCTGACCGCTTCGTTAAGCGGCCATGGCCCCTAGTCATGCTTTACCCTTAATGTGCTCGCTTAACCGCGGCCCGTTTGCCAAAAACCAAGCCAACGGCAAACAAGACGCTAGCTGTGATCCATGTCCTCATGGTGAGACTCCCTTCGTTTTGCCGAACCGTCCTGCGCCTCGCGCGTTCGTAATTCGGCCAGTTCTTGTCGAATTTCACCTAAAATTTCTAACTGAAATCGTGCGATCTCCATGGTGTGGGGGACCTGATTCTGTGCTAAATGATCGACCTTAGCGTGGAGCAAGCGTAATTCATGCTCCGACTTAAGGTTCACGTGATAGTCGTTTTCGGCCATCATGCGATCGCGATCGGCGGAACGGTTCTGGCTCATCATGATGATGGGTGCCTGAATCGCCGCCACACAGCTCAACACTAAATTTAACAGAATGAAGGGGTAGTTGTCAAAGTTCACCCCGAACAAATGAAGCCCGTTAACCAGCATCCAGCCGATTAGGACGAACATGAAGACAAAGATAAAGCCCCAGGACCCGCCAAAACGGGCCACGTCATCGGACACTTTCTGCCCGAACGTCAGGCTCTCCTTGAGAGAATCGTTCACGTCAATAATGTCGTAGTCATCACTCTGCAGCGCCTTGGTCAACTTCTGATTAATCTTGCGCGTCTGCTTCATATCCGCGTTAATCAGGGCGTCCACGTGCTCCAGACGGTATTTTAACAGGTGATGCCCACAAATGTAGTCACTCACCTTACTCTGCGGGTAATCGCGTTTAATCCGGTTTCTCAGCCCCGCGTCTAATTCCGAAAGCTGGAGACTATCTTCGAGATTGACGGACTCCCCGTCAACGAGGCAGTGGAGCCCCTGTTCATCTGACATCGCTATTCACTGCTATACAAAATATGGAGAAATGTAGAAAAACACGATGGGTTTCTACATTTAGAAAGGTTGCATATTTCCTTTCATTATTTTTGCTTACTGCCGTTA
>NZ_JAAVSC010000066.1 GCF_012641095.1 Lactobacillus sp. HBUAS51381
TTGTTCTTTGAAAACTAGATATTATCAAATTATTTTCCTTTAATTATTAAGATAATTAAACCGAGAAACAACTGCGTATTTTTGAGTTTTTTAATTAGTTTATATCGCTAATACTCAATTAATCAGCGATTACGACGTAATCGTTAGGTTAAGTTATGAAGGGCGCATGGTGGATGCCTTGGTACTAGGAGCCGATGAAGGACGGGACTAACACCGATATGCTTCGGGGAGCTGTACGTAAGCTTTGATCCGGAGATTTCCGAATGGGGAAACCCAATTACTTTAATCAGTAATTACAACTCAGGGAATACATACTTGAGTTGAGGCAGACGCGGGGAACTGAAACATCTAAGTACCCGCAGGAATAGAAAGAAAAATCGATTCCCTAAGTAGCGGCGAGCGAACGGGGAATAGCCCAAACCAAAGAGCTTGCTCTTTGGGGTTGTAGGACTGAACATTTGAGTTACCAAAGTCAATGATAATCGAAGAGTCTGGGAAGACTCGGCATAGAGGGTGATACCCCCGTAGATGAAATCGTTGACCCTCAGTTCAGTATCCTGAGTACGGCCACACACGTGAAACGTGGTCGGAATCCGGGAGGACCATCTCCCAAGGCTAAATACTCCCTAGTGACCGATAGTGAACCAGTACCGTGAGGGAAAGGTGAAAAGCACCGCGGAAGCGGAGTGAAATAGTTCCTGAAACCATGTGCCTACAATTAGTTAGAGCCCGTTAATGGGTGATAGCGTGCCTTTTGTAGAATGAACCGGCGAGTTACGTTAATTTGCAAGGTTAAGGTGGAAAGACCGGAGCCGTAGCGAAAGCGAGTCTGAAACGGGCGTTTCAGTAAATTGATGTAGACCCGAAACCAGGTGACCTATCCATGTCCAGGTTGAAGGTGCGGTAAAGCGCACTGGAGGACCGAACCCGTGTATGTTGAAAAATGCTGGGATGAGGTGTGGATAGCGGTGAAATTCCAAACGAACTTGGAGATAGCTGGTTCTCTCCGAAATAGCTTTAGGGTTAGCCTCGGAGTTAAGAATCGTGGAGGTAGAGCCACTGTTTGGACTAGGGGCCCGTCATGGGTTACTGAATTCAGATAAACTCCGAATGCCACAGATTTATATCCGGGAGTCAGACGATGAGTGATAAGATCCACCGTCGAAAGGGGAACAGCCCAGACCACCAATTAAGGTCCCTAAATACATGCTGAGTGGAAAAGGATGTGGAGTTGCATAGACAGCTAGGATGTTGGCTCAGAAGCAGCCACCATTTAAAGAGTGCGTAATAGCTCACTAGCCGAGTGATCCCGCGCCGAAAATATACCGGGGCTAAGCATGTTACCGAAATTGTGGATGCGACCAATAGGTCGCGTGATAGGAGAGCGTTCTAAGGGCAACGAAGCTAGACCGCAAGGACTAGTGGAGCGCTTAGAAGTGAGAATGCCGGTATGAGTAGCGAAAGATCAGTGAGAATCTGATCCACCGAATGACTAAGGTTTCCTGGGGAAGGCTCGTCCTCCCAGGGTTAGTCGGGACCTAAGCCGAGGCTGAGAAGCGTAGGCGATGGATAACAGGTTGATATTCCTGTACTAGTTAATCATGTTTGAACGATGGAGGGACGCAGGAGGCTATGGTGTGCACACGATTGGAAATGTGTGTTCAAGCGTCAAGTCTGGTGATGAGTCAAATGCTTATCGCTAAGGACAAGGCGTGACGAGGACCGAATTTTAGTAGGGAAGCGCCAGATGTCACACTGCCGAGAAAAGCTTCTAGTTAGTGATTAATTACCCGTACCGCAAACCGACACAGGTAGTCGAGGAGAGTATCCTAAGGTGAGCGAGTGAACTCTCGTTAAGGAACTCGGCAAAATGACCCCGTAACTTCGGGAGAAGGGGTGCTACACGCAAGTGTAGCCGCAGTGAAAAGGCCCAGGCGACTGTTTATCAAAAACACAGGTTTCTGCAAAATCGTAAGATGACGTATAGGGGCTGACGCCTGCCCGGTGCTGGAAGGTTAAGTGGATGAGTTAGCTTCGGCGAAGCCCAGAAATGAAGCCCCAGTAAACGGCGGCCGTAACTATAACGGTCCTAAGGTAGCGAAATTCCTTGTCGGGTAAGTTCCGACCCGCACGAAAGGCGTAACGATCTGGGCACTGTCTCAACGAGAGACTCGGTGAAATTATATTACCTGTGAAGATGCAGGTTACCCGCGACAGGACGGAAAGACCCCATGGAGCTTTACTGTAGCTTGATATTGGGTGTTGACACAGCTTGTACAGGATAGGTCGGAGCCGTAGAACTCGGAACGCTAGTTTCGAGTGAGGCGCTGGTGGGATACGACCCTCGCTGTGTGAACACTCTAACCCACACCACTAATCGTGGTGGGAGACAGTGTCAGGTGGGCAGTTTGACTGGGGCGGTCGCCTCCTAAAAAGTAACGGAGGCGCCCAAAGGTTCTCTCAGAATGGTTGGAAATCATTCGTCGAGTGTAAAGGCAGAAGAGAGCTTGACTGCGAGACAGACAGGTCGAGCAGGGACGAAAGTCGGGCTTAGTGATCCGGTGGTACCGTATGGAAGGGCCATCGCTCAACGGATAAAAGCTACCCTGGGGATAACAGGCTTATCTCCCCCAAGAGTCCACATCGACGGGGAGGTTTGGCACCTCGATGTCGGCTCATCGCATCCTGGGGCTGTAGTCGGTCCCAAGGGTTGGGCTGTTCGCCCATTAAAGCGGTACGCGAGCTGGGTTCAGAACGTCGTGAGACAGTTCGGTCCCTATCCGTCGCGGGCGTAGGAAATTTGAGAGGAGCTGTCCTTAGTACGAGAGGACCGGGATGGACATACCGCTGGTGTACCAGTTGTGCCGCCAGGCGCATCGCTGGGTAGCTATGTATGGATGAGATAAACGCTGAAAGCATCTAAGTGTGAAACTCGCCTCGAGATGAGATTTCCCATTCCTATATGGAAGTAAGACCCCTGAGAGATGATCAGGTAGATAGGCTGGAAGTAGCAGCGCCGTGAGGCGTGGAGCGGACCAGTACTAATCGGTCGAGGACTTAACCAAGTTGAAAACGTGGTTGTTTCCGGGGAAAGTAATTGATGATATCTAGTTTTGAGAGAATAAGTTCTCTTATAGTGTGGTGGCGATAGCCTAAAGGATACACCCGTTCCCATGCCGAACACGGAAGTTAAGCTTTAGCACGCCGATAGTAGTTGGGGGATCGC
>NZ_JAAVSC010000067.1 GCF_012641095.1 Lactobacillus sp. HBUAS51381
ACGCTCTTTGTCCTGGAAGATCTGACGAATGTGACTTTCAACACTGATGACTTGCCTAAATCACTGAGAAATAGTCACCGTTCCTGGGCATTCTATCAGTTGGAAACTTTCCTGGCCTACAAGGCTCAGGCCGCTCAAAGTCGGGTGTTAAAGGTAAGCCCTGTCTTCACCTCCCAACGTTGCCCCAAGTGTGGTCTGATTGCGAAAACCAATCGGCATCACGACATTCACGAGTATCAGTGCCAGCAGTGCCAGTATCGATCTAATGATGACCGATTAGGCGCTATGAATATCGCAATGCTGGGCCAAGAATGGTTGGACGGGGTCAAACATCCCAAAATCAAAAAAGTAACAACTACTGGGTAAACCTGGTAGTTAAACGGGTAGCCGTCAATTACCCGACGATGTTGCCACTACGAGTAGGAGTTCCGATCGAACGTTAGACTACTGTGTCGGATGACACGTGAGCGACAAGCCGCCGAATTTATTCGGCGGTAATTGACGTAAGAATAACGGGAGTCGAACCGCACGATTCGACTCCCGCTATGATTTAATGCTGTTCTTAACTAAGCCAATCGTTACGTCTGGTGCTAATCGACCCGTCGCTTAGCATTGAGCACTGGCCGCTGAAACTTCGGCCGTGTCCGATCCCAGACCGCAATGTTTTGTTGATACTGGGTAAAGAAGTCGGTAATATCCGCGGGTGTCAGGCTAGTCGGAATCTGATTCCAGGTTTCGGCGCTCTGCAAAAAGGCTTGGTGAATATCGTGTTCCACGGTGGTCCCCTTGTCGGTCAGGCGAAGATACTTAACCCGCCGATCATCCATCTTGGCTTCCTGTTCAACAAAGCCGTCCAATAACAGTGCCCGCAACTTCCGAGCAGCGGCCGATCGCGTCGTCCGTGTTGTATCGGCTAATTCACTCAGCGTAATGTTGCGCTGCTCGTGAATTTGTTTCAACAACAGGTATTGTTCAAAGCTTACCGAATACTGCCCCGTGATTTGTTCTGCCGCATTGATCAACACCCGAAAAATTTCGCGATACTGTCGCAAGAAATTCTCAAATACTCTTTCTTCGTTTTGCATAATAACTCCCCCTTGAAAACGAATCTAGCCGGTCTAGCAAACATTTCTCGTCTAAACTGCCGTTGCTATTCACTACATCAGCATACCGTCATTATGCGGCCTGATTGCTAGGGATGAAAATAATTGCCCTTAGAGCGGGGGAGTTAGGCCAATTCAGTTTGTTATCTGGTTTAGGGTATACGCTAACTGCCCGCTGGAGAGTACCCAAAAAGGGTGATAACATGCGTTAAACCGGGATTGACGAGATGAGTCCATGAGAAACCGGTTAGTATGGGCGGCTAAAAAATGGTTCGGCAAAAATGCCGAACCATTTGTGGGCGGTGAGGGTGATCGCCGCTTAATCGGTCAGCAGGACAGTGACTAACCCTGCGTCATGTAAATGTAGAGGTGATCCGTAGAGAAACCGGTGTTGAAGCGGATATGGTTGGATTCGATGGTCTTGGTCGTTGTGGATGAACTGTTCTTCTTGGCATCCTTCAGGACCTTTTCGAACTTATTGATGACGTACTTGGGTTTGGCCTTCAACGTGGTTCCCAGTAAAGCAAAGGTCGTCCCGAACTTCTTCTGACCGGTCTTGGTCTTCATCTGTTTGGTGGGGGTGATCATGGCCAGTCCCATCAATTTACCGTTCTGAACGTTGGCCCGCACCGTGGTGTACTTGGTCGTCGTCAGGTTCTTGACGCCATCCTTAGTGGTCGTCGGAAGTAGGCTGTCCTTGGCCTTACGTTTGGCCGTCTGCATCTCAGTCTGTAACTGCTTAGCGGCGGCTTGTTGCTGTTGGGCAGCGGCGGCTGCGGCGGTGGGGTCAGTCTTCGCCAGTGCCGCTAATTTTTTCTTAGTAGCTACCTGATTCTTTTGGGCCGACTGTAATTGCTTTTGGACCTTAGTTGGCAAGTAGGTCGCCGTGACCATTTGGTTGTATTTGGCGGCTAGGGTCTTGTAGGTGCCCAAGGCCTTGACTTTCTTGACGGTAATCGTCTTCTTAGCACTCCCAGCCGTAATCTTGACGGTCTGGTCCTTAGTCGCAGCGGGAACCTGGAAGAAATAAGCGCCACTGTTGACCTTGACGGATTGTTTCTTACCATTATCTATTTGGTAGCTCACGTGTTTGGCATCGGCCGTTCCCTTAACCACTGCCGTAAGGGCGGTTGGGCGGTACGTCGATTTCTTAGTGGTGAGTTGATTGTTCGAGCAGCCGGCTAGGGTTAACGCAAGTAATCCCAGGGCGCCCAGTAAAAACTTTTTCATGATTGTGGAAACCATCCTTCTAATTCAGTTATTTGGTTAATCTTACCACAAACCGGGAAGAAAGCGAGAATGAGAATCGGCTAAGCATTTGCCCGGAACCCTAAAATTCTCGTGAAAATTTGTGCATTGGTCTTCCAACCCGCGGTATTTATTGCTATGATAAAGGTGTTGAAAGCGATACCACATTGATGGTTTAATATGGAAAGGACGGGATATGATGTATGAACGGATCTTAGTACCAATGGATGGGAGCAAGAACGCCCATAAAGCACTGGTGGAGGCAACCAAATTGGCCCAAAAGCTGGGATCGAAGCTGTTCATCGTTTCCGTCGCTAGTGATCAGACCTATGCCCACTACGGCGCGGAATTTGGCAGTGAAATTGTGACGCACTTCAAGGAAGCAGCATCGAAGTTCTTGGATACCGCCGTTGAAGAAGTTAAAGAGGCCGGGGTTCCCGTGGAAACGCGGTTCAAGACCGGCTTACCAAAGCCCACGATTGCCGTAACCTTACCCGAAGAGCTTAATACGAACCTGACGGTAATTGGCCGTTCTGGTGCGCACGGTTTAGGGCGGGCCATCATGGGATCCACCACGAGTTATGTGGTGCACAATTCCAAGACGAGTGTGTTAGTGGTTGATTAAGCCGCTCGCCGATTCAGAATTTAGCCATTTAATTTTGTTCTATACAGGATCTGGGCGTTTGCCGCAGGTCCTTTTTGTTGTGCGCCCGGCATGGGCGCTAACTAGGCGGTGAAAATCCGCTGTGGGCCGTAGTAGTCGGAACCACGAGCCGAAGGCAAAGGTGTC
>NZ_JAAVSC010000068.1 GCF_012641095.1 Lactobacillus sp. HBUAS51381
ATGGACACCTTTGCCTTCGGCTCGTGGTTCCGACTACTACGGCCCACAGCGGATTTTCACCGCCTAGTTAGCGCCCATGCCGGGCGCACAACAAAAAGAACCGCAATCGCTTACGGTTCCTCTGCTTTACTGTAATGCGCGGGCATCCACCCAGTACTTGGTTTTGTTGCCGCTAAATTGAATGCGATACCAGGTCGTCTTGTAGGCTGTCTTGATCCCCTTCAAATCAACGGTTACCTTGGTGCCTTTCTTACTACCACTCGGCCACTTCAAGGTTTTCTGATCAAAGTGGGTCTTCTTAATGTGATTGTAAACATTGTATTTACTGAATTTACTGCTTAACTTTTTCGTACCGCTAGCCGCTGTGTACACCACATAATCGTACTGTGGACTAGCTGCCGCTTCAGTTGAGGCAATCCAATACTTCTTAGAACCCACCTTAATGCGGTACCAAGTCGTCTTGTACCCGTCCTGGGTCTTCACCGCCTGATTATCCGCCGTATAGGTCTTGGCCGTTAGCTTGCTCAGCGAGCCCTGTGCTTTTGCTAAGTATGGGGAGTTGAAAACATGGTTGTAGTAGCTCCCCTTAAGATTATGATTGACCGTAACCGTGGCCGTACCACTCGTGTACTTCACCGTCGGCATCGTAACGCCAGCCGTGTACAACCAGTACTTCTTTGCACTTGCCTTACTTGAGAAACGAATCCGATACCACGTGGTCTTCTTCCCCGACTTTGGATCGGTCTTGACCGCCCGCATATCGAGATAAACTGGCTGACCCGTATAGTCACTGAGCTTCTTCCACGAGGTCTTGGTAATGTCGGCCCGAGTGTTCTTCACATGATTGTAGAGGACGTAACTCGTGTGCCGAGCACTCAGCCGCCCCATCTGTGTTCCCGAAGTTCCGTAATATTTAGCCGTTGCATAAGTCACCGTCGGCTTCGACGTCGAACTGGAGGACGATTCTGAGTCCGTCGCGTTATCCGAATCATTGCCATCCAGTAGCGTATTCAAATTGTATTGTTTAATGATCGAAATCAAATTCGTGCCATAGGTGGGCGACGTTGCGTACACGCCCGTAAGCGAATTAGCTGCTGCACTATAGGTGTTCGCATTCTCACGCCAGGCCCCACTATAGATAGCTGGATTGTACGATGTACCATTGCGCAACAACACTGCATTGTCCGTCATTGACGCCTTAGCACTGGGGTATTTTCGAAAATTAGCCGTCGTATAATACAACTGACCATTCGAATCGTATTCGGCTGTCTTCATGGACACTGACTGTCCGTTATAACTGCCCTTAATGCCAAAGTAGTTATTTGCCTGTGTCGTAAGCATACTGGTTCCCCAAGCACTCTCTAAGGCTGCCTGTGCCATCATGACAGACGGGTAAAGCTTGTATTGGTTCGCCACCGACATCACCGGACTCTTCAGTTGGGTGATAAACCCTTGAGGATCCGTGGTCGCCGCATGACCTACGCTCCCAATACTACCTAAACCAACACTCACAACGAATGCGGTAAGTAGCCAATTCTTCGTTCGCTTCATCTTACCATTTCCCCCTTAAAATCGCTTCCAAGTTAAGAATACCATAATTTGGTGAAGTGCTTAAAGGAAAATTAATAAGAATTCATTCCCGGTTGGACATCGTTAATCTAACTGACTAGCGGCTGCCTCGTCCAAGATCACGTGAACGTTGGGATGCGTTTGCAAATAACTGGCTGGAACGTCTGGTGTTACCGGGCCTTGAAGCATGGCTGCAACGGCGGCTGCCTTAGCCTCACCATAGGCAACAATCAAAATTTCCTTGGCTTGTAAAATGGACCCAATGCCCATGGAATAGGCGTAACGCGGCACGTCATTTTCATCGGCGAAGAACCGTGCGTTGGCCTCAATCGTCGACGGTGTTAATGCCACTTTGTGCGTCGTTGACTTCGGATCCGTTCCAGGTTCATTGAACCCAATATGGCCATTTTGGCCCAGCCCTAACAATTGTAAGTCAATGGGGTTGTCCGCAATAATCCGATCATAGTCCTGCGTTGCCGCTGCGGCATCCAAGTTCGCCCCATCTGGCACATAGGACTTGGCAAATGGCTTTTGGTTGAATAAATGTTGTTGCATGAAGTAGTGGTAGCTCTGCGGATGATCGGCCGACAGACCCACGTATTCATCCAAATTGACGGATGTTAATTGACTAAAGTCCAAATCACTCGCAACGAGTTGTTCGTAAATGGTGACGGGCGTGCTCCCCGTCGCCAATCCCAAGACCTTAGCCCCTTGTTGCAAGGCCTGCTTGAACACGTCAAACCCGGCTTGTCCCCCGGCTTGTTTGTCACTGACGATCTGAACATTCATGTTGGTTAATTGCTTCATTTCATTCAGTCTCCCTCTCCTAGTGGTATAGCCCAATTATAAATGCTCTATACCAATTTTTCAAGTAAATTGCTCATTTTTGTCGATTTTTTTGAAAATGCCACGAAAATTCCCTAATTACGGCGTAAGCTATCTCACTAAATTGCCCGCTAAGTCGTCCAGCCGACTAACAAAAAAGGATGCTCACTGCGCTTAACAGTGACCACCCTATTTCCGACGAACACCCCGCCGGTTGGCGCTTAACGCGTTCTGCTGCTTCTTGAATTTCTCAAAGGTTGCATCCCGCTGCTTTTGGTTTTTATGAGCATCGACTCGTTTCGTATACTTCATCGGATTCACCCCACTTTTCAAAGTTTTCATGAATGTACTATACAACGAAAGCTTGCCAGACGCAAGAAAAGTGCTTACTTTCCCCACCCTACCGTCCGCCAGATTGGGCCTGAAGCGCGGCCGGACAGCACCGGAATCTCTGGCCGCGATGGCTGGCTTGGTGGCTTCAGCCTTTACCTAACTGGCGACTACCGCCAACTTTCAGCCAAATCGAGTAGGAGGTAGCCGATTAGTTCGGCTACCGACCTCTCACACCACCGTACGTACGGTTCCGTATACGGCGGTTCAGTAACTTAAGCATTTTGAA
>NZ_JAAVSC010000069.1 GCF_012641095.1 Lactobacillus sp. HBUAS51381
AACCCAGCTTATACACTTATCTAAAATTGATTGGAATTCTTTTGAAAATTCCTGGAGCTTCACCCGCCATCCGCTCCTTACTCACATCGCTGACGATAAGCAAAATGAAGTGGCTGGCAAGCTCAAGAATGCTTTTGCTTTATGGCAAGAAGAGGCTCAAAATCGTTTTGATCAGCTTAAATCAAACGAAGAAAAGCTGAATAGAATTTTTATTGATCTGTACGGACTAAACGATGAACTGACGCCAGAAGTGGCTGATAAAGACGTTTCTGTTAGGTTGGCTGACGAAGAACGCGACATTAAATCTTTCCTGTCATACTTTATTGGAGTTGTGTTTGGGCGTTATTCATTAGATGTAGAGGGCTTAGCGTTTGCCGGCGGCGATTGGGATCCAAGTAAGTATCAATCCTTTGTGCCAAACGAGGACAACGTGTTGATGCTCAATGATGCTGACTATTTTGGTGATTCACGCGATATCATCAATCGGCTGAAAGCCTTCTTAACGGCTACGTTCGGGTCAGAAATGGTTGAAGAAAATATCGCTTATATTGCTTCGGTAGTTGGTAAGAAAGCTGACACGGATGAAGCGGCTATTCGGCGTTACTTCGTTGAGGACTTCTTCAAGGACCATAAAAAGATTTATCAAAAACGACCTATTTATTGGGAGTTTAACAGTGGTCGTCACAATGGCTTTAAAGCATTAATGTATCTTCATCGCTATGATGCCAACGAGCTAGCAATGTTACGGACTAACTACTTGCATCCGCTTCAGGGCAAGTATGAGCTAAGGATTGACCAATTATCACAATTGGAGAGTAATGAGACAGTTGCTAGTCAGAAGCGGCGTTACGAAAGAGAGTTGAAGCATTTAACCCAACAATTGGACGAAATTAAGAAGTATGATCCTTTAATTCAGCATATTGCGAACCAACAAATTGAACTTGATTTGGATGATGGTGTAGTTGTAAACTACGAAAAACTTCAAGATGGGAATACAATTTTAACTAAATTAAAATAAACCAAAGGGGACCTCTCAAATCAATGAGAAGCCCCCTTTGTGCCAAGTTATGTGCCAACTATTTTGAGATATTATTCAGGATGGAAATAATCTTATCTTGATCTTGCGATTCCAGTTCTTTGATGATGTGTAGATAGGTGGATTGCGTTGTTGTGATGTTGCTGTGGCCTAGTCTACGAGATACGGAAAGCACGCTGACCCCTTTGTAGAGTAGAATTGAAGCGTGGGTATGTCGTAGACCATGGAAGGTGATTCGTGGGATATTTAAAAATTCCAGTTTCTCGGTTAGGATTTTGTTGATTTCAGCGCTGACTAGAATGTGACCTGTCGTATCCATAAAAATTGGACGACTGGGGCTTGTGGAGTAGGTTGTGAGAAACGCTTGAAGCAATTGGACGGTTTGCTGATCAATGGCAATGTCTCGGACTGATGATCGCGTTTTAGTTTTCATGAAGCCAGTTTTATATTTATAATCCCAGGCTTTATTAACGTGAATTAAGCGGCCCTGTAAATCAATATCATTCGTTGTAAGACCAACGATTTCACCGTAACGCATACCGGTAACAGCGGCGAGATAAATAATCATTTCACCAATTTTAGAGGTGTCCAGGTGATGGAGTAGTTTGACCCAATCATCGTAGTTTAAAGTCTTGGCAATCTTCGGCCGTTCGCGACCAGTGACGACAGCCTTTCTAGTGGGATCTGTGGTGATTATTTTTTCATCTAAAGCTTCAAGAATGCAGGCACGTAGCTGCTTGTGAAAACATGAGACTGTTCTGCGAGCGTGGTTTTCCGCAAATTTATTTAACCGTTCTTGATAGAGTAATTTGGTTAAATCTTTCAGTTTAAGATCACCAAATAATTCGGTTGCGTGTTTAGCAGTGTTTTGATATTTATTATAGGTAATGGGTGTTACGGCACCTTGTTTATAGACTTGAATCCAGCGTTTGTAGTAGGATACCAGGGATTCGCTACCAGACTGGACTGTCGATAGGTTGGGATGCTCAGTTTGAATTTTACTGGCTGCTAGAATAGCCTCAGATTTTAATAGAAATCCTGATTTACGAAGCTTCTTGTACTTACCGTCTTGATCCTTGTAAGAAATTTCATATTGCCAAGCATTGCCACGTTTACGATAACTTACCATAGTTTACCCTCCATAATTCTTCAATTGGCACAATTTTGTCACAGATTGCTTAGTTAGCCAACGGGAGATCGACAGTGTGATAGGTTATCGTCAGCGATGTGAG
>NZ_JAAVSC010000007.1 GCF_012641095.1 Lactobacillus sp. HBUAS51381
CCAACGGGAAGTTGCTAATCGACGGAAAAACTTCTTACATCTTGTTTCGACAGCACTAATCAAGAACCACGATTTGGTTGTCGCCGAAGAATTAAGAAGCAAGAATCTGTTACGAAATCACGCTCTTGCCATGAGTATCGCTGATGTTGGTTGGCGGACGCTCTTAGGCATGCTCACGTATAAAGCTAATTTGTATAACCGTCAATTTATGACTATTGATCCCCGAAATACCACACAAACGTGTCATGATTGTGGCTTTATCATGGGTACCGAAACAACACAAAAGTTGACCTTGGCCGATCGTCAATGGACCTGTCCGCGATGTGGCGCTTATCACGTTCGCGATCACAACGCCGCTAAAAATATTTTAGCTAAGGGATTAGCGACCCTAGCAGAGTCATAAGAAACACCGGTCCGTCTGGCAACCTGCGGACACTAAAGGCTTTGGTCATTAGCACGTAAGACCTGCATGCAGGCAATCGCTGTATCTAAGCAAATTGCGGTCATAACATTTTAAGATGTTGTTCCCGCAAACCTCTGACTTTAGTCAGGGGTGGTTGATCTTCTTTGACGACCTAAACGCCAAACAAATTGTAGTGACTCCCAAGGTTGTGCCGAATCTTTACTTAATCTTACTACAGAGAATCATTCAAAATTTAGTCGGCAATTGGCTAAAAAATGCGGCCAATTCTGCAGTTATTAGTCTCGACAAGGCTGATGAGCAACGCTTAAATTGGTCTTCAGCAATCACACCACCGAAGACTTGACTGGGGATGACACACTCACTGAGCAGTTTCGCACAACTAACGTCCATTCCTCGCAGAGTTAATCTTCTGAACCACGACCACGCCAAACGCACAGGCGAGACTGACCCGCAATAGTGCCCAGGGCGTCTCGAACCAAAAGGCTTGCCAAAACTGGTTACCCTGCAATTTGCCACAACCCAGGCGTTAAATACCAGCTCTGAAAATTAAAAATATTCACACCTGAGCTAATCAAGCCGAAAAACATGGCGAGAAACAAAACACCGTAGAAATACCCCATCCGACTGTAACGGCGACGACTGTCCTGCTTCGACCGCTCATCCGAAAAGATGGCGTTGTCTACCGAGTCCCTGCGCTGCTGAAATTATTGCACGCCACCGTGACGACTGCCACCAATCAAGCGCCAACCGCTATCGTTAAAGAGTTGCCGATAATCCTGATAGTTCCGCCAGCTCAACCCGCGATCGCGAAAGTCCAACTGTACTGTCGGTATAAATTGATCTGCAATTATCAACGGCACAAAGGTATAGCGATGTAAGATATGGTTCACAAACGTCAAGCGGTAGCCCGCAGCATGCACCCCATTGATCCAATTTTCTTCCTCGTCAAGATTTAAAAATACGCGAAATTTTTTCATGTCATCGTCCTCCCAAACTAATACCCAAATGACCGCGCTAACGTCCCCAGTTGTCGTAACCGCGCTGTCTCCAACGTCATGATTTTTCGGCCAGTTGGTGTGATTTGATAGACTCGCCGCCGTTTATCCGGACCCGGCACTTCTTTGATCCATTTCAGCTTCAGTAGGTTCTCAGTCGCCCCATACATGGTTCCCGCAGCCACCTTGACCCGTCCCCTGACTGATGCGGGCAATCTCTTGAATGGCACCGTAGCCGTGTAGCGGCTGGGTCAAAACAAGTAAGATGTAGTAAGTAGTCTCAGTTAAGGGCAAATTTTTATCTCGTTCCATTTTTCCCTCCAGTGGTTAGAAATCTCACACTATACAGTTCAGCTATATATAGAATGACTGTATAGTGCCTATTTTGCAAGCCAAGGTCGTTTAGATTTCTGGTGGAGGTCTTACCTGTCTTTTAAACTTATCATGAGTAAATTGGCTTAGCCCAGCATTTTCGTCTCTAGTCACTAAGCAAATTGATGGACAACTTATTTTTCGTTTTGATAATCTTCAATGATCATGGCAACCTCATGCACGACAAAAACGTCCAGAATCTCAATTCTGAACGCTTTTTTGCATGTTATCTGAATCCATGATCATTTTCTATGCGTTCACGTTCCAGATAATTCCGCCGTCTTCGAAGCAGAAAAACTGTCAGTAGCATGACCAGCGTAAACGGCATCGCCAGCCGATACGGCCGCATAAAGGCTCGGGTTAATTGACGCTTCGTTTCGTGGTGAATGGCCGCTGTCAGTCTCGCTAAAGCACGATTGTCATGGGCAACTCGTCGCGTCACAGCCCGCTCAATGCGCTGATAGATCGCCCGCTTAATCGGTACTGGTGCCTGCGTCAACCGTTGCTGAACGAGCGCTCGCTGGTAATGACGTTGAATCAGCTGATTGGCCTTTGCCTGGTCAATGAAGGTCGTTTGCGGGTGCTGGGATAGCGATTCTGCGGCTAACTGGTCGTTAACCTGAACAAGCGACTCTCGCTTGACTTGTGCGGTCACTGGTAGAACGGCGACTTCATTTTGGGCAAAAGCCCGTATGTTGGTTTTAGCGATGGCTAGATTGGTTGACAGCGCCGATACGAAGATAGCAACCGCCAGCGATGTCCCAACCTGGCGGAAGACGCCAATCACGCTCTGTGACGCCGTTAAGAGTTTGCCGGTAAACTCGCCAGCCGCTAGCACCGTGATGGGGCCAATGATGATGCCGTACCCCGCCCCAATCAGAACTATTGCCATAAGGACTTGCCCATACTGATTGGGATTCAGGCGAGCCAACACCATGTATCCGCCAATCATGGTTAGACTCCCCGTCAGAATCACCAGCCGTGGGCCCAATTTAGCCAATAGTAAGCCACTGAGCGGCGACCAGATAAAGATCATGACTGAGGCCGGCGTTACCATCATTGCGGCCAATAACGTCCCTTTCAGCTGCACCTTCACGAAGAAACTCGGCATCAACACCAGTAAGGCGACCAGAAAGATCCCCGACAGCACAGTCATGATGGCCGCCCCCACAAACTGCCGATCTTTGAAAAGCATCAGGGGGACCATGGGGTGTTTCGTGTGGGCTTCGACGAGAAGAAAGCCTGCCAGTGCCAGGCTGCTCAGCAATCCTAGCCCCAGGCAACGCAGATTCGTCCACCCCCAGTCACCGCCCTTGACTAGCAACAGGGTTAAACTAAAGAGCAGGGTCATCGACAGGACTGCTCCGCCTAGATCCAGGTGTTCAGCCGGTTGACGATGTTCGTGCGGGTCAAACAACCGCCAACAAAGGATCAGCGACAACAGCGTCACCGGTACATTGATCAAAAAGATACCGCGCCACCCCAAGAACTGGGTCACGACGCCGCCAATCGTTGGTCCCAACGCCGCAGCCAGCCCCTGCGCAATACCCAGTGTCGCAATCGTCTGGGGGCGTTTAGCCAAGGGAACGCTGTTAATACCAATCGTCATACTGGCGGGAAAAACAATTGCTGCTCCCAAGCTTTGAATGCCCCGGCCACCGACAAGCCATCCGATATTACCAGCCAGTCCCGAGACCAATGATCCTCCTAAAAATAGTCCCAATCCCACCAGGTAAACCCGCTGACGACCATAAATATCGGCTATCCGCCCCAGCGGAATCGTCAGCGTCGCAAATAAAATGGTGTAGAGATTGAGCGCCCAGGATAATTGTGCCAGGTCGGTGCTCAGCCCCGTTTGCATTGCGGGTAACGCAATGTTCATGACCGTGGTGTCCAACATACAGAGAAAAATCCCCATCGCCATGGTACCCACTAGTTTTGTTGTTTGCGCCATGATAAAAAATCCCCTCCTCAAGTGTTATCGCTAGTTTATCGGGTGCCGTTCAGATACACTAGCTTTAGGTTACAGAAAGGGGGATGTTGTGACCCATGACGCCACAAGCCCGTAAGCAACAAAATCTAGAGGCCATCTACCATGCTTTGCTGGCGCTAATGGCCAAAAAGCCACTGGCCGCAATTTCCATTACCGAGTTATGCCAGCGCGCTCAGGTCTCGCGAACTTATTTCTACCGCAATTATCAGGACTTTAATCAAATCATTACGCGCTATCAAATGCAAAACATGTTACGTTATCTCCGACGATTGCCGCGGTCCACACAAGTTAATCTGGCCGACCTGATGACACATTACTTCGAGCTGGTCCAGTCTGAAGCCACCACCTATCAGCTACTCATCAAAAATGGCCAGCTGGATGTCTTACTCCAAACTTTTCAAACGGTTTTCCAGCTCCTGAAGAAACAGCATCGGATCCACGGCTCGCGAATCAACGAACCGTACTACCTGGAATTCTTTTCCGGAGCCGTTATCAACGTGGCCGTTACCTGGGTCACCCACGGTTTCGTGGAATCACCGCGATACCTGGGAGACTTAGTGGCTCGCTTCGCCTCAGTAAAACAACTTTAAGCAAAAACGGCATGCCTCCCAGACTGGGAAAGCATGCCGTTTATTTATTACCTGTTATTGGATACATTGTCTAATTTCGAAGTCATCAAACCTCTAGTTTTGTTTTTAATGCCTCCGTTAGCACCTGAGAGACATTTAGCTTTTTCTCTTTAGCCATTGCATTTAAATATCCTGGAATGGTGACATTCCGACGCACCGTTTTAGAGTACTTAATTCTAAATGCCGCTAGATCAACTGAAATATAGACGAGGGACTCCCCTTCGGCTAAATCAATGTCTTGGGGATCCGAAGGCTTGGGATAGTTGGTCTCATCTTCCAGTAAATTACCGATTAAATCTTCAGCCATTTTTACAGCATCAACTGCATCCGTTCCCTGAGTGAAACCACCCTGCAAGTCGGGAATTCGAACAAAAATATAGTCCCCGTCCTCACTAAAAATTGCTGGGTAGATGACAATATCCTTCTGCACAGAAATCGGCCTCCCTTCGTGTTAAACCCACAGATTTTTTCATGATTTGCGTGACCTATTAAATATTTAAAGAAGCTATCTCCAATAACTTTTGGACCACAGACGAAAAATATAATTACCTCTTTATTCCTGCTTCTCTTAAAATCGCATGTTCTAAGCCTTTGCCTAGCTCTTTGGCGTGAATCGGTACCATAACAATCTTACCGGTTTGCGGATTGTAAAGCTTTAGGTGTGACGAACCATTTTGCGATTTTGCGATAAAGCCATTTTTCTCTAGCAGACGCACCATCTGTCTCGGCTTCATCGGCATCTCGGGCACCCCTTCATCATCAGTAGTTCTATTATACACACTGGATACACACTATGTAAAGGAAAAAGAATTCAAGCGACAAGAAAAATATCTTAGAATATTGGGGTGCCATTACCATCATGTCCGCATTTTACCCCATGCTTTAAACCAGCGACTCATCACACACCACTTGTTTTCCAATACCAGCTGTTTCAGGTCTAAACTAATTAAAAAGCCCTTAAAATGTCCCACCAACCAGTTACAAAATCGCCGCTAGTTTCTTTGGTATAGAAATGGGAGTGAGTGGCATATTCCGCCAGTCACTCCCATATCGTCTGCTACTTCGCTATTAACGCCAACGGCCTTGCATTAAGCCTCTAACATCGTAACAAATCGATGATCCCAAATACCTTCGAAAAAGGCAATAGTTTGTTCGGCCGTCATGAATTTATTATCCACTGTGGTCGTTAACCCGCGGGTCATTTGTAGGTCGTAGCCAATGCCATGAGCGACCTTAGTCGTGGTGTCCACACAGTATTCGACCTGGGCCCCACAAATTTCCAATGATTCGGCGGCGAAACTCGTCAGCACCCGCCGCAAATTGGTATGGTAAAAGGCGTTAGCGTGGTGCTTTGAGACTAAGGGGTCCGTGTCACGATAATCCAGGTCGGGAATCAATTCCCAATCGTGCGTTCCTTGGACCAAATCTTCATCCGAATGTTGAATAAAAACAATTGGCTTTTTCGCCTTGCGATACGCCGCAATCCGGGCATTAACGCCGGTAAGGACTTGGGGCATGTTTGCGGCGGTCTGTTCACCGTAACAAACCCCGTTTTGCAGATCAATGACTAGTAAAACGTCTGCCATGTCGATGGCCTCCTTTAGGGATCTTTTAGTTCAGTTCCTATCATACCCTATTTATAGAACCTATCACCAATAAATATGCCGATGTAAGCTATTGCTAGTTTAACGAAGAGCGTCCTCTTAAGAGACGCAACCCAATCAAATACCGAGCTGTGATCATCTCGTCAGTACCAACACCGCCTACTCCTGCTTTTTAAGACGAATCCAGTAAGAAATTCCCATGATAAGGCCAAAGAAAATTCCCGAATAAATGGCCTGCCGAATATTGCCGATAGCTGTGAGTTCTTGCCAAATGTTGGCGCCATCGAAAACAGTGTCGACTAAGGCCTGCATGACATACATGACGACCATAAAGTACAGCGCATAGCCCACGGCCTTCTGGACAACCTGCTTACGAGCTGTGCGCAGGTCTGATGCCGCAACTTCGTGGTCGGTCAGATGGGCCCGCCGACTTGCAAACGCTAGGTACGGTGTCACAATCACCATCACAAAGATGACATCAAACAGAATCAACCCGAGTAAGGCCGCTTCGGGTGAAGTCACCGCCCATAGCGCGGCAATTGTCGGCGGCAGGAGTAATGCCGGTATACACAGCATTAACGCGTTGGTCCCGATCCGATTGGCCTCCTGCCGCTTGTATTCGTCGAAATCCCCAGAAATATTAAAAAAGTGTCGCACTACCCGATTACGCAAACTTTCCCCGTTCTTCATGATTATTCCTCCCAGAATAAGTGATTAAGATCCGTCTGTAGCGCTTTGGCCAACCGAATGCAGAGATCGAGTGACGGATTGTATTTATCATTTTCAACCAGATTAATGGTTTGCCGCGCCACGGCGACCTGTTGGGCCAGCTGAAATTGCGTCAGTCCAGCCGCCTTACGATATTCCTTAACGCGATTCACGTTGGTCCACCTCCCATAAATGTCAGCTATATATGACACCATCAGTATAGAACGGTCATGGGTAGATGTCAATTATATGTGACATTCCGTATGAAATTGAATCACTATTTTCAGCACCCTGTAAATGTTTGGTAAACCATCTATGCTTGTTGCTAAATATTCGGTATCATAGAAACCAACTAAAGGACGGCGTCAACCGTGATCGTCGTTCCATTTGATGGGAGAAATTCTGATGCGTAAGCTTTATCTTAATCAAAAAGTTTGGTCGTTTCGCGAAAAATTTGCGATTTGTGACGCCAACGATCGGCCCGTCTACCATGCTGTGGGAAGTGTTTTCCAGATTCCCAAGCACTTTGATATTCTCGATTTGCAAGACAATCGGGTGGCCAGTGTCATCAAACAACCCATGACCTGGCTGCCTCGTTTCTATCTCAAAATCGCTGGTCAACAGGTGGCCACCATTCAGAAGAAATTCACCCTGTTTAAGCCCCGTTATGAACTGTCGGCGGCCGGCCTGACTGTGACCGGGGATTTTTGGGACATGAACTTTACCGTCTCCCGCCGTGGTAAGGTCATCGGTACCGTAGCCAAGCGCTGGTTCAGCATTGGCGACAAGTACGAGATCACCATTCAGGACGACACGGATAGCCTTTTATTGGTTGGTCTCGTCATCGCGATCGACTACGTTAAGCGCGCGGAGCAGGCTGCCAGCTCCTCTAGCAGTACCTTTAACGGTAGCAATTAACCCGGTCCCTAAAAAAACGGCAACAACTGACGGGAAAGTTTACCGTCAGTTGTTGCCATCCGTTATTGACCCCAACAGCATCACATTAAGTGTGGCCCCGTACCATCATAGAGTTGTCCCTTAATCGCCCAATTCATCGCGATGACCTCACCCTGTTCGGTCAGCGTTAGGGCAAAGATACCGCCGTTGCGAGCGCCCGAACGGCTCCCCGCATCGATTAGATATCGTGGCGTGTCCTGCGCATCAGCCTGCATCTTAATGAAGCCATAGCCCGACGTCGTCAACGTCTGAACCGGTGTATGCCCGGTCACAATAACCTTATTCGTCAGGTTACGATGCCACGAATGGTCTTGATCAAAGTAGTAATCATCACGAATCCAGATCAGGTCATCACGTAGCTGGTGGTCAAACGGATAGTCCCAGTTGAGCCCCGCATGCACAGCCAGTATGTGTTGCTGCTCCCAAGTGATCGGGAGACCGGCCAAGAATTGAGTATAACGCTGGAGCGGATCGTGGCTCAAGGCCGCGGCTATCACTTGCGGACTACTAGAATGGATTCCCAATTGGCGCCAAGTTCTGGCACCACCGTTAAGCCGCCAGGTCTGATAGCTCAGGTCGTCACCGCGCGCCGTTTGGACCCAAAAGTCATCGTGATTGCCTAGAAGCGCGCTATCGCCATGATTCTGAACGCGGTCCATAATCATATCCAGCACGGCAAGAGGGGCGATGGGACTCGGTTGTTTCGCCCCCATCCGCATCGCGCTGCCGTCGATATAATCACCGAGAAAAATCAGACGACTATTCTGTAGCGCATTGGCCTGCAGGAGCACCGCCAAATCGTCGGCCGCCGAATGGATATCGCCAATAAATGTATACTGCAATTCTCACACGCCCCTTTTAAAGTAGGTTGTTCAATTCAACCTGAATCGCCATCTAGGCGCTAGCATTTACTAACCAGCGTTCAGCATACCATACCGGTGTTCACTTCCGACACATGACTGGCCATTTAAGTGACGAATTGATAGATTAGATTGGGAGGCGATCATTCATGTCATTAGGAACGACACTCAAACAAGTTCGACAGCGTCAAGGACGGTCTCAGGCCCAAGTCGCAGAAGGCATCTGCGCACAATCAATGCTATCAGCGATTGAAAATGACCACTACACCCCAAACGCAAAACTTCTACTGGCTCTTTGTCACCGGCTGGCGATTTCTCTCGACGAAATTAGTCTAGCCACCGACTTCGCCATTAGCGGGGATGACACGCGCAATGCTCGGATGCAACGGCTCTGTAACCAACACCGTTACCAAGAATTGCGGGACTTTCTCATGGCACCAACTACGGTCGCCGCCGTCACGACGGACCAACAAACCCAAGCGTACTATTACTATCTGGGGGTGGCTCAACTCCACGTGGATACGCGTTTAACTGCCGCTCAACAAAATCTCACGTTTGCCACAACTATGACCACCCAGCGCCACCCAACCACATTGACTCGCCTAGCACTGGCCTCACTGGCCGTTGTGAAGGCCAAACAACAATTGAACCACAGTGCGGCTCTGTTGACCGATCAGGCCTTAGCGCAACTCGATCAGCAACCGTACGAAGAAAATCAAAATATTATTTTTTATCTGGCGGCGTTGACCGCTTATCGACTCAACGAGCCACAACTGGCCACCGATCGTCTGCTAACCGGCATTCGCTTCATTACCGATCACCACTCACACTATATGCTGGCCAACTGCTATCGCCTGATGGCTGAGATTGCCGATCAGGCCGGTCAAAAGAATGAAGCGGCGGATGCGCGGCAAAAACAACGTTTTCTTTCGATGCTGTTCCACGAAAAAGTTCCCGGTAAGTTTTAGATTATCAGAATTCTGATTTTCCGACACTGCCCCAATCGGGTAAAGTAAGGCCATCCAATTAAGGAGGTCTTTTTCTATGTCAACGGAACCTTTGTTTGAAAATCACACCATTATTCAGGCAACTCAGCACCAGGTCGTCGCGTTACTGACGGATCTTAAGAACCTACCCCTGTGGGATAACGAGATCACCCGGGTCACGCCCACAGCGACCGGTGCTCAAATTTTCCGACAGTCACCCGCGTTAAACCCGCGAGAACAGCTAACCGTCAGTGCCACGCCCCATCAGGTCCAGTATCACAGCCAAGGTAGCCGGCTCGCCTACCACCTGGTCTTTACCCTGACCGAATCCGCAGGTCAAACCGCAGTGACAGAATCACTCACAATTTCTGCGAATCCCGCTTTACCGGTACCGCTTAGTTTATTGGCCCCCATTGCCAAGCGCGCCTTCGCGCAGAAACTACAGGCGCTGGCCACCCTCGCTGAAAAACTAGAGGGGGTAACCGACTAATGCAAGCGATTATGCAGGCGTCCTATCAAGGCATTGACGCACTGAAACTAATCACCCAGTCAGTGGCGTCACTTAACCCAATGGCCGCGCGCGTGGAGACCCGTTACACGCCCGTTATGCCTTACGACATCTTAACCGAGACGGGACAATTACAGCGGCTACGCCCAGTCAAGTTACCACGGGTTGTCGGCTACGGGTTTGGCGGTATTGTGCGAGAAGTTGGTCGCTTACGGCCGTCACGATTGCTTAACCAACCCGTGATTGGGATCCACCTCAGCGGCAGTCACCAAGAACAAATCTTGTCGATGCTCCCACCATTTTTGTTTACAGTCCCCGCGGGTGTTTCTCTAGCCGACGCAACCACACTGATTGGCGGCGCGGATGCGGCCTACTTTGCCCTTAAGCAGAGTCGCCTTCAGCCTAACGAAACCGTTCTTGTTACGGGCGCCAACGGCAGTGTTGGTACCTACCTCCTGCAACTTCTTCACCTATTTGGTTATCATTCGCTTGCCGTCGGTCACACTAGCCGTCATGATCTCTTGACGACATTAGGGGCCGAACAGATTGTGGACTATGACCGTCCATTGGTCCAGCAGAAGGTTAACTTCGCCGCAGTATCCCACGTTGTCGATCTAGCCGGATCACCGGCACTACTCGATAGATTGACCGCTAAACTTGGTCCCGTGCGCATTCTGTCACTTGCCTTGCAGGATTACCGTCCACACCCCCACCAAACGTTTACCTTTGCCAGTGGCGCCATCACACCTAGGGACTACCGCTGGCTATTAACCCAGTTGGCGGAACAGAATCTTCGGGCAATTGTGCAAGAAAAATTGCCTTTCACGGCCATTAAAACGGCCCAACATCACTTGCTGGATCACCATGCAGCTGGCCGAATCTTAGTGACCTACAACCAGGAGGTCTGAACTTCATGCTCATGCTTATTTTACTGACGACCAATTGGGGCCAGCTTTTACCTCAACTCATCTGGCTTTGGCTCATTAGCTGGGGTGTCCGTGCTTTACTTGTTGGGCTCCTCTTGGGCAGCTTATTCTGGCTATATAGGCGATTACGTTAGCCGCGGTCGCTCGTGAATCAAAACCAGTGTCATCAAAAAACGGACTGAGGCGACGGCCCCGATCCGTTTTTTATTTGATACGATGACAACCTGTACGCTACAGTTCAGCCTCGTTTTCCTCGTTCAATTTGTCACAATCAATAATCACCTGACAGACCTCTTTTTCGGGCGTCAACTTCATCGAGTACTTCCGCCCAAATTCAATCATCGTGTGGTGCGCTTGATGCAGTTCGTCTGGCTGCAGCACGGCAATAATTCTCTGCTCAACCTGTAAGGGGGATGCCGACTGATCCACGAAATGTAACCGCTTGGAAATCGCCGAGACGTGCGTATCTACGGCAAAGGTCGGCTGATTAAAGACATCACTCAAGACAACGTTGGCCGTTTTACGTCCTGCCCCGGGCAATGCCATGATTCCTTTACGATCCGTGGGTACCACATCATCCAACTCTTCGTGAACAATCCGCGCCGTCTTGATAATGTTCCGGGCCTTATTATGAAATAACCCGACACTTTTAATGATCCCTTCAACATCCGTTACCTCGGCATTCATTAAGGCTTGCGGGTCCGGATACTTTTCAAATAAAATCGGCGTCACCTTGTTGACGGAGACGTCCGTTGCCTGCGCACTGAGAATAACCGAGATCAGGTATTGAAACGGCGTCCTTGAATCCAATGAAGGACCAACTGGCCCGATATCCGCTTCCATCTGATGAATGGCCCACACAATTTGTTCGTCTTTTAACACGCTATTTCCCGCTTTCTTCATCGTTTTGGGATACTTTTATTTAAGCCCAATTTTACCCGAAAACGCCGAAAAAGTCAGATTTCATTTTCGGCAGTGATCCCGATTTACCGAGGACTTACCGGTAACACGCCGCTTATTTCTCTGTAGCATGCTGCTGTGACTTTCCCCACAGGAATTGAATCAGGACGCGATCAACTTGCGGGTTATCGTGGAGCTTACTGTGTTGTGCGCGTTTCCCCGTGAATTCATGTTCTTGATAGGATTTGGCTCGCGGCTGAACGAGATACTTTAGTGAAAGAGATGAGACGTTGGGCACAGTCCCATCCGTTTGCCCGCCAATATTGCCGTATAAATTAAGAACCGCGACCTGATGTTGGGGCAATGTGTGCCGCAATTGTGTCATTTCCCGATAGGTCGCATTCATTTTGTTCGGCTTACCCGCAGCATTCAACCGTAGTCCGGCTGGTTGTTTTACACGAGCTGGCACCTTCTTAAAGTCCAGCCCGGCGAAGTGGCCCGCAATATCAACTTGTTTACGAAGCTTGGGGAGATGCGGATCCCGACTGGCTTCCAATGAATAGTAAATCAGTGAAATATTTCCCAACGAATGGCCGACCATATTAAAGGACTTAAAATGAATCTGCTTCTGCAGCGCACGAACAACGTTAATTGCCCAGACACCGTGTGTTCGGTAGTTCATCTGCGTATTATCCGCGTAATTCACTTCAACGATAGGATTACTTGCTCCTGGCTTAATCTTCCCCACCAACTGCACGTGCCCCTGTGGGTCAACCATGGCCCGAATGATGGTCCGGGTTACGCCAGCTTTTCTCGCCGCGTTAGCCATATGTTCTTCCGCATGATAACTGCTACCACCGCCATGAAAGAAGAGCGTTGGCACGGGTTCCTGAACATACTTCTGTGAATTAAGCCGCGTCCCACAGCCGCTTAAACCGACCACTACCATTATTAAACTCACCATGAATTCGAACCATCTACGGCGCATATCCCCAAATTCCCCCTATTGTTATTTTGCTTAAAGTATACAAGCTTAGAGTACGTTGAAGGCAAGCCTTTTTCCATAAATTAGACAAAAATTCTGAACAAATTCGCGTCTCCACATACAAGCACAAACTATGGCTCAAAACACAGCTAGTCTGTCTTAATCCGGTCCCCTGCGTCTCACGCCCTAATTAGCTTACCCGCCAAATGACTGAGCCACTCCGCCAGTGGTGACAATTAAAGAATAATGTCAAAATCATCATCTCACTATTAGCAGTTAGTATACAGACATCGCTAAACAAGCGTATGGGTCCTGGTTGGCTTTAAACCCTGCTAGTATAGAGTTGCAGGGAAGGAAATGATCAATTCAAGCGATTCATTTTAGAAACTATTTATAGCTAATCGCGTGGAGCACAGACTTCCAGTTAGCCAGCCTTAATTGGCACAATTAGATTGGAGGAAATATTATGCGTATCAAGAATATCATTAATCGTGCCAGCAGTAGTCTTGCTGTTGTTGCTTTAGCCATGGGATTATCTCCATTAGTCGCACAGGCGGCTGGTCCTGGGACCGCGACCAGTAACTTAACCACGGTTTCTACCGGTTATGTTGCCGATACGACGGGTCCTGCCGAAGCGACTTCTAACGCTGAATTCACTGTAACACCAGGGATGCTGACGCTTAATGCGGTTCCTAATGTTCTACTGAACAGTTCTAGTGTTAAGACGATTGCTTCATCGGATGCCACGTTGACCAGCAATACTGGTGCAACTACCGGTGGTACCGCTTATGACGGGAACAACACCGGTGCTTTGAACGTTACGGACTATCGTGGAGACCATTCCGGTTGGAACTTAACCGTTGGGATGGGTCCCTTCACATCTGGTACATCCACGGTTAATACGGCCACGTTGGATTTGGACATGACACCAGGAACCATGGATAACACAGCAACTGCTGCGCCAACCAGCGTTGCCCTGACTCAGGGTACCGTAACGAACGGCTGGATCACTAATCCTTCTACTTTGTGGAATGCTGCTGCTAACACTGGTGAAGGTGACAACAGCGCAACCACGAGCTCTAGCACGAATTTGAAGCTTGGCAAACAAGCAACGGTTTCTGCCGGGACTTATGATGCGACGCTTTACTGGTCCTTACAAGACGCGCCAACCGCTGCGCCTGCAGCTTAATTCTGATGACTAAAGGTGGTGCTGACAATGAATTTGAACAGGTTTAAATGGTGGCTCGTTGCGTTTCTAGCGCTTATTAGTCTGCTGGGCGGTGGTTCAGCAGTCTCGGCGAAAGCCGCACAAACTGGGAATGCGAACTTCGATGCGACGCCGTTGCTTCCAAAAAATCAATTGTCGAATAAAGTCGACTACTTTGATCTCAAGGTTCAACCCGGCGGCAGTCAAGTTCTCAAGTTAGCCGTTACCAATCCCAGCAAGACCGCGCGAACCCTTAAGGTTATTCCTGTGAATGCCACGACCTCAGATACTGGTCAGGCCGTCTACGTGCCATCAGATCGCACGGATCCATCCGCACAAACGACCTTTACGAAAATGACCTCAGGGGCCGTTACCTTGCATTTGGCGGCACGCCAAGGTAAAACCGTCACTTTCACAACACGAACGCCAGCATCCGGTTTTACGGGGCAAGTTTTGGGTGGCCTCTTCGTGACTGACCCTAAAGCCACACCATCGTCATCCAATAGCAACTTCACCTTGCAGAACCGTTATGCTGAAGTGGTGGCTGTGTCCCTGTGGTGTCAGCCCAATCAGGTTCTACCCATTAATCTCAAGTTAGCGGATGTTGCGGTTAAAACCCAAAATGGTCAACCCAAAGTCTTGGCCAAATTGCGCAACGTGACACCAGCTCTCTTCGGAAATATGCGGATTAAAGCACGGGTTATGCGGGGAAAGACGAACAAACAAGTGCTGACGCAATCCTTAAAGAACGGGTCAATGGCGCCAAACAGTTGGTTCAATCTACCGATTGGCTTGGGCAAGTCACGACTCGCGGCTGGTCAATATACACTTAAACTGCATGTGACCAGTGGCAAGCGTGTTTGGAACTTTAGTCGGCCGTTTACGCTAACCGCTAAGGCATCGCGAACACACAATGCACTTATTCACTCAGATAAAACCCCAACTAATTGGTGGATCTGGATCGTTCTCGCTATCCTGTTGATTCTCTTGCTGATCGGTCTGGCTTATTGGTTAGGCAAACGTCGTTCACGAGACGACGAAAACCCAGAGGAAGCATTGGATGACGCGACAACATCGGGCAAATCTACTGATGAGGCACAATCTCATTCAAAGTCGTAACAGGGGGAATTAGTTATGCGAAATTGGAAACACATTTTACGGGGGCTGCTGGTTAGTATCACCGTGTTAGTGGGCTGGCTAATTATCGGCACCACGGCGCAAGCTGCTAACACCAGTGCCCCGCAAACGCCAACATCGCCTCCAACATCGATTTTAGGGATTAACCTTGCCGGTGGTTTTACTCAGCAACCGATCGATTCAAATGCCGTTGCCGGTCACAATGTGACGTTGTCCGCTAAAGGAACCCGAAATATTCTAGAAGCCACAACTAACCCACTTGGGAGCCGGAAGTATGTCTGGTGGGAATCTACCGATGGTGGTAGCACTTATCAAACAGTCGGAACGAATAGCTCAACCTATACGTTCATGACGCCTGAGGTGACCAAAGCCACGCCACTCATGTTTCAATGTGAATACGATTTTACGGGAATCGGTCTCTTCTATAACGAATGGTCACGAATTGCGACCGTTACCGTAACGCCTGACCGAGTACCCACCACTGATATTCAAGTTTCAGCTGACAGTAATGCCCTGTATAACAATGAATCGACCACTGTCCATGCCACACTGACACCAGATAACGCCACTGATCCCATCACGTGGACCAGCAGTAATCCGGATTTAGCTACGGTAGATGACTATGGTAATGTCACGGCCACCAGCACTTCCAGTAGTGTTAATGGTCTGGCCGATGATCACGGTATTGTCACCATCACGGCCACCAGTAATGGTCATGATGCCAGCACCAAGATTATGATTGGGGCTTTGCAGGACGTCACCGTTAATGAAGGAAGTGATGCGACCTTCACCCTCAAGAACCTACCGGATGGCATGACGGTTGCCAACTGGTACAAGGTCGATGATGGCACCACCACAGCGTTGAATTCGACCGCTTCCAGTTATACCGTCAGCAAGACGACTGTTAGCGGCGATAATGGCACGTCGTACTACGCAAAGTTGAACTACACCGTCAACGGAAGTACCAAATCGGTTAATACCAACGCGGCACTGCTGACTGTCAATAAGAGCGGCTTGCTGTCGCTGACAGCGGTGCCTAACTTCAACTTTGGCAGTATCGACACGGCTTCGGTCATTCAAAGTGATACCACCCTTCAAAACTTGGATACGGCAACCAGTGGGAGTAACTACGATGGTAACAACAACGGGGACCTATCCGTTATGGACAGTCGTGAAACCGGTGGTGATTGGACCTTGACTGCCAGTCTGGCGCCCTTCACACTCAGTGATGGCGACAATGGAAGTCTCAGTACCGTGATTCTCGATCTTTCGGATCCGACATCACGGTTAGACCAGGACATTCCAGCCACGAATACCGCCACCAAGATCTACACGTCTAGTGATTATGATGGACAGAGCTTTGACGTCACGGACAGTCAGTTAACCTTTGCAGCTGACCCCAAGATAACCGCTGGTGACTATCAGAGCACTGTTACCTGGACATTGTCAGTAGCACCTAGTTAATCTGAATTTAGACAAAACGATCGTGTAAGCTAAACCTAACTTGCACGATCGTTTTCTTTTGCCCAGCTGCTAAAACCAAGTGCCCGCAACAAACAGCAACGGGTACGCAACAAAGAAGATGGACGCACTCTTTACCGTCGTCATAAAGGTTTTCTGCTTGTCCTGTACCTTGAAGAAGGGCCGCATACCCCACCACATCGCCGGTAGTAATAGCACGGTATACCCGGTACTCCAAGGCGCAATTTTTAAAATCACATTGACTAGCGGCCACAGGCTCCCCATAACGAGAAAGGACTGAATTAATCTGACGGCGCCTGCCTGTCCTAGGTAATAGGCTAACGTATATCGTTGGTTACGGATATCCTCTTCACGATCGGCCGTATTGTTGGCCAATTGTAACGTAAAGAAGATCAGCGTTAATGGCAGGCACAGCAAGAAAGTGATCCCTACCGTGGACCAAGTTAACGGCCGTTGCCCATACGTTGAGACCACGACGCAAGTCAGCTGAATCAGAAAGGCAATTGAGAGGGCCACCACCGTTTCACAGAATGGCGTCGCATTAATCGGTCGAGGCCCAGCCGTATAGAAGATACCAATAACGTAACCCAACGCCCCCAGTAGAAGAACCAGCCACCCCGTTCGTGAGACTAGCCAGATCCCTGGCAAAAGAGCTAGAACGTACAGTCCGATCGCCAGGCGACCCACGCCCTTCACAGGTAAGTTCAGACGTCCCAATGGATTGGTCTTTTGGGCGTAATCCACCCGATCCCGGGCGTGCAGATAATCATAGTAGTTGTCCGAGACATTTACAGCCAGGTCAAAGATAAAAACCGTCACTAGACACAAGCCAACATTCAGCCAGTTAACCACGCCCAAGTGAAACTGTGCAATTGCCACGCCTAGGACGAACCACATGATATTTAAAGGTGCTGTGTAAATCTCCGTTAGCTCATAGAACACCGGCCACGTTAACCATCGTTGCATTAAGAACTCCCCCGCTCATGTTAAAGTTAAACCGTCTGTTCAGCGTCCGCAAAACGCCGCATTAATTTTTCTTCACTCGCTCGCAGAAGCGCCTGGGCGTCCACATCGTACAGACTACTGATGACGAGAATCTGATCCAAGGCGTCGGCTAGCTCTTCCTTGAGATTAGCCTGCAACTCCGCAGCCGTCGCTGGTTGTTCACCAGGATGATCTCGACCAATCTCAAATGCTCGAATGGCTCGCGCCACTTCCCCCGTCTCTTCGGTTAGAAAATTCAGATGGACGAATGGTGAATACTGATACCACTGACGCTGCTTGTAAAAATTAACCAGCCACTGCTGGTGATCCGTAATCGTCACTTGATGCCCTCCTTTAGGTCCGTCTTTAACTTTAGCAAATTTGACCGCATTCACCAAAACACTCGTCTTACAAATTTAGTTATGACGCGTGAGTTTCAATCGTGGCAAGCGTTACGATCCCGGCCACAAAATGAAACCATTCCCACTAGGCTGACGGCTTCCGAGCGACCAAAGCAAACGTTAACGGAATTTGTGGCGCCCCTTCTGGTAGTTCGTACCACCCATCACGTTGGATGAGATCGGGCAAGGCTGGCCATTCGGTTCGCGGATATTCACCCAAGAACTCAACAGTTAAGCCTGCCGCCAATAATGCCGTCATGAGCTCCTGAAAGTCGTGGTTCCAGTTATGGTTCACCGTGTGCTGAATTTTATGTTCGGAATGATCCGTATATGAACTGTCCTGCTCGTAAGTTAACGCACCATCGTTAAAGTAGTCCGCATGCACGATAAACGATTCAAAATCTAGTGCATTTAAGAAGGGGTGGTCATCGCGAATCATGAATGTCCCGCCCGCCTTAAGCAGCGCCGCAATCGACTGTGCCCAACTCGTGAGTTCCGGCAACCAGGTGATGGTACCCATACTGGTGACGACCACATCGAACTGGGTCTGAATCTTCTGACTGGCGAACCGGGCGTCACCTTGAACGTACGTGATGGGCGCGTCTGCACGTCGAGCAATCTCACGCGCATCGACTAGCGATTGGGGCGAGAAATCCAGTCCCGTTACCTGAGTTGCTCCAAGCCGTTGCCACGACAGCGTGTCGGTACCGATGTGACACTGTAAATGTAATAGGCTCAAATTAGCCACCGTCTGCTGTGGCAGCCATGGTTTCAGCACCGCAAAATCGTGTTGAACCGTCGTCGTAATCTGATGTGGATCGGCAACCAGCTGATCGACACCATAAAAATCCGAGGCCATATGTACTTTGGCCCGATCGTCCCAATTCTTCTGATTGTCAGTTAGTTCTGAATGATAGTCTGCTTCACTCATTGACAACGCCTCCCGTTTTAATGATGTGCCTAGCATAGCATACGGCCAGGTGGGCGGCAACGCCATCCGCAAACGTCCCGAAAATGTGATCTTTTTGGGGCGAAGACCTTATGAATTTGCTAAAGGCCCAAAGAAACCTTAAAACCACCGCCAGAATGCCCACAGCTAGTCAATTGTGCGTTAGTCTAGAAACATGTTGAACGACTGTTTAAGCTATCGTATCTTACGGAGGTGATTCGATGCGCTGGGAACCCTTATTAATTATCTTACTCATGGCCTGCTTAAGTGGCCTACTCATCGTCACGACCATGCGTAAACACCGGTGGTTTGCATTGTTAACCTTGGCTTATCTGACCGGATTAGCTGCGATCCTATTTACGCCAATCTCATTCTCAGGTACCGACATCTATATCATGCCGGCGGGCTTTGGCCGTGTGAACCTCACACAATTAGATGTTTTGAATCTCGGTTTTGCGGAAAATATTTTACTGACACTGCCCTTGGGTCTGCTCCTAAAATGGTTAGTTCCAAAGATGTCACTGCTTGGCGTTGGCGCATTTGGCCTCTTCGCTGGTAGCAGTATCGAAACCATGCAGTACATCCTCTCCCAACATTGGCTGATCAATCGCAGTAGCGATATTAATGACGTTTTAGCCAACGCCCTGGGTATTCTTATCGGCGGTGCCGCCGTAGCCGTATACTACCGCCTACGCGTCACTCACCGCCGACAACGGCAACAGCACGCTGTGGCCTAAGCCAAACTGAGCCAAGTTCTCTCCGATTGCTCGGAAGAAGGACTTGGCTTTTCTGATGCTTAATTCCCCCCTACTAACTACTAATGTTTTTTCTCACAGATTTGTTGCACAGTTTCTTTCAAAACTTGATCTTATTTCCACTCTTGAAGGGACGAAAAAACACGTCACCCCAGCTGAGACAACGTGTCGATTTCACTTCAATCATTCATTGACGAGGTCGCTTTGGTCTTGCGAAAAACGAACCATTTACTGAAGAAGTAATTGGCCAGAACCACGACCACCTGATCGACCAACTTAGTCAGCATCTCATTTTGCGACAACAATGAGACCCCAATCCACATGATGCCTTCATCCAAAATCAACGTGACGGCCCGAACGGAGAAAAAAGTGACAATCTCCCGACCTAGCGCGCCAAACGTCGTGAAGTGCGAGTGGAATACCCAAACACGGTTAGTCAGGTACGCGAACAGTACCGATACAAACCATGCCACGGCCGTCCCAATCTGATAGTTCCAGTGCCACAGGCTAGACGTCACAAAGAAAACGACTAGGTTAACCAACGTTGTCAATCCCCCGAAAAATAGGTAGGCAATGACACTCTTGTATTTATCATAAAGCTGTAGTAGCTGTTTCATAGAAATCCTCCCCGAGATGGTCCCTCGTCAATCTTTGTTATAACTGAATTTTTAGCCTGACACAAGCGAAACCCCCGATTCAATAGAAAAAGTTAAGGGTTCAGGCATTAAACAAACTCTCCCTAGTAACGAGTTCGTGTTTAAGTTGTGGGTTAGTCGTTGTTGCGGATGTGGTGGTTTATTTGATGGTTTAAGTTAAAGTAATTTATTTAATTTAGCCTAATTCAATTCGGATAAACCCATTTAAAAAACACCATTCCGACGTTGCCGCCAAAATGGTGCCCCTTTTCAATTAAAGTTTTAATCGTTGTTGAATCCGCGCAACCACCTGACTCTTGAAGAGCAAGTAGAGTAACACGATTTGAATTGGCGTCATAATTCCCTCTTTTAAGAGCCGTACGGGCAACAAGCCCCAGAACGGTGTCTTATACATGATCGCCACCCACAACGTGTTCAGCAGGGCATTAACCACCACTGAGATGAGCACCTGTGCGATGATCAATCGTGACCAGCTGACCGGTTGCCGATACAGGAACAAGGCATAAATCAATGATCCCAGAATCGCGGAGATCGTGAAGCCAATAAAGAACGGCCCACCCGACATCAACGTTCCAATCACGTCCACGACTGCGGCGGTCATCATCCCCCACCAGGGACCAAACAACCGGGCGATCAACGCGGCGACCAGGAACGTAAAGCTAAACTTCAAAAACGCCGGTCCCACCGAAAAACTCTTGATCACCAACTGTAGCGCCATCAATAGCCCCATCGTGACCAAACTCAACGTACTCAGCTTAGGCAGCCGAGATTCTACCGTCATCTTCAATTCAGACATCTCCTAAGGGAGTTGCCACATCGCTGCGGCCAATGCGGAAATAAAATCGCGGGCCAATTGCCCTTCGTCCGGTGTTCACATTGCGTTCCACCAGCACTTGACGCTTTATTTCCTACTCCGTAAATTTTAATTACAGCAACTAGCTTACCATAACCACTTAGAGGATGCACGCTTTATGCGCGATCAAAATCTTTTAGCCAAGCCAGCGCCAACGCCTTTTCTCCCAGATGCGTCCCGATAACCGGGCCAAAGTAGGACCGCTCGACCGGAATCTCGGGGTATTGCGTGGCAATCTTATTGGCCCACATCTGTCCACCATCGGGATCGTTGGCATCGATGACCAGCGCGCGTAGTGGATAGTCAACCTTAGCCTGGGCTTCAACGAAGAGATCTTCTACCCGTGCCAGCGCCTTCTTCCGCGAGCGGACCTTTTCGAAGGCCACAATCTCATGCGTCTCATCATCAAACGTTAGTAGTGGTTTGATCCGCAGCACACTGCCGATGAATCCCGACGCGTTAGATAGCCGGCCGCCGCGAACCAGATTTTGCAGGTCGTCGACGACGAAGTACTCCCCGATTGTTGCGCGCAAATCGTCTAAGCGGGCAATAATCTCGTCGGGATCGGCGCCCTTGGCGGCCATTCGTGAAGCCTCAATGGCCAAGTACCCCATCAATTTGACCGTGATCTGTGAATCATAAGGAATCACCTTGATGTTTTCAATCGTTGGGGCTAACGCCTTGAGTTGGTTCACAAAGCCCGAAATGGTGCTTGCCAAGTGAATACTAATCACCGCATCGTAGCCCTCTTCGGCTAAATGATCGTAAAGATTGATCATTTCTCCTAACGGTGGTTGCGACGTGCTCGGAAAGGACTTGGAATTCCGTAACCGTTCGTAAAATTCACTCGTGGTAATATCAACATCTTCATCGTAGGAGCGACCATCAATGATCACCGGAATTGGGACGACGTGAATGTGATACCGCTCGACCTCTTCTGCGGACAAATAGCTGGTACTATCGGTGACCACAGCAATCTTCATGTTTATACCCCCACTTTATTTATCGTTTGTTTAAACCGCTTGTCGCTGATGCGACCGCGACTGACGACAGCGACATCCCCCTAAACGCGGACACGCACTGTACCGTACTGGTGGTCACAATGACTTCGCGACCACCCATTCGGCTCGTCATTTCTAAGAAACTCGCCTCATTTCAGAGACAAATTAAGTTTCAGAAACTAGAATACCATAAATCGTGCAACACGACTAGGATTTGTCCGCGGCCGTTCGGGGAATTGTTAGGAAAATAATCAACCCAACGACAAATAAAATGGACAGCGAGGCCGCCCCAATCCGTGACTGACCGGTCATTTGCGTGACCACCCCGACCAATATGGGACCGAGAACCGCCGAAAATTTCCCCAAAATGTTGTAAAATCCAAAGAACTCACTCGACCGTTCCTTGGGCACCAACCGGCCAAAGTAGGACCGCGATAGCGCCTGAATTCCTCCCTGGCTGGTCCCGACCAGCACAGCTAAGATCCAAAAGTCAGTCGTCGTTTTGAGGTTTAACGCATCCAGACAGATAAGCAGATAAACCACAATGGCGATCAAAATTCCCGTCCGCGTACTGGTCTTTCCCGCCAGCCAGCCATAGAAGATGGAGAACGGAAAGGCCACCAGTTGGACGACCAGTAGGACCATGATTAAGGTCGTACTGTTAATCCCGATATCTAAGCCGATCGAGGTCGCCATGGTAAAGATGGTATCGACCCCATCGATGTAGCAGAAGTACGCGATTAAGAACCAGGCCAGATATTTGTGTTGCCGTAAATGGCGAATGGTCTGCCACACGCGGTGCCAACTCTGACGGAGCGGCGCTTTAGTCGCATCCAAGGCGTGGCGTTGATGAACGTGCCGTTGGAAGGGAATGTAGAAGATCACCCACCACAGCGCGGCTAGGGCAAAGCCCCACCGTGCCACGCCCAGGCTGGTCAACTGACCGAACCCGTTCGTGAATTCCAAGACCATGAAGAGGACGAAGGCAATCACGCCGCCCAGGTAACCGAAACCGTAACCGACACTCGACAACCGGTCCATTTGCCGGTCATCACTCACATCGGTCAGGAAGCTGTCGTAGAAGAGATTACCGCCCGAATAACCGAGAATCGAGAGAATGTAGATGACTAACAACCATTGCCACTGCGAAGACGGCAATAGCGCAAGGCCCAGGGTCATCACCATCCCCAGGCTAGCAAACCCGGTGAGTAGGCGTTTCTTATACCCGCGATAGTCCGCCAGTGCGCCTAGAAACGGGGCCAAGATGGCCACCAGTAGTGTCCCAAAGCTATTGGCATAGCCCCAGTAGGCCGTCGCATTAGCCGCGGCAACACCACTACTCTGCGCAACACCCTTGAAGTAAATCGGAAGAACCGCCGTCGTCACGATAATGCCGTAACCGGAATTGGCCCAATCGTAGAAGACCCAACTCCACTGTTCTTTAGTCAGCTTCATCGACTCTCCTCCTTAAACGCCGCCGTGAGGGCGTGTCCCGGAAGCGGTTCTGGAAATTGAACGCCCAGTAGCTGCGCAAAGGTTGGCGCCTCATCAATTAGCCGTGCATCTTCAATGGTCTGATTCGGCTTAATGGCCGGGCCGTTTAACACGAGGGTGGTGAAGTAGTCAGGCTTGTCGGGATCATAACCGTGGACCCCATAATACCGGTCGGGTTGTCCCAGGCTATCCGGATCAACGGCTTCAACCACCGCCGGCCGCTGAACCTCATCGGTAAAGTAATAGCCCGCCTGTGCTTCAACCATAAACTGGCAGTGCGGATCGGCGCCGCGTTTGGCCGCAGCCGCCCCCGTAATCACCTGCGCGACCCCGGGCGTCTGGGCCAGCACTTGCCGCAACGTCTTAACATCCGCAAACTTACGCGTGTAAATGTAGGTACTCCCATCACAGGACTTGGCCCACACGTGCCAATCGTTTTTGACGGTGCCGTTAGCCGTGGGCGTTAACCAGCCCCGTTCGGCAAAGGCCTGGTTCAAATGAATCATGTGATCCACATTGATCTGATAGTGGTCTCCCAACACGGCAAAGTTCGTCGTCGCAAAGGTTCCCGCCGCAATCGTCGCATCAATGAGCCGGCCAACGCGCGCGTCCAATCGTTTCAACGCCGCCATGGCTTCCGTGGAGCGAACGCCGTACCGATGACGCATGCTGTCCATATCGACCAGATGGATCAACGTCAACATCGGCTTTTTGTGAACAATGGTATCCACCGCACAAGCCGTGATGAAGTCATCCAGTTCGGGCTGCTGAATCCCCCGCCGCAGATGCCCATACTTCTGGTTCATTCGGAGCAAGAAAGCCGGACTGCTGGCCTTTAACGAGACCAGTACCTGATTGGTCCAGATACGGTTAGGAAAAATTTCCGCCAGATTATATGTAATCTTGCTTCCGGCCGTCACGGGCCAGAGGAAGGCCGCGGTCTTTTGATGCCGCTGACGCACCAAGTCATACAGCGTGGGGACCTTAACCGCTCGCTGGTACCAGTACCAGTCGGGAGATCGCCGCTGGGGCTGTTTCTTGGTATTGTTGACAATCCCATGAACCGCCGGATACTGCCCCGTAATAATCGTGGTGTGGGAGGGGTAAGTCAACGTGGGATAAATTCCCCGTACCCGACGAACCCGTGTCCCGGTGACCACCAATCGCCGTAGATTCGGCAGGTCCTCGAGATGTTCATCCAAGTCCCGACTACCCATTGCATCTAACGAAATCACAACTAATCTCTGCTGAATAATCACTCACTCCTTATGCTTAAACGCCCTTATGGTTCCTTTACGGTGCGTTGCCGGTCCATACTCTTATCGAGCCGGTTTAATAGTATTTGTAATAAATTGCGTTCGTCGGTTGACCAATGCTCAAAGACATCATCGGATAACGCCTCAAAAGCCGAGTTGATGGTCGCCGCCGTTTCGGTGCCATTGTCAGTTATTGTATATACCAACTGACGTTTGTCCCGTCCAATCGCTTGCTTTGTGACCATGTCTTTGGCCACCAACCCCTTGAGTTGGCGACTCAGTGTCGATGTATCCAACTTGGTCTTCTGGGCAAGAATTTCTTGGGTATTCTCACCACCACCAATATGGTCAAGTAATTGCCACTCAGACACGGTCAGATGGTGTTGCTTGGTCATCCGTTGCAGCAACGTCTGTTGTACTTTATTGATGGCCATTAACGCCGCTAAACTGGATTTCATTTGCCCTCACTCCTTTTGATTGTATTGTACAACGATTTGGTTGTTTATCACAAGTCAATTTGATGACAAGTTTTAGCGGGATTCGGTTGAATTCCAAGGAAACATCTTTGCACTTCCGTCAATAGGCCGGTATACTTTAAGTTGTGTCGTTTTTAACGGTAAAAATTGTGCGTGTTGCTAGCGGTGAATGCCCCCGTCGGCCGCGCAACTGTTAATCTGAGCATTTCCTCATCAACTTATAAAAATCAAGTTTAGAAAGGTGTTGTTTTTATGTCATTTGACGGGTCTTTCACCCATGCAATGGTTCAGGAACTCAGCCACCAGCTGACTACCGGCCGGGTTAGTAAGATTAATCAGCCCTACGACAATGAAGTCGTCCTGACGATTCGGGCCAATAGTCACAACTATCCCATTCTCCTATCGGCTAATCCCACCTATGCGCGGATTCAAGTGACGCAGATTCCTTACGTTAATCCGCCCGTGCCAACCAACTTTACCATGATTCTTCGAAAGTACCTGCAAGGTGCCATCTTAAAGGATATTACTCAGGTGGCCAACGACCGGGTGGTCCACCTGCACTTCACCTCTCGTAACGAATTGGGTGATCAACAGGAACTGCTATTGATCATCGAAATCATGGCGCGTCACAGTAACGTCATTCTCGTCGATAGTGCCAGTGAAAAGATCCTGGACGCCATCAAACACGTGGGCTCCGATCAGAACCGCTACCGGCTCTTGTTGCCCGGTGCCCAGTACATTAATCCCCCTAAGCAAGATCTTGCCAATCCCTTTGCGGGGCCACTAGAGAGCCTGTCACAGACGCTCCGTGATTTTCCCAATCGCGATGTATTGGCACAAACGTTGCAGCACCAATACCAAGGTCTCGGGAAGGACACCGCGGCGGCACTTGCCAGCGCGCTTCACGAACCGGGTGACGCCAATCAACATTTTCACGACTTTTTCGCTGGCTTCGACCAACCCCAACCCACGCTCACCATCTCGCCCAAGGGCAAGACCAGCTTCACCGCCTTCCCGTACCCAACGGATGGTCAGCAGCAGGCGGCCACGACCCTCAGTGAGCTACTGGACACCTACTACCAGGACAAGGCCGAACGTGATCGCGTCCAGCAACAAGGTAGCGTCCTGATTCGGGTCGTCCGTAACGAGCTCAAAAAGAACCGCAACAAGCTCAAAAAGCTTCAACGGACCCTCGCCGAAACCGAGAATGCCGATGACTATCGCATCAAGGGCGAGATTCTAACCACCTATCTCCATCAGGTTGAACGTGGGCAAACCACCGTCTCACTCCCCAACTTCTATGATGAAAACAAGCCGTTAAAGATCCAGCTCAGTAACCAGCTCTCACCCAACCAAAACGCGCAGAAATACTTTAAACGCTATCAGAAAGCCAAGAACGCGGTCACCTACGTGAACGAACAGCTTAAAATCACGCAGGCCGACGTCGACTACTTCACCAACATCATGGCGCAGATTGAATTGGCCGCGCCTAAAGACCTGGTCGACATTCGCCTGGAGCTACAACAAGGCGGCTATCTTCGCGACCACGATCACCAAAAGAAGAATAAGAAGCAACGTCGCCAAAAGGTCAGCAAGCCGGATCGGTTCACCGCTAGCGATGGGACTCAGATCTCCGTGGGTAAAAACAACCTGCAAAATGACCAATTGAGCCTGCACACGGCCAAGCGTACCGACATCTGGCTTCACGTCAAGGACATGCCGGGATCCCACGTCATTATTCACGCGGACCATCCCAGCGAGGCCACCATTTTGGAGGCAGCCAATCTGGCGGCCTACTTCTCTAAGGGCCGTGAGTCCAGCAACGTTCCCGTGGACTACCTTCCCGTCAAACGATTACACAAACCTAATGGCGCTAAGCCTGGGTTCGTGATCTTCACCGGACAGCACACCGTCTACGTCACACCGGAAAGTGCGCTGGTTGAAAAATTGGCGGCTAATAATTAAGCTAGTTGTATCTAGCAATTAGTCTTTAAGCAAAAAGCATTCCGTCAACCAAAGTTGATAGAATGCTTTTTGTTATATGCAATTTTAAGTTCATCAACCCAAACCCGGTTAAATGGTCCGGTTAATGATCTTATCGAGCTGTTCCGTATCGCTGAGGTTGCTGAGCGTCAAGGCTTCGCTCGATCCAAAGGCAATAGTGGCGCCCATTTCCTGATCCGTGGTTCCCGGCCGGTTCAAGACGTGTAACTGTCTAAACGGGAAGACGGCATTCATTAGGGCCACGCGCTTGCTATTGAGATCAATCTTGACCGCACTCAGCTCGGCATCGTCCAGGGTCCCGATGTGTTGGCGGGTTAACATCCGCACCCAGTTAATCCCCGTGACCTTACTCAAGAACGCCATCTCAGTCAGACGAGTTGGTCTAAGGCCGACCACGTCCAGCTGTTTGCTAGTGGTCTTCTTGGGGGCAAAGAGTACCTGAACCATCCCCGTCAACTGATGCTCACTCACGGCCTGTTTTGCCTGCTCGACTAAGCGCAACCGGTCGGCCTTGGGCAGCTCGGCCGGCATTCGAAAGGCCGTGACCTGGGCAATCTCTTGATTCATCCCCGGCGCGATCATGTCCATGACACCAACGGCAATCTTATGCTGCGCGTGGACAAATAAGCTCACCCCAATGGTCGCATGCGTTGGCTGCGGTTGTCCAATTTCCTGGTCCGGTGGCAACACGTGTAGGTTCAGGTTCAGCTTGCTCAGTTCCCGCGTCAGGTAGTGACGGTTCCCCGGCACGATCACGATGTCCGGATGCTCCACCTTGATGACGTTTAGAACGTCACCCAGTTGAATCGGGTCCACGTACTGTTTATCCGTGAACTCCGGCGCAATTCCAATGGCATTGGGATTGGTATTCATCAGGATCGTATGGAAGCCCGCCCGCTTGAGCTGCTTGAGCATCTCGGTCGTAAAATACTCCGCCGCCGTGTTTGGCCCCAGCTGATTCCCACCGCGTCCTAAAACCAGCGCCGTCCGGTCCCCTAGCGGTTCGCTTTCATTTTCGTACTCGAAGGTACTGTAATACCCGCTGGCGTGTTCGTCAAACTCACCGGCCGTGGGTTCAATCATCTTATAGGTCGGTTGGATGTCCGCCTCGGCGGACAGTCGCCGTACCGTGGTCGTCTCCGTTTGCCAGATTCGGGCAATCATGCCGTCGCCAAAGCCGTAGTACCGCGCAATCTTTAGGGTATCGACGTCTAGCGGATTGTCTTTGATTTGTTTTTCAATCTTCAACAGATGCTGGAGCTTCACGAAATAAAAATTATCAATCTTCGTGAGTTCACTGAGTTCATCCGGTGCGTACCCCCGTCGCAGGGCTTCAATCAAGACCAAAATCCGGTTAGCCAGTGGATGAATCAATTGGCTAATCATTTCCCCATCGGTGAGGTTACGGACACTAGGCAAAACGTCCCGGGGTGAAAATTGCGAGCTCCGCACCGACTTCAGCATGGCCTCTTCGACCGACCGGCCAATCCCGATGGTCGAGCCCACGGCCTTCATGACCGTGTCCAAATGCTGATCGGCATCCGGAATCTCCTGGAAGGGCCAGATGGGAATCCGCACGCTCACGTGGTCAATGCTGGGCTCCATGATGGCCGTCTGTTTGATAAAGCGACTGGGCAATTTGATATCGACCAATCGCTGCCCCAGCAGTAATCCACCCACCACAAAGGCCAGTGGATACCCGGTCGTTCGCGCGGCCAACGCCACGCCTCGGGTGAAGTACGGGGCAATCTTGGTGACGTAGAAGTGCTGATTGTCGGGGTTCAGGGCAAAGTGGATGTGGATCACGCCCACAACGCCCAGTTCGGTCGCTACCCGAAAAGTCGCATCGCGTAAGTCCTGATACTCGCGATCATTTAACGTTTGCGGTGGCGTCACCACAATCGAATCGCCGGAATGAATCCCAATGGGGTCCACGTTTTCTAGACCGGCAATCAGGATGCGGGTATCCGCGACATCGCGAACCGCAATCATTTCAATTTCTTTATACCCCACGACACTGCGCTCCAACGTACACTGGTCGAACCGCGACTGCGAGAAACCCTGTCCCAGGGCATCCAGCATGTCGTCCACGTTTTCACAAATCGTCCGGTTCGTATCCAGCCGCGGGGCCACCGGCTTCACAATCAGGGGAAACCCGATCGACTCAACCAGCCCCAAGGCCTCGTCTTCCGTGGCCACCACCTTGGCCTCGATGACCGGCTCGTGGATGTCTTTGAGCGTGCTATTCAAGGCGGCCGGGTTGTTAATCTGACGCACCGTGGCCGCGGGCATCCCCAAAATGGTAATCCCAAATCGTCCAATGTCGCCGCTTTCAATTAGTTCCTGCGTGATTCGCACGCCCAACAACCCACCCAGCGTCGGCAAAATGGCATCCGGCTGGTCCCGTTCAATGATGTGCCGCACGTTAGCGGTCGTGACCGCCTGAATATACATGTTGGTCGGTTGAATCTCTTCAAGGGCGACGGAAAAGGGGTTGTTATCAATCACTAATGTCCGAACACCGTGTTTTTTAAAATTCGTGATGATCTGTACCGTGGCGCTGTCCAGCTCGGTCTCGTGGCCAATCTCCGTCGGACCACTCCCAATGATCAAAACTTTTTGTAAGTCATCCAAGTTCTGCAAGCCTTATCCCTCCCGTGCTGTCATAGCTTCCATGAATTCATCGAATAAGTCGCGACTCTCGTGGGGTCCCGGGGCACCATCCGCAAAGAACTGCACGGAAAACGCCGGATAATCTCTGTGGCGCAATCCCTGAACGGTACCGTTAATCAGGTCCACGTAGGTGGTAATCAGGCGATCGCGGTCGATTGACTTGGCAATTACCGCGTAGCCCTGCCCCTGCGTCGCGTAAATAATGTCGTTGGTAATAATGCGGCGAATCGGATGGCTACTCCCGTGATATTCCACGGGCAACGCCTCTAACTGCGCCCCGTTCGCCAGAGCAAACAACTCGTGACCCAGCCCAATCGCAAACAACGGAATCTCCGCTTGTACTGTCCGAATCATGTCTAGGACCCCTTCGCCAAGGTCCAGGGGCGATCCCGGTCCCGTCGACAACAACACCCCATCCGGATCCAGATTCAACACATCCTGGGCGCTGGCCGTCCACGGCAGAACCGTGACGTTACACCGCCGTTCGGACAATTGCCGTAAGATTCCATGCTTGAGGCCAAAGTCGATGACCACCACGTTCTTCCCGGTATCCGGGTTGGGATACGGCTTGGGCGTGGCAACCTGATCGACCTGACGATTCGTCAGCACCGTGGCATTCAATTGGTCAAAGGCGTGGGCGTCGGCAACGTCCACGATACTGCCCTTGACCGGTCCGGCCATTTTGCGCAATTTACGCACGAGGTGCCGCGTATCAATGCCACTGATACCGGGAATGTTGTGCTGCTGGAGAAACTCATCCAGTGACAACCGCGACAACCGGTTAGTCGAAATGTTGGTCACATCACGCACCACCATCCCCTTGGCCGTTGGCAGGATGGATTCGTAGCTATCGTGGTTAATTCCCACGTTGCCAATCGCTGGCTGGGCAAAAATAATGATTTGGTTGTGATAAATTTGATCGGTAATCGTTTCCTGATAACCCAAAAGGTTTAGGTTGGAAATGACTTCTCCGCTCGTAGTGGCGCCAGCACCAAATCCCTCACCGGCGTAGGCCGAGCCGTCTTCTAAAATCAAATAGCGTTTTGCCATGCTAAATCGGCCCCTTTATCAAGTCTATGCCTGTTGGATTTCTACGGCGTCACGGTCGTCAATCTCACTGACGGAAACCTTGATCCGTTCGCGTTGGGAACTCGGGATATTCTTGCCCACAAAGTCCGCACGAATCGGCAACTCCCGGTGACCGCGGTCAACGAGCACGGCGAGATTAATGGATTTGGGCCGACCCAGATCCATGACGGCACTCATGGCCGCCCGAATGGTCCGTCCCGTATACAAGACATCATCGACCAAGATGACTTTCTTGCCGGCAACTGAAAAATTAATATTGGCGGCGGACACCTTGGGATCACGATCGGCATCGTGTTCGATGTCATCGCGATAGGACGTAATATCCAGATCGCCCACGGGAACCGTCACGTTTTCGAGTTGTTGCAAGCGGCTGGCAATGCGACGCGCTAAATACACGCCGCGTGTCTTGATGCCTAGAATAACAAGGTCATCCACACCCTTATTTCTTTCAATGATTTCATATGTGATCCGGGTCAGGGCCCGTTGCATTGCCATTGCGTCCACAACTACCTTTGCCATCTTAAATTCCTCCTTAAAGTTTCACGGCGTTCATGTGCAGGAAACGGGCCGGCTTCTTCGGCAAAATCTGGTGAAGAAACCCGCCCGCCTAGCTACCGGCAAACCCGCTTATCTCGTACGTTTAGCATAAAAAACCTAAATTGCTTTGTCAACCGGTAATCCGGCTTCGCGCCGCAGTTTCTTGACCACCGCCATAAAATGCGCGGGAACCGGGGCCGTGAAGTCCAATTGTTTCCCCGTCGTGGGTTGAATAAAGCCCAACTCCCGGGCGTGTAAGAACTGACCCTCACCCTTGAGCGTCTTCTTCGGCCCGTACAAGGGATCTCCCGCAACCGGATGATTGATGTAGGCCATATGGACCCGAATCTGGTGGGTCCGACCGGTCTCCAACCGACAGGCAATCAGTGTGTAGGTCCCGTAGCGCTCCAGCACGCGGAAATGGGTGACGGCTGGCCGGCCATCGGCAACGACCGCCTGCTTCTTACGGTCCTTGGGTGACCGTCCCAGTGGCGCCCGAATCACGCCCTCTTCTTCCTTAAAGTTACCGTGAACGATTGCCACGTACTCACGCAAATTGGTCTTAGCCTGTAACTGCGCCGACAAGCTCTGGTGCGCGTGATCGTTCTTGGCGACCATCAGTAAGCCGGAAGTATCCTTGTCAATCCGATGCACGATTCCCGGCCGTAGCGTCCCGTTAATGCTCGACAGTGGGCTGTGATACAGCAACGCATTGACCAGCGTATGGTTCGGATGCCCGGGGGCCGGATGAACGACCATCCCCTGGGGCTTGTTCACCACGATCACGTCATCATCTTCGTAGACAATATCTAAAGGAATGTTCTCCGGTGTCAAATCAATCGGCTGGGGATCGGGCAATTCGATGTGAATCTTAGCCCCCACGGCCGGCTTATCCTTGGGCTTGGCCACTTGACCATCGACCGTAATCTGACCGGCCTCAATGGCACCCTTAGCTTGTGACCGTGAAATTGTCGGCACCGTTTCGGCGACCAGCTTATCCAAGCGCGCGGTCTCCTGAACGGTAAAATCTTCTATCTGCATTACTGTGCCTCCCGACGATCGGCGAGAAAGACCCCGATCGCAATAAATATCACACCGACCGTTAAGCAACTGTCGGCAAAGTTAAAGATTGGAAAATTAATAAAATCAAGTTGGAACATATCAACCACATACCCCTGCGCCAGGCGATCGATAAAGTTCCCAATGGTCCCGGCCATCATGAGCGCTAGGCCCAGTTCTTCCGGCCAATGATCGCCCTGGTTGCGATACTGCCAAAAGAAGTAGCCCATAATGCCCAACGCCACGATTGCAATGACGGTAAAGAACCACATTTGGCCCTGCAGGATACTCCAGGCGGCACCGTCGTTACGCAGATGGGTCAGGGACACCAGTCCGGGAATAAAGCTCTGTTCGCCGCCGAGGGGGATGTTGGCCACCACGGCGTATTTGATCCACTGGTCGATTCCGACCAGGCAAATGATTAAGATGGTATCAGCTATCAGCATCGCTTCTGGAACACCTTTCCTATAAAGTCGTTGTTGAAAATTATACCAGAAAAACCGGGTGTCTGACGGTTTGACGAAAATAAAAGTTATAGAACTCACCCGAGAGCCTCAGTGACGACGGAACAGGCTCATGGTCTGGTGAGCTAGATGGCACCTCATCCCCGCGGCTCCGCCGTTAGCTGCCATGAGGCGCCCCGATCAAATGGTTTAACCCATGTCCTGTTAAACCAAAAATCGTCCTTTTTAACCGATTGGCCGCAACAAAACGGCCGAAATTAACATTAGTCATTAGTAGCGGGGCCCGTATCCAACCACCGCAATCGCCAAAAAAGGCAGATCGCCACGAACGTGCGATCTGCCGCTAAAATCTGAAATTAGGTTGTTAGTGAGTTGCTTAAGAACGAAGCCCCTAAGTCAGCACGTTGATAACGAACCCACTAGAACAATCCCGTAATCTTACCCTCGGCATCAATATCCATGTCTAAGGCCGCCGGATGCTTGGGAAGCCCGGGCATGGTCAAAACATTCCCCGTCAAGGCCACGACGAAGCCAGCCCCCAAGCGTGGGGCGAACTCCCGGACGTGAATCGTAAAGTCCGTGGGGGCGCCCAACTGATGGGCATCATCGGTCAATGAATACTGGGTCTTGGCCATGCAGACGGGGAGCTTATCCCAACCGTGTTTGGCAAAAGTCGTCAACTGTCGGGCCGCCTTAGTCGATAATTCCACCTTGGCCCCACCATAAATCTTTTGCGTAATCGCCGTCATTTGGGTCATCAGATCCGCGTGTTCCGGCGACAGACGCGTGAAGTGACTCGGCTGCTGGGTCGCGGCCACGACCTTTTCGGCCAGGTCCATGGCGCCCGCGCCACCATCGGCCCAGACGGTCGTTGTGGCGACGGGGACGTTTAGCGCCGTTATCTCGGCCGTCAGCGCCGCGATCTCGGCATCGGTATCGCTCGTGAAGCGGTTGATGGCCACGACGACGGGCACGCCATACTGTTGCATGCTAGCAATGTGACGCTTCAGGTTTGCACTGCCGGCTTGCAGGGCGGCCACGTCTTCTTGTTCCAAATCAGCGCGCTTGACGCCGCCATTGTACTTGAGGGCGCGCACCGTGGCCACAATAACCACGGCATCCGGCGTCTTCCCCAGTACCGGCGTTTTAATGTCCATGAATTTCTCCCCACCGAGGTCGGCACCGAAGCCGGCTTCAGTCACGGCAAAGTCGCCCAATTGGAGCGCCGTTTGTGTGGCCAAGACGGAGTTACACCCGTGGGCGATGTTGGCGAAGGGCCCCCCGTGAATGATGGCGGGGTTGTGTTCCAAGGTTTGGACCAAGTTCGGCTTGATAGCGTCCTTTAGGAGCAGTGTGATCGCGCCGCCAACCTTCAAGTCACCCACCGTAACGGGTTCCTTATCCACGTTGTAGCCAATCAGGATGCGGTTCACCCGCCGTTTCAGATCGGCGAGATCCTCACTGAGGCACAACACGGCCATCAGTTCACTGGCCACGGTGATGTCAAAGCCATCTTGTCGGGGCACACCCGACGTCCGACCGCCCAGACCAATCACCGTCTGCCGGAGTTCCCGGTCGTTGATGTCCAGCACCCGTTTCCACACGATGCGCCGGGGATCGAGTCGGAGTTCGTTGCCCTGTTGAATATGATTGTCGATCAAAGCCGCCAGGGTATCGTGCGCCTCGGTCAACGCGTGAAAGTCACCCGTAAAATGTAAATTGATGTCTTCCATGGGCACAACCTGCGCATAACCCCCACCGGTCGCACCACCCTTAAGGCCCATGACGGGTCCCATGGAGGGTTCCCGCAGCGCCAACACCGTCTTATGACCGGCGCGATTCATGGCATCCCCCAGGCCGACAACGACCGTGGATTTGCCTTCGCCCGCCGGCGTTGGGTTAATCGACGTGACCAGCACTAATTTTCCCGTGTCGTGCCGTCCGGCCAAGGGGAGATTAATCTTGGCCTTAGTGTGACCGTAGGGTTCAATCTGATCCGGGGTTAAGCCCACCTTGGCCGCAATCTTTTCGATTGGCTCTAGTGGTGTCGCTTGTGAAATTTCAATGTCGCTCAATGCAGTTCCTCCTTCACCACGTCCGGGATGGCGGCCTGAATCAGCCCTGCCAGTTCAATCGCCGAATTCCGTGGCAATAAAAATTGATAAATCTTCCCCTGGGCAACGATTCCCATGCGATAACGTGAGACGCGAACACTGCGCACGTGCGCCAGTGGAATGACCAGATGGCGGTGATTCAGCACGGTGCTGACCGTCAAGACGCCATTCGCCATGGTAATATTGCGGTAGTGCACTTCCGTCCAACATAACAGGGCAAACACCGTAAAGAAGCCCAGCGTCCACCAATTAAAATGGGTGACTTCAAGCCAAAAGATGGCCCCTACCATCAAGACCATCAGCGTCCAGCTCCAGCAAATAATGCTGCTCACAGGGTTAGGTTGATACAAAAATCGTCGTTCTTGGGTTATCATAACTTCATACACCTCACGCAAAAGATTGGAGTGATTCTGTGTTTTCCTTATACACCGATGCCGCAACGCAGCCACAAACCGGTCTCAGTGCCGGGGGCATTCTGATCGTTCACGATCACGAACAGACCCAGCTCAAGCAGATGCTGACCGCCACCAACAACCATGCCGCCGAATTTGAGGTCGCCCGGTTGGGATTTCTCGAGTTGGCTAAGCTGGTAGGCGCCGACTGTGCCACGACCACCGTTCTATTCTATACCGATAGCCAGATTGTCAACGATAGTTTAACCAAACATTATGCAAAACATTACCAATCCGCCGTTGATGCCTTACTGGCCGCCCAAGCACCCTTTCAATTGGTGCTCACGCAGTGGGTTCCCGAAAAGCAAAACCAGGGGGCCCACACCTTGGCCAATCAGGCGCTTCATTCGGCCGAAGACGCCAGATAAGTCGTCAAAGGCTTCTCGTATTGACTCCAATCGGGGGTCCCGCCGTACAGCGCCGAACCGGCCAAGAACTTGCCAATCTGTGGTCCGGTGGTTAGCCCCGACGAGCCCAGCCCGGAGGCCACTAAGAAGTCCTCATGGTCCGGAACCAGACCAAAGAACGGCGCAAAGTCGTCGGTATAGGCCCGCGTGCCGACTCGTACGCCGGTCAGGCTATCAGCCGTAATGCCGCTAACCAATCGTTGGGCACTCGCCAACAGATCCGCCGTGACCTCGGGATTGACGCTAAGATCAAACTTACCATCGTTTTCATGGGTGGCGCCGACAATGAGCTTGCCGTGACCAAATGGCACAAAGTCACGTTCGCCCTCCGGCATGACGACCGGCATGTGTTCCTGTAACGGATAGTCTTTGACCGCCAATTCGATGAGCTGACCCTTCTGTGGTCGCACGTCCGCGACGATTCCTAGCGGCGCGATGAGTTCCTTTAGCCAAGCACCGGCCGCAATGATCACGCGATCGAACTGACGCGCACCCAGAGACGTCAGAACCTGTCCCTGCGCGTTTAACTTCACACGTTCATGACTGACCTTGAGGTTACGCTGACTGGCCAGGTCCAATAACCCCGCAACCAGTGCCGCGCCATCGACCCGAGCCCCACCGGTAATCAGGATCCCAGGTTGTGGTGCCGTCAACAGGGGCACTTGCGCCTGTACTTCTTGGGCGGTCAGCGCGTGAACTTCGCCCATGGCAGCGGCCGTCTTGCGGCGATCCTGAGCCAAAGCAAGCAACGTTTCCAAGTCGGCCTCGTCCTCACGCGTCACAATGGTCCCGGTCTGCTGATAGACCGCCGTTCCCAACCGCGCGTCATGAATCAACTCGGGATAAAGGTCGGCTCCCGCCTTGGCAAGCCGATACCACTGCTGGTTCCGGCGCTTGGAGAGCCACGGTGAAATGATGCCCGCGGCGGCTTTAGACGCCTGTCCGACGCCGTCATCAAACAGGGTAACCTTCACCTTTTCACTACCCGGTAATTTACTCAAATAATAAGCCGCAGTGGCACCAACGATCCCGCCACCGATAATGGCAATTCTCTTTTGCATGCAACTTGACCTCCTAATCAAGACAGTTTTAACTAGCTCTCATTTTAGCATACCTTGCTGGGGATAACGCCTAGTTAATCTGGGGCGCACGTTTTTAAGCTGACGAGCCCCCAGAATACCCTACCGGTAGCGCCATCAGAAGCTGTCTTTGTCGCCATTGGCTCTGCCACATATCCTTCTGTAGCTAGTGTATCATTTAACCCATATCATCTTGGAGGCGTACTCATGCTGACTTTTATCCATATTTTCTATGCTTCAGCGGTAATCTTGGTTCTTTTGGCGATAGCCTACCTCGTGGTGATCTACCGCATTTCAAAGGGAAAAACACTCACCGATCAAGCGCAACACGTCATCAAACTCGAACACTTTCATCAGACCCATCCTGCGGTGCAGCGACTCGCCGATCAATCTCGACGGTGGCGGCTGATCTTAACTATGGCCATGCTGGCCGCAATCCTGTTGCCCTTCTTATGGTTGGCCTTTCTGCCTAATCTCGGTTCAACCACCGGTGTACTCGTCTTGATCGCGCTTCTCGCCATCTGCGTCACCAGTGCCGCCGGGATTCATTTCACGCTTGATTCACGGTTACGCAAGGTTTATCGCCAACACGATCTGCTCTTCCGCCGAATCCCCCATCTGCGCGCTTTTCTCCTCACCTATCAAGCTGTCATGTTGATTTTTATTTATGAGGTCTTGGGGCTGGCAAGCATTTACGCCATCCTTTATTTTTGAACCGTGTGGTGGGCGTCGTAACGATCACCATCAATTTCCATTCAGAACCCAAAAAGCTCAGGAATTAGACGACTTGCCTAACCCTGAGCTTTTTATGAACCCGTTTAAAATCCAGTAGCTTACTTGAATACCCGGAACCGTTCGCTATCGTCCAGGTAATCCTTATCGCCGGCCGGTGCCTCGATGGAACCGAAGTCCATTTCGGCCCGTAACCGCCAGCTAGCCGGCACGTCGAAGGCGGCCCGCACGGCATCGTCGATCAGCGGGTTGTAGTGTTGAAGGTTCGCGCCCAAGCCATTTTCGGCCAGTGACGTCCATACGGCGTATTGGGCGTTTCCTTGGGACTGTTCGGACCAGTCTTGGAAGTTGTCCGCATACAATGGGAAGTTTTCCTCGAATTCCTTTACCGTCTGAGTCTCGGTAAAGAACAGAACCGTTCCAAAGGCCGCCTTGAACCCGTTGATTTTGCCCTGGGTCTTGGCAAAGGCGGCATCGTCCTTAACGACCTTGCGTAAGGATGCGGCCACGATGTCCCAGAGCTTCTCGTGGGACTCCCCGAATAGGATGATGGCCCGGGTCGTCTGATTGTTAAAGGAAGACGGTCCCTGCTTAATGTTAGCCTTAATCAGATCGACCAATTCATCCTGTGAGAAGGAGACGTTGCGCCCCAGCGCATAGATACTACGACGTTGCTTAGCGAGTTTAAGAAATTCTGTTTTCATATTAAATAGCCTCATTTCATTTCGTTATCGTTAACTTCTGATGTTGTTTACCAGTGTATCACTTACTTTTAGGAAGTAAAGTAATTCTTCAGCTAGTCGCTTGACTTATCTCTTGATTAGTGAACGGCCAAGGTCAAGCCTACTCACTGGTTAACCGTTTTCTAAACTGGTCTAAAATCTAGCTGAGTAAAATTATTAACTAAAACATTTACTCAGCCTTTTTCTTTTTACTAAAAGTCATTGGACCTGTGCCCAGCAATGTCACTCTGCCAGCAATTTCATCAATTGGGCGCTTACCCACTCGGCATCAACTTCCGCAGTGGGTAAACGTAATAGTGCCCCCAATAGAAAGGTCCACAGTGCCAAAACGGCCTGTTCCACCGGCACCGACAACTGCCGTTGGGCCACTAACAGGGTGACCACCGTTTTTAGGCTCTGGGGTACCGGTAATGGGGCCGTCAGAATAAAGGCGATTGCCCGGGGATGGGCTGTGGCATAATTCAAGAGGTTGGTGACCATACGCTGTAGCATCGTGGCGGCGTCGGCCGATGCCAAGACGTCAGCACGCAGGGCCGCTGTGAGTTCATCTTGAATGTCCGATCGTAGTTGGGCCAACAGGGCCGCCTTGTCCGGGTAGTGCCGGTAAACGGCGGCCGGTGTCACGGCGAGAAAACGGGCAATTTGACGCAGGGATAGCTGATCCGCCCCCCGCTCTTCCAATTGCTGGCGAGCCTGCTGGGCAATGGCCGCCGCTAGATGTTGGCGATGATACGGTTGTTCCGTCATGACTAATCTCCTCCTCAAGCTTAATGTTATCACTGATTACATTAATATGTTATCACCGTTAACATCAAAAGTAAACATTAGAAACATCGATTCGTTCACCGAAATCCTTACAGAAGCTTTACACGCAGGTCCCCGCAAAAGTTCTATAATAGGGATAAAACTTTATTCAGAAAAGAGTGCCGTCTATGTCCCGAACCATATCTACCCGCCGTCTTACACGCCAATTCCTTATCTTTTGGGTTATCTGGCTAGTCGTTCAGCTAGTCCTCAATTCCCCGATCGAACATCACCTTACCGGATGGCCAGAAGAACTGGCACTCGACGCCATCAAGCTCATCGTCTGGGTGGGTGGTGCGCTCTGGTTGTTGCACCGCGTCCAGCCTGAGGCGTTGGCCGTCAGCCCGCGCGCGCAATGGCGCCCCAGCTGGCGTTTCACAACCGGCTACATTGTCTGGACTGTGATTGTCGTTTATCTCTTGGTCGAATTCTGGATCAGCCATCACGGCCTGCGCATCAGTCCCACCTTTATTCCAGAGTACTGGGGCCGTTACTTTCTGGTCGTTGGCGTGACCGAGGAATTTGTCTTCCGTGGTTACTTCCTCAATGTTTTACTAAAGAAGTTCAGCCTCACACAGGCCAATACGATTCAAGCGCTGGCCTTTGCCAGCCTCCACATTCCTCGTTACCTAACGACCATCCCGGCGATGAGCCCTGCCGCCTGGGTTGGCAATCTCATCACCGTAGCCGCGCTCGGGGCCCTCTTCGGTTGGCTATATGCCAAGAGTCGCTCGTTATGGCCCGGCATCATTATTCACATGACGTGGGATATTCTGGTCACGTTATTTGCTTAAAAAAACTCGCCGCTAAATTTTAGCAGCGAGTTTTTTTAATTTAACGTATCCTATCCACCCCGGAAGAGCAGCGGTCGTATGTAGCTCAGTCTCCTGTGGAAATAGCCGGCGCAATGTCGTCATTTCTTAACCGTTTTTTCGCTTCAAGCCGGTTCCGCGAGACCCGCTTTCAGCTCAAACACTAGTTAGCCGCGATCGGGGCGCAATGGGCCATTCCAGCCGTCACTCACGACCGCAGCCGTCTCACGTCGAAAAACTTCGAGCAACGTCAACAGGCTCTCCGCACTATTCTCAACGGTCAGTTCAGCCGGGTCGAGCCAGTAGATGGGCCCTTCCTCACTTGACTTAATGGTCCCCGTAAATTGGTCGCCCCGGTAGAGCAGACCCAACTTGCGCTGTTGACGATCGGCCGAAAACCATTCGCAGGTGCCACAGAAGTCCACGGTGGCTAACGTCAGCCCCGTTTCCTCAAAGACCTCCCGGATCGCCGCGGTCGCACAGCTTTCGCCCACCTCGACGTGGCCACCAGGAAAGCTATGGCCCGCCTTCCAGGGCACGTTCACCTTGTCTTCCACCAGGACTCGGCCAGTCGCGGGGTCCGTCACCATAATCATTGTGACCAATTCTACCGGTTGCGTTCTCGTCATGATCTCTTCCTCCAATTTAAAAGCTTCGTGAGTCCCGCCGTAAAACCAAACGACCAGATCCACGTCAGTAGGTAACACGCCACAATCCCCAGCACGGGGTGGGCGCCGGTCACCGTCGCCCCGCCCAATCGCCAAATGACCTGAAGCCAGAACACATTGGCCAAATAGGACGGGTACGCATAGCCCGCCAATCGATGAATCACCGGCAGCACGCGCGAATGACGCGTCTGTTGGCGGCCAGCTAACGCTAGGATAAGGCCAATCACCGCTAAGTCATACACCACCGTCGCCGGTAAATAGTAGCTGGTGTGGCCCAAATCAAGTGGTAGCCGCCATGCCAGTAAGGCGCGTTGCTGAACAATCAATGCGCCCACGGCAACGACAACACTCATGGCCCACCAACGCTGCAGGTAACGCTGAATCGCAGGCCACCCGTACCAGGCCAAGATTCCTAGGATTGCATAAAGTACAAAACCCAGAAATACCCGGTCCAGCAGATACCAGCCGGTAAACCGTGATGTGGGGTAAACCATCAGGCGATACCAGACAATCCACAGCAAGTCCCCCACTGCGGTCACACCGAAAATTCCCCAGGCAGCGCGGTTGCCACGTAGCCACCGGCGAATTGCCCAGAATACGGGCATCAGAAAAATCATTTGCAGCATCATCGTGTTATACCACAGATGTGGCGCAGCATTCCCATTTACAAATTGCCAACCGAACTGCAGTAGGTCTTGGTAAGGGTGGTGTTGCTGCAAGCCCGGAAAAATCAGCAGGTAGGCCAGCGTCCAGCAGATGGTCGGTAAAAACAGCGCCGACCACTGACGCCTTAAGTAGCGACCATACCGCGGTTGCTGATCGACCGTGGTCCGCATCGTCGTGAGTAAAATCCCACAGATAAAGGCGGGGGCCGTGAATTTCACGGCCAGATACACCCCCGACAGGATCGGCCGGAGCGCCACCACCCGGGGTAAGTCCCAGGCAAATCCCAGGACGGATTGGAGCATGACCGCCGTACAGGCCACAATCTTGAGGTAATCGCCACCGTCGGCCACTCGATTTAATTCTTTTGCTTTCACGCGCATTCATCGCCTTTACAATTTCCATTTTAGCAAGCCGCCACGGAGACTGTAAAGGTCAAAAAAAAGAGGCTCTCTGGCCTCTTTCTTTGCTTCATTAAGCTTCGCGGCCTTCATGGTCACGATTTTTAAATTTTACCATCAAATCATCAATCCCGTAGCAGACCAGACCCAATCCGCCAAAGATGGCTGGAAAGGCGATCCACATTGGTGACTTCATTAACACCAGCACTAGGCTCAAGAAGCCCACTGCAAAGACGACCAAGACTGACAAGATAATCGTGTCTTTTTTCATATTGCTCCCCCTTAAGCTAAAGTAATCTTGTGGCCCCTAACCACATGCTCAGTTTAGCAGGTTCTCACATGAACAACAACGACTTTGACCAAGCTTAATAAAGTCACTAACTTTTGCCAACCGCCTTACTCAGCGGCCATTTCCATGATTCGGGAGTGGATGCTCCAGGTGCTGGAGCTGACCCCGAAATTCCGTGGCGTACCGTTCTTGATCGGACTGACTCGCCATTAACCGTTCGCTTAGCCCAACGGCATAGTCGGCCTGTTCGCCGTGTTCGCCTTGGTCCAAGCCCAGCTCTTCTTCTCCGGCCGTAACCCGCATCGGCATGAACCGACGCAAGACCACGATCAGGAGGCACCCCATGGCGGCCACGAATAGAATCGTGAAGCCAGTAGCTAGGATTTGAATCCCTAACAGATGCCAGCCACCACCGTAGGCCAACCCATTTTCGGCAATCGTCGGGTTAACCGTCCTGGTCGCAAAGACCCCGGTCAAGATACTGCCAACGATCCCACTAACGCCGTGACAGCCAAAAGCATCCAACGCATCGTCCACGCCCAAACGCGGCTTTAATAGGCGAATGAACGCGTAACTGGTGCACGTGGCAATGAGGCCAATCGCTACGGAACCCATGACCGTCACATAGCCAGCCGCTGGTGTAATCGCAACCAGCCCGCACAGCGTTCCCGTACAAACACCAACCAGTGTCGGTTTACCCGTGGTCCAGATATCCAGAAACATCCAGGTCACCATCGCCATGGCCGTGGCTACAGTCGTGGTAATCGCCGCTTGAGCCGCGACAACGTTCACGGCTAAAGCGCTCCCAGCGTTGAAGCCGTACCAGCCGATCCATAAGATCGCCGTTCCTAACAAGACCCACGGCAAATTGTAGTGCGGATTGTCCCGGTTACCGGTCAACCGCGGTCCCAGCCAAGCGGACAGAACCAGTGCTGTCACGCCCGCATTGATGTGAACCACCGTCCCACCGGCAAAGTCTAAGACGCCCAGCTTAGCCAACCAGCCCAGTGGACTCCAGACTAAGTGAACCATCGGATAGTAAATGAAGATGGACCAAACCACCAGGAAAATAAGCAGAAACTTGAATCGAATCCGACCAACGACCGCGCCCACAAACAAGGCTGGCGTGATGATGGCAAACATCATTTGAAACAGGGAGTAGACCCCCACTGGAATATGGCTTGCCGTTAGACTGGCAAGGTTGACGCCCGCCATAAAGACGTGATGGAGATCCCCCACAATACCGGCAACATTTCCAGAAAAGGCCATACTATAGCCTAGAAAGATCCACAATAAAACGGCCACGCCGGTCATAATAAAGACCGACAACATGGTGTTGACGACGTTTTTCTCGGAGACCAAGCCCCCGTAGAAAAAGGCCAACCCCGGTGTCATAAACAAGACCAGGATACTAGCAACTAAAACAAACGCGGTGTTCGCAAGATTCATGTGCAACGCCCTCTTCATCTCTTAATGTCACAAATTCTAACATTGAAAATGGTCTACGTCCACCTTTGGGGTTAGAACAGCCTATTGTTTGCCGTTTTGACTTACTAACGTCCCCAATCAAGCGATTTGGTCTAGAAGAGGTCCCGCTAAGCCGGATTACTATGTTATCTTTCCTTACATATATTTTTAATAAGGATCAAAAAAATCAGCCGCACGTAACCGTGAACGAACGAAGCGGTTGAGAGGCAAGTGCTTTCATGAAAACATTAAGATTTGTAAGCAATGTTATGTTTTCTTATATTTTAAAACGACCTACGAATCAAACCCAGGTTCTCCATGTTGCAAGTTTCCCTGAGCCATTTTCGTTTGGTATTGCCGGGGGGTCATTTCAAAACGTTCCCGAAATTTTCGTCCAAAGTAGCTGGCCGTTTTGAACCCACAGGAGACGGCAATATCCGCCAGCGTCCGTTGCGTATCCGCCAGGAGCATTGTAGCCATTGACATCCGATAATCGGTCACATATTGCATCGGTGTTTTATGTAACATCTTTTTAAAAATCCGAAAGCATTCTGCACGGCTAATAAGAGCCTGCTGGGCCAATTCGTCAACCAAAATTTCTCGCCGATAGTTCTCGTGTACGAAGCGAATAATCAGTTTTAGTTGTCGATCCGTCTTGGTTGCACCAACTAGCTCAGCAGTCTCAGGATACAATTGGACCGCAGTAATGAGGTGGCGCCAAATGTGCATGGCTAACTCTAGCCCTTGTAATTCATAAGCGATTCCATCTTCTGGGAGCGCACAAAGTTTTTGAATACTGGTGATAATCTCCCGTTTCTGCGGATCATTCAGTTTTAGGAATAAAAAGTACAGCCCCGATTGGGCAATTGGTTCCAGAACTTGTTCACCGAAGGCATCAAACAATTTCAACTTAAAAATAACCTTCGATAACACAAAACAGTCAATGACCGTATTAGCCGCCAAAGCCTTAGCGCTATGCAAAACATTCGCGTTGATGAAGATGCCTTCCCCTGGATGCAGCACCACGTCTTGCGAACCATTTGGCCCTCCGTAAAGCGTATACCGCAAAATCCCCTGTGTGACTACCCCAAATTCATACTCTTCATGCCAGTGACAGTCCCATTCCCGTTGATAGTAGTCATCGAAGTGATCCACGCAAATCGATAAGGGGATAATATGATTATCATAGGTAATGTGTTCGCGCAAATCACTTTCTAGCTGAATCAACTTTTTCTGGGTCATAACATCCTCCTGAACGAACTTGATACGATAGTGACATTGTTCTACGCAAATGTGGCTTTTATTCCGTTATTCATGTCACTATAATATCACATATTGACCCAACAAATCGCATAGGAGGCTAATCATCATGTCCATTCACTCGGAAGACTCCATCAACATCATCAACGCACACGAACACAATTTAAAAAACGTCACGCTCAGCATCCCCAAGAATCAAATCGTCGTCTTCACTGGCGTCTCCGGTTCCGGTAAAAGTTCATTGGTCTTTGACACCCTAGCCGTCGAGAGCCAGCGTCAATGGCAAGCATCCTACTCCCAATACATTCGCAACAAGATGCCCCACTATACGCGCCCCCAGGTCGATCAGATTCAAAACCTCACCCCAGCCATTGTTATTCGCCAGCGAGCCGCGACACCTAGTAGGCGTTCCACGGTCGGCACTATTGTGGATACCGCACCGCTATTGCGACTGTTGTTCTCACGAATTGGTCACCCCAGCGCTGGCGGCTCCATGGCTTATTCCTTAAACCATCCGGCAGGCATGTGCCCTGTTTGTACTGGACTAGGCAAACGGCAAGATCTAAATGTTGACAGTCTATTTGATACGACCAAGAGTTTAGCTGAGGGCGCCATCACCTTCAGCCAATTCAGCGCTGGTTGGCAAAGCACCCTTTATACCGACAACGGCATATTGGATCCTAACAAACCGTTGTGTGACTTCACACCAGCCGAATGGCGATTCCTCCGTGACGGTCCGCAAGAAGAACGCAAGATTGAGATACGCTCGAACACCTCAGGACGCGTTGACCAGGTTGACTACGAAGGCGTTATCCCCCGCTTCAAGCGCCTGTATCTCAATCGTGACATCGGTAAGCTGGCTAAGAAGCTCCGCACCGAAATCACCCAACATATCACGACCGTCCCTTGCACGGCCTGCCAGGGAACCGGACTAAATGCCAAGGCCTTAGTCTCCAAAATTAACGACTATAATATCATCGACATGATGCGCCTCACCGTTGAACAGCTATTGGCCGTCTTAACTGATATCACTGACCCTCGCGGCATTTCCCTGGTCAACCAGTTGACCACCACGCTTCAGCGTATGACCGACATCGGCATTGGCTATTTACCATTGGTCCGGCCCGCTAACACCTTGTCTGGCGGTGAGTTACAACGGCTTAAAATCGTCCGCAACCTCGGTGGGAGCCTCAATAACATCACCTATATCTTCGATGAACCAACGACTGGTCTCCACCCCGCGGATATTCGCAAGATTGGAACCATGCTAGAGCAGCTGCGCGACGCCCATAACAATGTTCTGGTCGTCGAACATGCCCCCCAGATTATGCGCATCGCCGATATGATTATTGATATTGGGCCATTAGCTGGTGACCACGGCGGTGAGATTAGCTACCAAGGATCAGTCGCAAACATTCAGCAGTTACCAACGCCAACCGGCCAGGCGTTACGTCGCCGACTCACCGTGAACTCGACGCCGCTGCCGTGGCAAGATAGCTATTTGGTGACCGATGCTCATCAGCACAACCTAAAGCACCTCAACGTCACGATTCCCAAGCACGTGCTGACTGCGGTAACCGGCGTTGCGGGTTCTGGGAAAAGTACGTTAGTCAGCCAGGAATTTGTGGCTCAATACCCTGATACAATCACAATCAACCAACAGCCCATTGGCACATCTATTCGTTCAACACCCGCGACGTATACGGGGGTCATGGATGATATCAGAAAGCTCTTCGGCCAAGCCAATGGCGTCTCGCCGTCATGGTTCAGCTTCAATGCCAAAGGTGCCTGCCCCATCTGTCATGGTAAGGGCGTCATCAAGTACGACATGGCCTTTGCCGACGCGGTTGAAGTCACCTGCGAAGCATGTCAAGGCCGCCGCTATAATCCCCAGGCACTCAGCTATCGTTTTCAGGGTAAGACGATTGAACAGGTCTTAGATTTGACGATTGCCCAGGCTCTGAACTTTTTCAACACTCCGAAAATTACGGATAAATTGACTGGACTGACCAATGTCGATCTCGACTACCTCACGTTGGGCCAGCCAACCAGCACCCTGTCTGGCGGCGAGACCCAACGAGTCAAGATTGCCGCTGAATTACAAAAACAGGGGGCTACTTACGTTTTGGATGAGCCCAGTGCGGGCCTTCATCCCCATGACGTTCAAGTTCTACTACGACTACTACGCCAATTGGTTGCCAACCAAAACACCGTCATCTTGATTGAACACAATTTAGACCTCATCAGTCAAGCCGATTGGGTCATTGACCTCGGCCCACACGGCGGTGAACGCGGTGGCTATCTAAACTTTGCGGGGACCCCCGCTGATTTATTAACTTGTCAGAATTCGTTGACTGCAAAATATCTGCGGTTAGCCACAAACTAAAGGAGCATTATGCCATGATTTCACAAGAAAAAAAGGACCAATTCAATCAACTTACTCACTCAGGCGAGATCTACGCCAGTATGGACGACGAGTTCATCGTATACCAACACACTCTCGTTCAAAAGATCTTAGACTTTAACAACACTGCCGAGACACCAGCTGGTCTCCAAACACGCGAACACTTACTACACGACATGGTTGGCACCTATGGCAAAAATCTTTATGTCATCCCACCAATTTACGCAAATTCCGGCTTGAATAATGTTCATTTCGGCCAAAACGTCGTCATCAATTTCAACTGTAATTTCGTAGACGACGGCGATATTTACATTGGTGATGACTGCATGGTTGGCCCCGGTGTGACGTTTGCCACCGCGCTACACCCGATTTCGCCTAAGTTACGTCGCCACAAGTTGCAGTTCAATCACCCCATCCGGCTGGGCCAAAACGTCTGGATCGGTGCTAACGCCACGATTCTACCCGGCGTCATTATTGGCGATAACGCCGTCGTGGGGGCTGGTAGCGTCGTGACCAAAGACGTGGCCGCCAACACGATTGTCGTCGGCAATCCCGCTAGAAAGTTGCGCGACATTACCCCCGGCGATGATGTCTTCTACGAAAAGGACAAACGCGTTCCGCAAGCGATTCGGGAACGTTATTTGTAAAAACGATATTTAGCGGACCTGGGACAATTTGTTTCAGGTCCTTTTAACTGCCAGCATTTGCCAAGAAATTTTGCCACCTGCTTATCTTACTGGTGTTGTACACTAAAGCTACTAACAAGATTACTGTTCGACTAAATTTGGCCGCCAATTATCAAGTCCGTCGGCGACTTATCGTATAGACTTGTTCTTGAAGTGAAGGAGGATTCCCATGCAAACACTCAATAAACTCATTGACTACATCGAAGACCACCTGACAGATGACATCTTGTTTTCAACCGTTGCCTATCAGCTTGGTCTGTCAGAATATCATCTACGCCGGACCTTTTCTTTTATTGCTGGCATGTCACTCCACGATTACGTCCGCAACCGGCGATTGGCTGCAGCCAACGTTGACTTGGTCAAAGGCCAAGCCGTCACCACCGTGGCCTTTAAATACGGCTACCAATCTGTCGAGGGCTTCTCCCGAGCTTTTCGTGACTGGAGCGGCTATCTCCCGTCCGAAGTCCGTCAGAGTGGTTTGCAGAAGACCTTTCCTAAACTTTCATTTCACCTTGAAATCAAAGGAGGTATTCCCATGAACTTCAAAATCGAACAGAAACCAGCCTTTAACCTGGTCGGCGTCACCAAGCGCATTCCTCTTCAGTTTTCTGGGCAAAACCCCACCATCCAGACGCTGGCACAAAGCATCACGCCACTGCAAAGGACCCACATGCACGCGCTAGGTGATCTCTATCCCCATCAAGTGTTAAACGCATCTTACGCCTTTGACGACGCCCGATTAGCCGAACAAGGTCAACTTACCCATCTGATTGGCTTTGCCACCACTCAGGAAAATCCCTATGCCGACTTGACCCAGTTGGTGGTTCCCAGCCACACCTGGGCCATCTTCCCTAATCAGGGACCCTTCCCGCAGCAGCTCCAAGAGACCTGGGGCCGTATTTACAGCGAGTGGTTACCTGCCGCCAGGTACAAGCTGGTTGACGCGCCCGAAATTTCTTTTTCTCAGTTCGGTAGTGTTGATGTCAAAAGCGAAATATGGATTGCCATAACGCCTAAATCGTAACGACCCGACCTACAACAGCCGCTGCAGTGTCCCAAAACGTGAAGTTCAAAAGAGTGACCAACCATCATTAGGATTAACGATGGTTGATCACTCTTATTTCGTTTACGCTTATTTTCGCTTCGAACCTAATCGCCGGACCGCGTGAGGAATCATCTTGCGAATCCCCCCCCGTGGATCCTTAACATCCCCGACGTACCGCGGAATCAGGTGAATGTGGGCGTGCATCACAGTCTGCCCGGCGGCCGCATCGACGTTGATGCCGATGTTGTAGCCGGCCGGCGCGAATTTTTCATCCAACAGTGCCTTGGCTTGAAACGTCAGGTCGTCCATGGCCTGGCGAGTAATCGCCGGCACATCGAAGTACGTGGCATAATGTTGCTTGGGAACAATCAACAGATGACCCTTTCGCACCGGATGAATATCCCAGAAAGCCTTGGCCAGGTCGTTTTCGAGGACAATCTCAGTCTTTTGACAAAAGATACAATCTGCTTTAATCACCACTCATTACCCCTTATGTTGTCGTGGTCGCCGTTGCGCCCAGAACTGGAAGTAATCCGTCCGTAGCGCCCCGTTGTAGAGTTTCCGCGTTTTGGTGGCCTTTTGACCGTAGAAGTGTTCGAACTCCAGGTCGGCCGTCAGAATATACTTGGACCAGTCGGTATACGGCTTAAAGACCTGTCCCATTTGCTTGTAGAGCTCCCGCACGCTGGCCTGATCGCTTAACCGTTCCCCATAAGGTGGGTTGGCAACGATCACCCCGTGCTTCAGATCCGTTTGGAAGTCCTGCACGGCGAGCTGCCGGAACGTAATATCCTGCGACAGGCCGGCCTCTTCGGCGTTCTTCTTGGCAATGGCAACCATGTTTTCGTCAATATCGGTTCCAAAAATCTGAAGCGGCGTATCGTAGTCCGCTTTGGCATCGGCCTCGTCACGAACCTTATCGCTCAATTCTTGTGGCACCCACTCCCAGCTCTCACAGGTGAAGTCTCGGTTGAATCCCGGCGCGAGGTTGCGGCCAATCAAAGCGGCCTCGATTGGAATCGTTCCGGACCCACAGACGGGATCCCAGAAAGGCATGTCCTTGTGCCAACTGGTCAGGGCAATCAGGGCCGCCGCCATATTTTCTTTGATGGGCGCGCCCCCCTTACCGACCCGGTAGCCGCGCTTAAAGAGGCTTGGGCCGGTGGTATCCAGCGTCAACATCACGTGGTCCTTGTCTATCATGACTTCCAACGGATACGTGGCGCCTGTTTCCGGCATCCGCGTCCGCCGATGATAGACGGCCGCCAATTTGGTAGCCACGGCCTTCTTCACGATTGCCTGGGCATCCGGTACACTATGTAGCTGTGATTTTTTGGACCGTCCTTCGACCGGGAAGGCCGCATCCATCGGCAATAACTCGTCCCATGCAACCGCCTTGGTGGCTTCAAACAGTTCATCGAAGGTCACCGCGTCAAATTCGGCCACGATGATCCGCACCCGGTCGGCCGTCCGTAGCCACAGGTTGGCCCGCAAGATATCCTCGACCGTCCCGTCAAACCGGACCCGCCCGTTTTCCACCTGCGTATCGTAGCCCAAGTCTCGTAATTCCCGACCAGCTAGGGCCTCAATACCACTAGCCGTTGCGGCGTATAAATGAAATTTCTTCATAACATCCTCCTCATATCACGGTTACGTCAACCGTTGCGATCGTCTCTTAGGAATGGCCGTCGCGTTCCCGGCCACCTATCTGCGACCAGTTTACCACCAAACGCGGCGGCCTTGGGATTAACCCGTTAAAATTGTCTAAAAAAAGGGTGGGAGCAAGCTCCCACCCACCTGACATGGTGTAAATCCCTGTAAGCCATGTTTTGTACCACCCAACCGTTTCAGGCAAACGGCTGACTGGCAGTAATCATCTATCTCGAGAGTTTCCTCTCCCCCCACATTTCGTTCATTTCCATATGTGAAGCGCCCCTACCAAAAGTTTGGGTTGCCCGCTCGAGGGGTTTACCGCGTTCCACCGTCTAGGTTTCCCTAGACGTATCGTCACTGTGGCACTTTTCAGGGATACTAGGGCATAGCCGAAGCCGTAGCCGTGTTTTCCCGCCGTAACGTTATTGCTAACGTCCCCCGGCTTATTTTTTCACCGAGCACGAACACTACAGACATCGCAGTCTGTGCGAGCATGGACTTTCCTCAGCCGACAAAAGCCGACCGCGATTACTCAGGATTTACACCAGTCTTTATAATTCTACAAACGATGTGACTCGTTTGGATCATTATCTAATTGTGAGCCGAAAACGTGGCGTTCCAGATTAGACAACCGTTTCAAGATATCCATATTGGTGGCACTTGAAACCGGTTGGCTCGTCGTCGACGTTTGGCGTTGACTACCACCCACTTGGACTTGCTTCGTGAGTTCATCAACCTTAGCCAATAACCGTTCATTTTCATCTTGAAGCCGTTGATTTTCCTTAACAAAGGTGTCGTAGTCCTTGATCACGTTGTCTAAGAAACTATCGACGTCATCTGGATCGTAACCACGCATCTTTTGTCGAAATTGCTTTTGCAAAATTTCCTTGGGAGTGAAATTAACGTTTTCCATTGATCTTTACACCTCGTTGTCTTATCAAACCGGCAATTAATATAATACCAGTTTTCATTCGATTTGGGAACCATTATTTAAATTTTCTTGATATTCGTTAGCACTTTCTTGTAGCCAATCCATATCGATGAGTGTTAAGGGATAAGTATGCTGCTCCTGAAACTGCGTTACGGCGCGATAATCATACTTCGGTTTTCCTTCGACCTCTAAATCATATACCATGACTGCCTCATCCGTATGGGTCAGCATAAATTCTTGATAGTTTCTTAACTGTTGGGGGCCATGATAGGGTTGCTCACTAACCGACTGGTGAAAATCCACTTGACTGGCTAAGGTGGCATATTGCGCCTGGTTGCCCTCATTCCAGTTACCACCGAACTCCGCGAACGGCGTCATCATGGCAATTTTCAACTCCGGATACGTCTTTTTGAGCGTTAACCCCACCTCGGCGGCCCACTGCTCAACACCCAGTTGACCACCGGTGATGAGCCAATCCGTTCCAGACTCTACCTTATTGATCAATAATTTACGCAGCGTATCCTTAATGACCAGTAGTTTGGGATCTTGATTGCCAAACACACCTAATTCATAGCTCCGATAACCCGTTAACCACAGTCGACTCACCGCATGACCCCCTCTTTACGTTTCCGAGACAACACGCCTTGACTTCGGGTGTTCTCCGCGATTAGATTTCCGAGATGGGACCCGAGTAAGCTGGTTCCACCCACCGTTTTAACGGCTCTATCTATCTAGTGTAGCGAAAATTTCTAACGACGGCAACCGAACCGTACTGCTAATCGACCGCATCAATCACAAAGACCCGCGCACTGAAGTCGGCGGAGGCGTCGACGCCCTGCGTGGTCGTCAACAAATGGGGAATGAAGAGCCCCGCGTGCATCAACTCATCGCCGAAATAGACGTGTGTGTCCCCGGCCACGCGATACCGCTGACTCGCCTGTAACCCGCGTAGATAGAGCCGGTTATAGGCGGGATTGGGCTGATTCAGGATTTGATAACGGGCCGCAATCGCGTGGCGGCCATCACCGCTGACGACTTGCCAACTCCCAACGTTTCGGGAGCCCCTAAAGGGATTATCCAACCGGTAAAACGTCCCCTGCTGGAACAGTTCCCGGTGGGCTTGGTAGAAGGCCACTTGGACCTTGATGGCGGCCTTCTCGGCGGCCGAGCACTTGGTCACGTCAAGTTCGTAGCCCAGATCGCCGAAATAGGCCACCGCCGCGCGCGTCGCTAATGGCGTGACGCGACCGGTTTGATCGTTTGGTACGGCGGACACGTGCGCGCCCATCATCGCCAGGGGATACCCATAGGACGTCCCAAATTGGATACGGAGCCGCTCCACGGCATCGGTATCGTCACTGGCCCACGCTTGCGGGGCATAGGCCATCATCCCCAGATCAAATCGACCACCACCGGATGCACAAGATTCAAACAACACCTGAGGATAGGTCGTCGTCAACCGCGCGTAGAGGTGATAAACGCCCAACATATAACGATGGGCAAACTCCACCTGCCGATCGGCCGGCAATGTCGGGCTAAACGCCTCCGTGATATTGCGATTCATATCCCACTTGATGTAGTCCAGATGCGCCGCACGAATCAGGTGACTAATTTTATCATATAAGTAATCCACCACTGCCGGATTAGCCATATCGAGAACGAATTGATTCCGTCCGGGGGTCATTTCCCGGTGGGGTGCACCGACCGTCCAGTCGGGATGGGCGCGATACAAGTCGCTGTCAATGGAGATCATTTCCGGCTCGAACCACAGACCAAATTGGAGGTCCATGGCGTGAATTTGGTCGGCTAAGTGGGCGATGCCGTTCGGTAATTTGGCCGCGTAGACGTCCCAGTCCCCAAGCGACGTGGTATCGTCGTCTCGGTGACCGAACCAGCCATCGTCCAAGACAAACATTTCAATCCCCAGCTGCTTGGATTCCCGGGCGATCGCCAGTAATTTATCTTCATCAAAGTCAAAGTACGTGCCCTCCCAGTTGTTGATCAGCACGGGCCGTGGCTGCTGCGCGAAGCGGGGATTGACCAAATGGTGCTGATAGAACGTCCCCATCTGCTGGCTCAGTTGGTTCAACCCCTCGCTGGTGTAACTCAGGACGGCTTCCGGCGTTTGAAAACTCTGACCGACCGCCAGCTGCCAGCCGAATTCAGTCGGATTAATCCCGCTTAAGACCCGGGCCGTGCCAAAGGCGTCAACTTCCACCTGATCCAGAAAATTACCGGAGTACACCAGGTTGACGCCCAACGCCGCGCCCTGGTCTTCGGTTGTCTCCGGCCGTGCTAGAATGATCGCGGGATTCTGTTGATGACTGGAAGCCCCGCGCAGACTACCGACGCTCTGAATCCCACTACGAAGTCGTTGACGAATCAAGTGGCGTTCACGCGCCCAACTCCCGGAGAACTGCAGGAGGTCGTAGTTGGCATCCGGGAGGTCCAGCTGTAGGCTCAGGGCGCGGTTCACCATGACCGTCGTCTGTCCCTGATTGGTAAATTTAGCACTACGAACGATGACGTCTTGATGGGGAAAGACCGCATAACTCAAGGTCATGGTCAACCCGGTGACGGCATCCCCCAACGTGATCATCAGGGTCTGGGCATCGTCATCGCAATCGTCAAACGTAGACGGTAAGTCTTGTAGCCGTTGTTTTCCAGACAGGAGGCGATAATCCCGATAGCGAAACTCGCTGATCCGACTACCATCCGCACCGGTCAGTTGAAAGGCCGGGTCCCGGTAGTCCCCCTTGCCTAGACTGGCAAACTCCTGTTTCAACGTTTCGGGCTGAAAGTCGGGATGATCCAGCCGCCACGCCGGAATGGCCCCGTGCTCTTCCCGCACCGCCAGCTCGGGAAAGGCCGGTTGATCGTGAAGTCGCTGGCCGTAATACAGTTGACCCAACTCCCCATTCGCCATCACGTGAAAAATGTAGCTGGTGTGATCCGTTTGCAGGTGAAACTGGCGATCCTTGACTAAGATTGACATAGCGATTCTCCCTTCATGATTGCAAACACTTAAAGTTATCGTAGCACATTTTGTAAGCGCTGACAGCTAGGCCGGTGATAACTTTTAAAAAGCTTCCTTACGGCTAGTCAACGCCAGCCGGCGGATTCGATCCATCGTGGGCCTCGTTGCGCAAGATGCGTAGACCACCTTACAAACCGCAACGCACTTAACCGTGGGCGGCCACAACGACTTTCCTCATCATCTCCCTCCCGCCAGCGCCCTAGCAACCGGTGAAACGACTGGCAATTTCCGAAAGTTGCCGCGGCCCACCGTTCCGTTTTCCGGGTACGATCAAGGGGTTAGGCGTTACCGGAAAAGTGATTTTAAAAAGAAAACATTTCTTTAGAATTTGTTTGGGAGTTTTTATTTCCGGGTCAGCTTGGTATAATGTCAATAACTGGGCCACAAATGAAAGCCAGCTTTCAGCAAGGAGTGAGGAGTCAATGACTATTCGGTATCCTAATGGGCATGCCTACCAAGCGCCAGCAACCTCTACGGGGCCCAAATTTACCAGCCACTACACCAATTACGGTAAGCGGGGTATGACGCTGGAAGAGGAACTGAACCAAAGTAATACCTATTATCAAGCACACGGTCTGGCCGTCGTCCACAAGAAACCGACGCCCATCCAGATCGTCAAGGTCGACTATCCTAAACGGAGTGCTGCGGTCATCAAGGAAGCTTACTTCAGTACCGCGTCAACGACCGATTACAACGGTGTCTACCAAGGACACTACCTAGATTTTGACGCCAAGGAGACCAAGAATCAGGCGTCGTTTCCACTCAAGAACTTCCATCAACATCAGATTGATCACATGCGGGCCTGCATCGTTCAAGGCGGTATCTGTTTTGCTATTATCAAATTCGTCAATCGCCAAGAAACCTACCTGTACCCCGCCACCGATCTATTTGCTTTTTGGGATGATCAAGCCACCGGCGGACGCAAATCCATTCCTTACACGGAAATTGCCGCTAGTGGTATCAAGATTACCGCACAGCTACAACTACCGGTGCCCTATCTTAACGCCGTGGACCAACTACTGAAGCGGTAGCTGACACGTTTAAACGCAAAGGAGATTACCATGTCTAGTAACAATTCAAGCAGAGAGACCCGGATGAGTCGCAATGCCGAACGCAATGTCAGACCCACCGGAAAATCCGGTGGGCCTAAACGGCCGCATAGTGGCTGGCGAACCTTTCGCCGGGTACTCTTCGTCATCGTCGCGATTGGGATCCTGGGGATTCTCTTTGGTGCCGGTCTGTTCTTTTTCTACGCGCAGAGTGCCCCTAAGATTTCTCAGGCCGCCCTTTCCAGTGACGCCTCGACGCGGGTCTACGATGCCAACGGGACCGTCATCTCACGGTTGGGCGCGCAGAACCGAAGCTACGTCAAATCTAAGAACATCCCGGATGCCCTGAAAAAGGCGGTGGTCTCAACCGAAGACCGCCGTTTCTACAAGAACAACGGGGTTGATCCCATCCGAATTGTGGGGGCCGCTTTGGCAAACGTCACCGGCTCTTCCCTAGGGATGCAAGGGGGCAGTACCCTGACCCAGCAGTTGGTGAAGCTCTCCGTCTTCTCCACCGCGGCATCCGATCGAACGCTCAAGCGTAAGGCCCAGGAGGCCTGGTTGGCGCTCAAGGTCGACCACAATTTCTCCAAGGACCAGATTCTTGAGTACTACATCAACAAGGTCTACATGGGGAACGGCGTCTACGGTATGCAGACGGCCGCACAGTATTATTATGGTAAGAACCTGAAGAATCTCGACCTGGCGCAGCTGGCGATGTTGGCCGGCATGCCCCAGTCCCCCACGAACTATGATCCCATTGCTTATCCGGATCTGGCCAAGAAGCGGCGGGACCTCGTCCTAGATGCCATGGCAAAAAACAACGTCATTACCACGGCACAAGCGGATCAGGCTAAGGCAACCAGTGTTAAAACTGGACTGGCCTCTTCCCACAAATCCACGGCGACTGCCAGTCACAAGACCACCAAGGTGATTGACGCTTACTTAAAGCAAGTCTACGCCGAGCTGAAGGCCAAGGGCTATAACACCACAACCGGTGGCCTCAAGGTTTATACGAACCTCGACATGGGCGCCCAAAAGACGCTGTATAACATCGTCAACGGCAGTAGCTACGTGAACTTCCCTTCAAACAAATTCCAGGTCGGCTCAACCATTGTTGATCCCAACAACGGGAAAGTTGTCGCCATGATTGGTGGCCGGAAGACGGGGAACGTCACGTTTGGTCTGAACCGAGCCGTGCAAACCGACCGGTCCAGTGCCTCGACGGCTAAGCCCTTGATGGACTACGGACCCGCCATTGAGTATCTGAACTATCCGACCTACGAACCCGTTAAGGATACGGCGTTTACGTATCCGGGAACCACCAAGAATCTGTATGACTGGGATAGAAAATATCAAGGCACCATCACCATGCGTAAGGCACTTTACGAATCACGGAACATTCCAGCGATTCGAACGCTCCAAAATGTCGGGATCAAAAAGGCAACAACGTTCCTCGATGGCTTGGGACTGTCCTTTGACAAGACCTTGACCCTGCAAAACGGGATTGGCCTGTACATCTCGACCGAGCAGGAAGCCGCCGCTTATGCCGCCTTTGCTAATGGTGGGACCTACTACAAGCCTTACCTGGTATCCAAGGTGGTGACGCAGGATGGCAAGGCCCACAACTACGTCTCTACTGGGAAGAAAGCCATGAGCGCCGCGACCGCCTTCATGTTGACCGACATGATGAAAGATGTCATGACCAACGAGAACGGGTCTGGTCGCTCCGCCGCCATTTCTGGCCTGTATCAAGCCGGAAAGACCGGGACAGACTCCTACCCTGATGATTATGCGGATAAGGTCCCAGACGGCGCCACCATGGACTCCTGGTTCACGGGATATACCAAGAACTATTCGGTTTCCGTGTGGACCGGTTACGACAAGCAATTCCAGACGGGCCACTACGTCAGTGAAACTCAGACGACTATCGCTCAGGAGATCTATAAATACACGATGAGTTATCTGGCTTCTAAGAGTACCAACGTCAACTGGACCAAGCCAAGTACGGTCACGGAGACGACTCAAAATGGTAAGACCGAGTACTACGTCACCGGTCATCCGGGAACGGTCTCCGATACCACGTCAACCAGTCAGTACGGGTCGACCAATACCACGAGTTCTTCGGCTTACAGTAGCAACGGTCAGGTGACGACCAACTCTAGCAGTAGTTACCGGACGAACTCCTCGTCAACCAGTCAATCCAGCTCCAGCAAGGAATCTTCCAGCACGGAACAAACCACTGGCGGTGGTAACAACGGTAATGACGATAATAACACCACAAATTCCAGCTCCACGAACACCTCCTCTGCGACAACCACGCAGGATAAGGATAATAATTAGTTAGCTAAACCCCAAAACCAGCGGTGCATGGCCCCTCAACAGGTCATGTACCGCTGGTTTTTACTGTCTTTTTATCGCCCAATTACCGTCACAGTCTCACTGATAGCTAAGGCTGAAATATTTTGATTCCAATCCGGAAAGGAATGCCAGTCACTACTTCTCCTGAGGCGTCTTGGTGAGTTGGTCCTCGACGTATTTTTCGACAACCGCCTGACTCATATTACCCAGTGTACTCATGTAATAACTGTTCGACCAGAGATGCCCACCCCAGAGTTGTTGCTTGGTGGCGGGATGCTTCTCAAAAAATAGTCGTGCAGAGGCCCCCTTAAAGGCCTTGACAATATTTGTGGGTGCGTATTTGGGCTTGAAGCTGATTAACAGATGAACATGATCCGGCATGACTGCCATCGTTTCCACGGTGACCTCATTCAGTTGGGCAATTCGCGTTAGAATTGTCTTCATGTCAGAAACGAGACTTGGCGTCGTAAAAATAGGCTTTCGATACTTTGTGACCCAAATTAAGTGAAAATGAAAATTATAGACATAACCTCGTTCATAAATCGCATCCGGTATCCGGCTAACTTCTTTACTCATCTACATCCTCCTATAATATTATTTATAAGCATTTTAAGCACGTGTTGATTGTCTTATATGATACCATAGTTCCATGGACAAAGGTGGAATTGACTTGCGTAAAATGATGGTCCAGTTACCATGTCCTTACAACATAAGGTAGCCAACCGGTAAATCGCTGACTTCAGGCAGGAGTGGTTGATGTATTGGGTTTATGCCTGCACAGCTAATTGCCAGTTTGACGGCCATACGTTGACTGTCAGCGGCATTGGACTACCTCAAAACGATGTGGCCTTTTTTACTGAAAAATTAATGAAAACAGGTCATTATTAGTCTTGCAATACTTAAATATTAGCGTGCTTATCGTTGTGTATCGGTTTGGTATGGTTCACGTATAGGTTTGATGAAGCCGCCCACATCACGGTTCAAGTCGGGTATGATGAAAATTGAAACACAGAATGAAAATATATCTTTCAACGTGAAAGGCAGGAATTTCTATGAAAATCAGACAACGTACCTGGACTAAACGAGCCGCCGCGATTCTCTCATTGGTCGCCGTAACGCTTCCCATGGCAACCAACGTGGCGCAAGCCAGCACAACCGCGCAATTAGCGCCGCAACGGGCCGTGTATGGCTACTTTATGGATACATACAAGCAAAACGTGTCGACCTATAAGACGGCAGCCAACAATCCAATGATTGGGATGCTTGCCGAATTTTCCAACTACTACGCGGATGGCAAGAATCTGAATAAAGCGTTAATGCAGGAAAACATTGACAAGTCCGCACAGATTACCCAGAACCGGACACCCGCAGAAGAAGAACGTTCCTACTTAACCGACCGGCGAGATCTCCGCTATAGCGTCATCAACGCGCTTGGCCCTTACGCACCCGCATTTATCAAAAACGCAAACGCACAAACGCCTTTCCACAAAATGCCAAACACACCCGATCCGGTCAACCAAAAACACGCTCACGTTGATTGGGCCGATGAAAATGCCAAATTAGGACCGATCGTGGCCTTCATGAATCACAATTCTTACACCGCCTACTCCAACACCGGCATTGTAAAAAGCGTTGTTCGCTACAAACGCCCCTACCGTTGGAGTACCGACGTTAAACCCTTACCCGCGCTTTCAAAAATTATGGCTGCGGCTCCCGCAACTGATTTTGACTTTGCTAGCGGCCACACCACTACAGGCTTTGAAGATGGTCTGTCACTAGCTTACGCGTTCCCAGAAAGATTCCAAGAACTCCTCACGCGTTCCTCCGAGATTGGACTTGACCGTGTCATCGCCGGACGTCACTCGCCACTTGCCGTTATGGGTGGCCGGATGGCGGGGAGTGCCGTTGTCGCTTCAGCTTTGAATAATTTCAGTAACCAGGACATGATGAAAAAGGCCTATGACGCTGCACATTCCGCTGATTTACTAGGAAGCAAGGATGCCTCGGCCCAGGATGATTTCGCTGACTACCAAAAGAACCGTGAAGACTACCGTTACCGAATGACTTACGGCTTCAAGCAAATTGGGAACCCCAATGTTGACATGCACGTTCCCAAGGGGGCCGAAGCTTTGCTTGCAACTCGTCTCCCTTATCTAACGGACACGCAACGTCGCGATGTTCTGTTCACGACTGGTATGCCTTCCGGTTATCCTTTAATGGATGATGCCGAAGGCTGGGGCCGCTTAGACCTCTTCTCTGCTGCCAGTGGTTATGGCAAGTTCAACGACGCCGTTACGGTGAAGATGAACGCTGCTAAGGGCGGCTTCAATGCCCAAGATAATTGGCGTAACGACATCTCCGGTAAGGGATCATTAATCAAGGCTGGTAGTGGCTCACTCCAATTGAGTGGCGACAACACTTATGCCGGTGGCGTGAGCGTAAAGGGTGGCACGTTACGATTGGCCTCCGCCACGGCTGCTGGTAAGGGTAACGTACAAGTCAAGCGCGGTGCCCTTCAACTGAGCGCTCAAAAGGTCACAATCAAGGGACGCTACCAACAAGCCAAGAACGGTCAATTGTCCCTAGCGAAGACTGCCCGTTTGGCCGTTAAGAAGAATGCCCAGCTAGCCGGTACGTTGAAGTTAACGGCTGGTCGTTTGAAAAATGGGGCTACGATTATGACCTTCCGCAGTCATAAGGGTAAATTTGCCCACGTGACGGGTCTTTCAAAGGGCTGGCACGTCGTTTATACGAAGCATGCCGTTAAATTAGTCAAATAGTTCCAATCAAAAGATCCAGTGGCCACTAAAAATTGCGCCACTGGATCTTTTATCTGCTTAAGTGCTTTTAAAATGCCTAGACGCCATTACGTAAAGTAAACCATGCGCTTCGCAACAGGTCCTAATTATCCGTCAATTTAAAAATCGGAACGTCGGGGATATCGTTGCCCGGTGTCGACGTTGGTTTCGAGCTAGAACGCGGATTCTGCCGCTCTTTTTCACGTTGCACCTGAGCAGCGGTCTTCAAGTTCTTCTTTTCCCAGCTTAACAGGATGCGGTCCATGTACTTCAGACTGTAGGCCTGACTGAGCACCGCTTCTTTTAGCGCCAGCTGAATGAGTTCGGGGCGGTAGTGATCATCGTCCAACCACTGATTGATACTCTCCATCTCCAGGGGTGAAAGGGGCCGCCCGAATTCCGTTTCAATCTGGTTAAAAACGGTCGCCCGGTCGTTTGTCGCGGCCTGTTTCACTTCTTTTTGAGTCGTCTGTACCGCTAGTTGGCTCAGCTTTTCCAGTAGCAACCGAAAGTCGTAGGCGTCTTGTTTCTGCCCGTGACCATCTGGCACACTGGTGATCGTCATCAACTTATTGGCGATCAATTCGTGGAGCACCTGATAGACCTGCTGTTTGTCCCAGCCCAGATGCACGGCCAAAACATCCGCTTCGGGCATCTGCTGACCACGGTCCATATAGCGGCGCAACTGCAAGAAGACCAACAGTTGGTCGGTCGTCATCCCCACCTCACGGAAATGATCCAACAAATAGTTGGCAATACTGGTTTGACCAGCCTGAATATAGCGTTGGGTAAACTCTTCCATCTCAAAATCCCCCTGTCTCTCGTTCGCCACCGGCCTGTAAAACTGGGCCAGTGGCAAGAAACGACCGAACCCGCAGAATGCAGCTCGATCGTCTCAATTGTTCATGTTGCATTTCAATTTAAAAATCACCAGTTAAGCCGTCATGAAGGCTCGTAGCCGATCAACCGCTGTCTGTAGCGTGTCTAAATCGGTCGCATAACTCAACCGAATGTGCTGCGGTAACCCAAAGGCCTCACCCGTGACCGTAGCCACGTGGGCTTCGTTGAGGATCAAATCAACAAAGGCCGCCGTACTCGTCACGTGCTTCAGGGCCATCGCAGCCGTCACGTCGGGAAAGAAGTAAAAGGCCCCGGCCGGTCTCACGAGGTCAAACCCTGGTAAGGCCGCCAACTGGGGATAAATGACATCCCGCCGCGCCTTGAATCCGGCCTTCATCTTAGCAACGGAGGCCTGACTACCGGTCAATGCGGCCGTAGCAGCGGCCTGACTCACTGCCGCCGGATTCCCAGTCATATGCGACAGTACCGTCTTCAGGGCCGCCGTAATTTCGGCATTGGCCACGGCATAACCAATCCGCCAGCCCGTCATGGCATACGTCTTGGACACCCCGTTAATTAACACGGTGTGCGCATCAATTTCGGCCGAAATACCTAGCATTGACGGTGCCGGCTGGTCGTCATCGTACAGGAGTTCACCGTAGATCTCATCCGCGACAATCACCAAATCGTGGGCAACCGCAAACTCGCCGATCGCGCGAAGTTCGGCCCGGGTGTACGTCGTCCCACTGGGGTTCTGTGGCGAATTCAGCACAATGGCCTTCGTCGCCGACGTCAGTGCACCAGCAAGCTGTTCGGGGGTCACCTTGAGAGAAGCCGTGGGCGCAACGTCGATCGGTCGCCCGCCCGCTAATTTGACCTGTTCGCTATAACTCACCCAGTATGGCGCCGGTAATAACACGTCATCCCCAGGATTCAAGAGTACCTGAAACAGCGCATAGAGGGCCATCTTGGCCCCGGTCGTCACGACCACGTGCTGCGGATCGACGGTCACGCCGTGCAGGGCCGCCAAATTTGCGGCAATGGCCCGGCGGAGGGGCAAGACCCCCTCGGTTGCCGTATAGCCATTCACCTGATCGGCTTGAATCGCCGTCACCGCCGCATCCTTAATCGACTGCGGCGTGGCGTAGTCGGGTTGACCAACGCTGAGATTAATCACGTCGACCCCCTGTGCTTGAAGTACCTGTGCGCGCTGACCAGTGGCTAAAGTCGCCGATGGACTGACCGCCAAGGCCCGTTGTGACAACTGCATGTGACCTGCCTCCTCTACTAAATGTTAGCGATTTGTTGCAAGACTTTTCCGTTGCTGTATTGGTACGTGAGGTAACACAGCTTGCCACTCTTGTTGAGGTAGCTAATCTGCCAAGCTGGTTTACCGTTAAATAGACTAAGGGCCGCGGAGAGCACCTTCTTAGGGTTGTGCTGCCACACCTTCTGGAGCGCCGCATTGCGGGATAACCCGTCGCTTTGCTTCAAAACCGTGACGTTATTGCCAGTCTTGGGCACGATGGCATAAACGGCCTGTTTGGCCTTGTTTTTACCCGCAACCGTATAGTAGGTCGTATCTAAATTGGTCCAGTAAAATCCACTGGTACTGGTCAGATGGCCAGACTTTTTGGCGACCGATTCGGCCCGCGTTTGGTCTTGGCTGAGTGGCTTGGTGGCCTTGTTAATCACGTAGCCCGCCCCCAGCAACAGCGCCAGGATCACGACTAAGACACTGAGTAACACCCAGTGGTGTGGTCGCTGGCGCCGTTGATATTGTTGTCTCATCAATTTTCCATCGTACTCCCTTGTCAGAATTCAATCTTTCCCAATTATATCAAATTTCCGGTGGCGTCTGCGAATTGGTTGGTCTTTTTTCAAAAAAATTAACCAATCCTTGGGAAATTGCCGTCACATCGCCGATTGTTCGTGGTAAGTCAGCTGGCAAAGCCCGCAAAATACTTTGGCCATAGTGTCGTTCAATCAGTCGTTGATCCAAGATCACAATCGCTCCGTGATCCGTAGGCGTCCGAATCAACCGGCCAACGCCCTGCCGAAGCTTCAGCGTGGCCGCCGGAAGCGCCGCATTGTAGAACGGATTCTTTCCGGCCGCTTCCAGCCGGGCATAGTCGGCCTTAACGAAGACCCGATCTGGCGAATCAAACGGTAACCGGGTCACAATCAGGAGCTCCAACTGTTCGGCGGGAAGGTCAATGCCCTCCCAAAAACTCGCGGCCCCCAACAGGATGGCCCCGTGACTCGTCGCAAATCGCTTGGCAATCCGCTCTCGGCTGCCGCTAATCCCCTGCGCAAAAATCTCACGTTGGGCAAACTCCGGTTGCGTCACCAACTGTTGATAGACCTGCTCAATGACACTTAGCGAATTGAAGAGGATCAACGTCTGCTTATCGACAGCCCCCGCAATCTGCGTAATCGCGGCGGTCAAATAAACCACGTAGTCACTCGGAGTCACCCGGTTCAATTCGGGACCGGATTCCGCAATGAACAGCTGGGCCTGCTGACTGTAGTCAAAGCTCGACCGCATGCGGTGGGTCACCGTATCATCCCGATCCAGATCAAACTGATCCAACACGTACTGTGACCGGCCCGAGGAAAACAACGTGGCCCCCGTTAACAGGACCGGCTGAAAGTGCGTATAGATCTGCCGCCGTAAGAAGCCCTCGGTGGCGAGTAACCCACTGGCCAGTTGTAAGCTATTGCGGTCGCCCACGTGGTTAATCGTGACCCAAAATAGGCTGGCCGTGTGGGTCTTGGTTACCTGGGCAAAGATGTCCTGCAGTTGGGCGACTTCCTCGTCAAACTGATGGATCCGCGTATCGACCTGCGCGAAGAGGTGGCGTTCCGACGCCGAGAAACGGTCCTGCTGGCGATCAAAGCTTTGACGCAATGCCCCCAGCTCCGCTAAGAGCGCCGTTGTATCATTACCCACGGTCGCAATCAGGGGGGCTGTTTGTGGCCGCAATGCATCGAGTGCCTCGGTTGGAATTAACTTTTCAATTGTCTGGTTTTGATTATTCCCCCGTTGTCGGGCCAGAAAAGCCAAGAACAACTGGTTAACCAATTGATCCAACGTGGCTTCCAGTTCCTCGCTGAGTCGAACCACGCGGTGTAGGGTGTTGGTCGCCTGTGTATCCCCCGCGAAGAGGCCCAGTAAGCTCGGACCAATTTCACGATTAATATCTCGTTGAATGTGATGCAAGGCATTCGTCAACTGTGCAAACTTAACCTGCGTCCGGCGCTGGCGCAGGGTGCTTTCGGCCAAGTGTTGGGCCTCGTCGATCACAAGGTAGGGCCGAGCGAGCCGTTCCCCCAGCTCCTGGGCGTGTTCGCTCAAGTAAGCATGGTTAACGATAATCACTTGGGCCTGCGCCATCCGCTGATCCCTGCGACGCAAGAAGTCATCGTCATAGAAGGGATTGTCGGTCTGAACGGCCCCCTCATGAATGACCTCTTGGAAATACGGCGCCCGGTAAGTGGCCAAATGCAACTCGTCCAGGTCCCCCGTCGTCGTCATGGTGAGCCAGACCAACAATCGTAATTTTAACAATTGCGTTTGTTTGGAGCTCTCGGCCACCTTTAATGTGGTGGCAAATTTTTGCAGATCCAGATAGTGCCGACTCCCCTTGACCAGAACCGCGTTAATCTGAAACGGCACAATCTGATTCAAGAGTGGCACGGTCTGATCCAGTAACTGTTCCTGTAACAGCGTGGTCGCCGTACTGATCACCACGGGACGCCCCTGCTGATTGAGATAGGCCATGGGCAACAGGTACCCCAGACTTTTGCCAATCCCTGTTGGCGCCTCCACAATCATCTGTTTGACGGGATGCTGGTCGCTAGCGGCGTAGTTGTTATAAATATAATTCATCATCTTAGCTTGTTCCGGACGCCATTCCAGGTTATCCGGCATCAATTTTTGTTTTTGCTTCTTTGTCTTCGGGTACTTCGTCGGTTCGGCCAGCGTGGTCGCGGCCAAGTCCGGCGTCCGCCGCAAGGCTAAACCATTCTTGATGTACAAGTAATCCGGTAACTTGCGGGGCTTTGCCGTATTGAGCCGTAACGCCACGTCAAAAAGCGCCGCCGTCTGTAGCGGTAGCTCGGGATGTAGCGCGATCATCTGCTGTAGGGTCACCAATGGCAATGCCCGCAACCGCCGGAAAAGAAAGATAAACAGCTCTGCCGTGGCACTGGCATCACTGTCCGCCGAATGCGGATTATCGTGTTCGATGTTAAACAGCCGACTCAGGTCGCGTAACCGAAAGCTCGCGGCCGTCGGCAACAGGATCTGACTCAATGAGACCGTGTCTAAGCCCTCGATCGTCAGTTCCGGATACCCCACGCGAGCAAACTCCGCGTTAATAAAGGGTAAATCAAAGTTGACGTTGTGGGCCACAAACACCGTATTGACCAACTGGCTGTACAACGTTGCCGCCACGTCATCAAAGAGCGGTGCATGACGCACACGTTTATTCGTAATACCGGTTAGACGTGAAATGCCGGCGGGAATCTCCCGCAACGGATTCACATCCGTTTCAAAGTGATTAATAATCTTGTTGTGCTGGACGAAGACGCACCCAATCTGGATAATGCGGTCGCCATCTGTCACACTGGTTCCGGTCGTCTCAATATCAACCACCGCGTAAACCGTGTCTTTATCCATAATTTGCTCACCAATTTCTGCACGATTGCGTTAATAACTGGCACTATGATACACCACTTAGGCGGCCGGCGCTACCACTAACGCCCCCGGAGTCTCGCGGCGGATTGATGGGCGAAATAGCTAACGATGACGGTCCTACCAGCGACAACGCAACCCCCGCTTGACTTGGCCGTTAAACGTGGCCCCAACATCAGTGAATCAGAGATAGGACCACCTGTGTGCAATTTCCCCTAGACCAATTTAGCGGTAAAAACCAGTTTTTCCGCCAAACTTTCTATAGAAAGGGTTAATTTTTGGTAGAATTACGAATTTTAGTCGGCAAAACTAGCGCAAAGAGAATCAGTAGAGTATGATATTCTGGTAGGAAATTTAACGCAGAAAGTGAGCGAGCAACCTTGGGTAGAACGGTAAGCGGACAAAGTAATGCCAAAATCATTCTCATCGGTGATCACAGCGTGGTGTACGGTCAACCGGCAATTGCCTTAACGTTGCCATCGGTCACCACCAACGTTTCGATGACGACCACCGCACAGGGGCAACACCTAAATAGCCGTTATTTTGACGGACCGATTTCCCAGCTGGGGCAGAATCTAGCGGGCGTGGCGAAGCTGATTGACACCCTGTTGACCCGTTTCGATGGACACGCGGTTCCCTTTGACATGACCATTACGAGTGCCCTGCCAGCTGAACGGGGCATGGGCTCCTCTGCGGCCGTGGCCGTGGCCATCACTCGGGCCATGTACGCTTTTTTTGACCGCCCATTGACGCGAGACGTCTTATTAGCCAACGCGGAAATCGCGGAGAAAATCACGCACGGTAATCCCAGCGGCATCGACGCCGCCACGGTCAGTTCCGACGTCCCGATTTGGTTCGTTCCGCATCAGGAGACCACCCAGATTCCCTTTGCCTTACAGGGCTACCTGGTTATCGCCGATAGCGGCATCAAGGGGCAAACGGGTAAAGCCGTGGCCACGGTCGCCCGACGTAAAACGACCATGCCTGACGAAACAAACGACCAAATTCACACCTTGGGGCAACTCAGTGTGGCTGCCCGTAGTGCGCTTGCCAAGCCAGATCTCAATCAGCTTGGAACCATCATCAGTGACGCGCAGACGCAATTACACGGTCTGGGCGTGAGTTCGCCGGAACTGGATCGCCTGATTCATGTGGCCACGGCTAACGGCGCGTTAGGCGCTAAGCTGACCGGCGGCGGTATGGGCGGGTGTCTCATCGCCCTATGTCCCGACCGTAAAACCACCCAACGCGTCCAGGACAGTTTGGTCACTGCTGGCGCCACAGCCACCTGGATTGAAGCCTTTAACCTAGAGGAGGAACACTCATGAACGCCGCGATAACCGCCAGAGCGCATACCAACATCGCACTCGTTAAATATTGGGGTAAGGCCGACACCGACCTCATTATCCCTCAAACGGGAAGTCTGTCCCTCACCCTGGATCAGTTCTACACGGACACCACGGTCGTGTTCGATTCGAGCCTGGCTGCCGATGAAGTCTCCGTTAACGGCGACCGCCTCACCGCCCAGCAGGCAACCAAAGTACATAATTTCTTAGATCTGGTGCGCCAGCAAGCTTCGCGCACCTCTTTTGCGCGAGTAAGATCCGTGAATCATGTCCCAACCGCGGCGGGACTCGCGTCTTCAGCCTCCGCTTTTGCGGCGTTAGCTGGTGCGGCTAGCCGCGCAGCCGGTCTGACCCTCGACCGCACGGCCCTGTCTCGTTTAGCGCGGCGGGGGTCGGGATCGGCCACCCGGTCCATCTTCGGTGGGTTCGTGGAATGGCACGCGGGTCACGACGATCTCAGTTCGTACGGCGTTCCCTTACAAGAGGATGTGGACTGGCCCATCGCCGTGATCGCCCTCGTGCTTGATCCTAAGCGTAAAAAGGTCAGCTCACGTCAGGGTATGCAGAACAGCGTCAGCACCTCGCCGTTCTATCCGGCTTGGAAGCAGATTGTGGCCGATGATCTGGCCGCCATCAAACCGGCGATCCTTGCTCGAGACTTTACGACCGTGGGCGAGACGCTGGAGTCCAACGCTATGCGGATGCACGCCCTCACCCTGAGCGCGTGGCCCCCGTACAGCTACTTTAACGGGGACACCCTCGCGGCGATGCAAACGGTCAAATCCTTGCGGGATAGCGGCGTGGCTTGCTACTACACGTTAGATGCCGGACCCAATCTCAAGATTTTCTGTCAAGCCGCCGACGTTACGCCGATTCAAGAACGCCTCGCCCAGCAGTTTGGCCAAGCCAACGTGATCGTTGCCCACCCCGGTCCGGGAATTCAGTTTCTGGATTAAGGGGCTATAAACGGTCACCACAGCTTTATGCCTCTATTTATCGATTACAAGTATCATTAAAACTATTAACTGTTACAGAAGGGACCTGATTTTTTGATTTCCGCGCAAGCACCCGGAAAACTCTATATTGCTGGCGAATACGCCGTGGTCGAACCGGGCTATCCGGCAATTATTGTTGCCTTGAACCAGTTCGTCACCGTGACCATCACCCCGAGCCATGACTATGGCCGGATCGCCTCCAAACAATACCAAGAGAACTCTCTTTACTGGCAACGCCAGGGAAGCGAGCTCGTTTTTGACAATCGGGATAACCCCTTTCACTACATCTTATCGGCCATTCGGTTGACCGAACAATACGCCCAATCGCTGGGCAAGCCACTGGCCATCTATCACTTGAACGTGAACAGCGATTTGGATAGTGCCGATGGCAAGAAATACGGGCTGGGCTCCTCGGCCGCCGTTACCGTGGCGACCGTGAAGGCCCTGTGCCAATTCTACGACATCGACATGCCCAAGGATCGCCTCTTCAAGTTGGCGGCCATCGCGCACTTGGACGTCCAGGGGAATGGCTCGTTGGGCGACATTGCCGCTTCCGTATACGGTGGTTGGATCGCCTACCAGGCGTTTGACCGCGACTGGCTGGCCTCCGCACGTCACGAGATCAGCTTGACCGACCTGCTCCAAATGGATTGGCCCGGCCTGCAAATTGAATTATTGACGCCACCCGAGTCGTTGCGCCTCATGATTGGCTGGACCGGCACCCCCGCCTCCACGTCCCACTTAGTGGATAAGGTGGCTCTGTTCAAGGCGACGCGTCGTGAAGACTACCACGCCTTTCTACAGGAAAGCAAGGCCTGCCTGCAACGCATGATCGCAGGCTTCCACGCGCAAGACCTGAACGCCATTCAGACGGAGATTGGCATCAACCGGCAACTGCTCAACCAATTGGCCGGGCTCAGCCACGTGACTATCGAAACCAAACTCCTCAAAACCATGTGCGATATCGCCGTTCACATCGGCGGGGCCGCTAAGTCTTCTGGTGCCGGTGGTGGCGACTGTGGGATCGTCATTATCAACGCGGCCAAAGATCTGGCCAGCTTGTTAAAGGAATGGGAACACCGCGGCATCGAACCCCTGAAGTTAAACGTCCATCACGTGATTGAATAAAAGGAGACCGCTATGGCAGAACTCTCACGGCACGCCCATCGGAAGGACGAACACCTTTCGTTGGCTGAAAAATTTTATCACCCTACGGCCACCAGTCAATTCGATCAGCTGCGATTCGTCCACCAAGGCTTACCAGAAATGGCTTACGCCGACGTGGATCTGCACACGCAGCTCGGACCGCTCACGCTACCGGTACCGCTGATGATTGAGGCCATGACCGGCGGTAGTCCGCGGACGGGCAAGGTCAACGCCATGCTCGGCCGAATGGCGGCGGCGACGGGGATGCCCGTCGCCAGTGGCTCGCAGAGTATCGCGTTAAAGGACGCCCAGGCCGTTTCGACCTTTACCGTCCTGCGAGAAAACAATCCGGATGGCTTGGTCTTCGCCAATATTGGGGCCGGTCACTCAGTCGCTCAGGCCCGGTCCGCGGTCAACATGCTGGCCGCCGATGCCCTAGAGATTCACATCAACGCCGCCCAGGAGCTGGTCATGCCCGAAGGCGACCGCGACTTCCACTGGTTGGATGAAATCGGTGAGATTGTGGCCGCCCTCGATGTTCCGGTCATCGTGAAGGAAGTCGGCTTTGGCATGGCGCGTGAAACGCTGACCCAGTTGGCCGGCGTGGGCGTACAGTACGTCGATCTGGGCGGTCGGGGCGGCACAAACTTCGCCCAGATTGAGAATTTCCGGCGGCCTGAAAAGGAGCTCGACTATCTAGCGGGCTGGGGCCAGTCGACCGTGGAATCACTCTTCGAAGCACGGCAGGTTCCGGCGCTCACCGTCATTGCGACCGGGGGCGTCCGGCAACCGCTCGATGCGGCAAAGGCGTTGGCTCTGGGCGCGTCTGTCGTGGGGAGTGCCGGTCAGATTCTACACAGCCTGATTAAGACGGATGAGGCGACCACCACCCAGATGCTTCTGGATTGGCAAACCGGCTTGAAAACGATTATGACCTTACTTGGTACCCGCAATTTGGCGGCGCTCCGGGAAAAACAGTTGCTCCTGTCCCCTGAACTAACGGCTTATTGTCAGCAACGTGGTTTACCGAAATAACGCGTTTTGCATCTGCCAAAAAGCGAAAAATCCCCAGTGATGAGCACCCTGATTTTACAATCAAGATGATGATCACTGGGGATTTTGTCACACTTTAGTTTTATGCGAACCGCCTAGATGGTGGCATCCGTATCGTAGACCGTAAACCGCAGGCCCTTAGGGAAGAAATTCTTCACCGTCGTGCCCACAACCTTGCCAAAGCCCACGGGTTGATCCGCACACGTTAAGAGGTACCAGCCCTTTTTGGGGGCCTCATCCAGCGTAAATGTCTCGCCATGAACCCACGCACGCCACTGATCACGCGTGATTGCCAGTGTCTGCTTAACGTTCTGGGGATCACTGGCTAGGGCCAGCGCATAGGCGGGTTCAAACCGATTCTTCTTGAAGGTGCCCAGATGTAGACCGGGACGGAAGACGTGGCACTTCTTCAAGTTAGGCAGGTCTGCCGGCACCGCGAAGAGTTGATCCTTCACGGTAACCAGCTGAGTGGCATCCGTGCCACCCAAGACTTGTTGGGCAAAGGCTTGCCATAACTTACGCTGATCGCCCGTCAACGGCGTGCCTAACTTAGCCTGGCCATGTGCGGCTGACGATTCCCCCGCCACCCGTTCTAATTTCGCAACGAAGTGCCCTTCACCGGCCATCAGATGGGGAAATAGCCGCGCAGCCTTGGTTAATTCGGGATTACCATCAGCCCAATCCGGCCGTGCATCCACGACGCCCCCACTTTTTGAAATCGGCACCAGATGGAATTCGGGGAAGGTCTTCAGCACCCACGCCATCATCTGTTCGTCTTCCTCCGGTGCAAAGGTACAGGTGGAATAGATGAGTTGTCCTCCCGGTTTCACCATCTTCAGGGCTTCCGTCAGAATCTCGCGCTGCCGCGTGGCACACTCCTCGACGTAATCCAGTGACCAGTAGGACATTGCTTCCGGATCCTTACGGAACATGCCCTCACCGGAACACGGTGCGTCGACTAAGACCTTGTCAAAGTAGTCCGGAAAGACTGGACTGAGCCGATCGGGCGATTCATTCAGGATGACCGCAGATTTGACACCAAACCGTTCGACGTTTTCCGCCAACACCTTCACTCGTTTACGGTTGATCTCATTGGTGACCAGTAAGCCGGTTCCCCGAAGGTAGCTGGCCAGATGCGTGGTCTTGCCACCGGGAGCCGCACATAAGTCAAGCACCTTGTCACCCGGCTGTGGTGCGGCCGTGGCCCCCACAAACATCGCACTGGGCTCCTGACTGTAGACTGCGCCACTCTGATGCGCCAGCGTCCGGCCCCCGACCGTCCCAAAATGGCCCAGCGGTTCATAGGGAACAGTCGGTGCCTCAGTCAATTTAGTTGCGACCTGGTGGTGGGCGGGATTGATCCGATACCCACTGAGACTTGGCTGATCAAAACTTGCCAAGAAGTCAGCTGCTTCGGCACCCAGAAGTCGTTGATATTTCGTGATAAAGTCTTCAGGTAAATTCACCGTTATTCCTCCATTTTGCATGTTACAATCATATAATTGCTATATACATATTCTCTTTTTATACCATTTACTTCGCCTATTATACCCGTTTCACGTGTTGCGGACTACCCCGTTGACGGGTGAAATGAGTGCAACGAACCGTAAACTATGGTAAATTGTAAGGGTTACTTTATTTCAAAAAATGCGAGGTGCTCTCTGTTGGAACGAAAACTCATTGCCATCGACTTGGATGGCACCACTTTAAATGCGGACGCCAAGATTTCGGCTAAGACGAAAGCCGTTTTAACTCAGGCCCGCGAAGCCGGTCACATCGTCAGCATCGTGACCGGGCGGCCGAACCGTATTTCGGCAAACTTTTACGATGAACTCAATCTGGATGGCCCCATGATCAACTTTAATGGCAGTCTGGGCCACATCCCCCACCAACAATGGGCGAATGAATACCAGTACACCTTTAACAAGGAAATTGCCTTTGACCTCCTCGCGCACCGTGAAGAACTCGGGATTAATATGATTGCCGCCGAGGGCAAGGATCTCTTCCTAGCCGTTCGGCAACACCCCGTGGAAGTAGGCTTCTTCCCCACGGTCTTACAATCCAATGAAATTCTTAATCAAAAGACCTTGCGTGAAAACCCGACCAGCTTAACGGTGGCCGTGGATCGTAGCCATCAAGATCATCTCTTAAGTTACCTGCAGCACAACTTCAGTGACGTGATCGATGCGGCGCCTTGGGGGGGACCTAATGCCGTGGTCGAACTCGGCGTTAAGGGCGTTCAAAAGGCTACTGGGGTTGAGGTCTTGGCCCACCACTACCACGTAGAACGGCAAAACATCATTGCCTTTGGCGACGAGCATAACGATGCCGCCATGATCGACTACGCGGGCTGGGGCGTAGCCATGCAAAATGCCACGGCTCCCATTAAGCAACTGGCCAATGACATGACGACACTGGATAACGATCACGATGGCCTGGCCACCTATCTACAGGATTACTTAAAGTTAGCGGAATAATCTTAATCAAATAAGCACCTAAAGAGCAGCGCTGAGAAGTCAAAAATGATTTCTCAGCGCTGCTCTTTTAACGATACCTAGTCAAAATATCAACGGCTTAGCGACTTACTCGCCTAGATAGGCCGTCATCAACTTTTGGTACAGGGCCGTAAAGTCCAGGTACATCTGACGGTCAACGTACTCATCGACCTGATGGGCCGTTTCGTTCCCGGGGCCAAAGACGATAAATGGATAGTTGTTCCCCTTATCCTTCAGTAAGTTCGAGGCATCCGTGACGGCCGGTAGTGCTAGCTTGGGAATCGGTGCACCCGCGTAGCTGGCCCCGATGGTCGCGGCTAAATTACTCAGTACATTATCCTTGGGCTCTTCGACGGGTGACTGCGACATGTAGATATCCATTGTCACGTGGCCGCCCTGTTCATTGACCTGGGTAACCAACTGCTGGAGCACCTGGGTCACGCTGGCGTTATCGAATTCGGGAATCGTCCGGACGTTTAACTCGGCGGTGGCCGTAGCTGGAATCGAATTAACTTGATTGCCACCGTTGAAGACGGTCGTGTTAAAGGTTAGTTCCCCCAAGGTCGCATTTACCCGGTCGGTCTTACGGAACGCTTCATTCGCTTGGCTCAGTAGCGACAACAACGGATCGATCGCATTTTGTCCTAACTCGGGCATGGAACTGTGGGCGGCCTTACCCTGTGAGGTTAGCTTTACGTCCATTGACCCCTTATGTGCAGAGAAAATGTGATAGCCGGTTGGTTCGCCAATCAGGAGGGCATCGACATCTTGCATTGCGCCATCCTCATAGAAGGCTTCGGAGCCCGTCTCCCCAACTTCCTCACCCACGGTGGCCATGAGTCGAATCGTCCCCTTGGTCGGCCGGCCCGCCGCGTGAAGTTCAATCATCGCGATGACCAGTGCCGCTAGTCCCGCTTTCATATCGGTGATGCCGCGTCCGTATAGCTTGCCGTCACGGGCCGTCAGCTTGAAGGGATCACTCTGCCATGCCGTCACGTCCCCCGGAGAAACCACATCCATATGTCCGGAAACGCACAAGAGCGGATGGCCACTCCCAATCTCAGCAACCAAGTTGGCACGCGACTCACTCAATGGCTGCAACTGTGCCTGAATGTCATGGTCGGCTAATAAACGTTGAAGGTAGGTTGCCACCTGTGTTTCATGATCATTGACTGACTGAATCGCCACGAGATCCTCAAGAATCTGTATTTTTTGTTTATCCGTAAACACTGTCATCGCTGATTCCTCCTTAATTACTTAAATTGTAACGCAATCAATCATTAAACTCATAGATTTACGCCTTGTGAAAATTTTGACCCTAAACGCGAAATTTATACTTGTGACGATGACTTTAACAATCGTCGTGGGTTTTGTGTGTTTAGACCTTTTTAGAAACCAGTTGGTTATTACAATAAGCTGATGTTTAGCCTTTAACAGCTTCCATATCTTCGAAGTAGCGAAAAACCGGATAGTTTTCTACCATTTCTACATAAATTTCAATTTAATTACGCAAAATGTAGTATACAAAAAGCCTTTCCAAAAGAAATTGTATCCTTGGAAAGGCAATAAATTAACTTTGATTTTCTGTCATAAACCAGCCAAAGTCAGCGTATGACTCCCGACGATAAGCATCCCAGGTACCAATTCCTACCATCAGGCCAGTAAAACCATCAATATCTTCATCCGATAAATAGCTAATATCCACAGACCGACCAACCGACGACCATTTAGAATTGACATTTTCTCGCCAAGAAAATTGCGCGCGATCGTTGTCAGTAGTTACTCGTAATTCGGCTGCAGAGCTGGCAACAGGAATCTTAACGGGTTCAAGTTCAGTTCGTTCACCATTCTTAGCTTGGACCACATCCAATACTGTCACATCATTGTTTTCGTCATAACTCAGACGCTCGAATAACCAGTTGTGATTGTCATAGTACAACACAAGCCCGGCCGATTGTGAGAAATGAATTGGCTTAAACTTTACGTGAGTCGTAGCCGTTTCATGGAAACTTGTCAAAGCAGTTGCCATCAATGACACATCCATCCGGGAGAAGAACGATTGTCGTCCCCACATGCGCAACCCTTGATTGTTCAAATTAAGCCAATCTTTAGTAGGTCGACTGTACGGTGTTAACCAGTGAGAATCTAATTGTGATTTACCAAAATCATCAACCAAATTAAAAGGACGTTGTTCCTGATCGAGTGTAACTCCCTTCATTCCCGGTGTTGTCGCTTTAGCCAAGTTACTCCCATCAGCCATCCGTAACCAACCATCAGCCGTCCAAGTCATCTTCTGAATAGACGTTTCACGGCCAAGAATAGAATGTAATCCGGGTAACGGTCGAGCCGATAAATGAGCAACGTACCATTCGCCAGTTTGCGTTGACACGAGGGACCCATGACCAGCTTTCTGTAAAGGTGCATCAGGATTATATAAATCAAGGCGACTAGCATCGGGGTCATTTCGGCGATAATAATAGTATGGCGTCGAAGTGATGATGGGATTCTTAGGATCTGACTCGTACGGGCCTGTAATCTTTTTAGACCGTTGGAGGACAACTGCATGGCCATAGCCGGTCCCACCTTCAGCTGTCATCAGGTAATAGTAACCTTCATGTTTATACAAGTGTGGAGCTTCCTGAGCCCCTCGATCGGTCCCTCCCCGCGTAATTCGCACAGGATCGCCAACCAATTTTTGTTGTTTAGCGTCAAATTCTTCGAGGACAATTGCACCGGGGTGTTGATAACCAAGCCGTGTTTCCCATTCCAAGGTAACCACCCACTTCCGACCATCCTCATCGTGGAATAATGATGGGTCAAAACCAATCGAATTCAGGTAAATTGGCTTGCTCCATGGCCCCATGATACTCGTTGCGGACATGGTATAATTGTCGGCATCGAACATTCGACCATCTTGATTGTTCATTTTGCTATAGGTCATCCAAAAGCGTTTAGTCTGCGCATCATAAGAAAGATCAGGTGCCCAGATACCTCCGGGAGTCATCGTACCACGAAGATCTACCTCTGGAACATCAGCCAGTGGATGAGCAATTAGTGTCCAATTGGCCAAATCCTTAGAATGAAAGACCTGAATACCGGGATTCCAGTGAAATGTTGACGTCGCAATATAATAATTTTCACCAACTCGTAAAATTGACGGGTCTGGTGTGAAGCCAGGCAAGATAGGATTTTTAATTTCAGTCATAAATAAAATATCCCCTCTATAAGTCTTTAGGATCAATCCAATGTTGGTCCAAGGAACGACTAGCACTCCAGGAATCCCAACCATACCAAGCTGGCTCGTTAATCGTATCTATGTTTAACTTATATGTCCAAAAGAAGTAGCCACTGCCATTATTCCAAGCGCTTGCTTGAGCGCGCCACAATTTTTGATAAGCTTGGATCAGATCATCCTTGCTTAGACGGTTCACTTTTCCCTTCATTTCCTCTTGGGTTGGGTTAATTCCTCCCTTAGTATCAATACCCGCTGTATATGAATTAAAAAGTGAAAATTCACCCGTAACAACTGGCACTTCCTTAGCAACAACCGTAATCTTCTGACCAAATTCCTGCATCACTTTAACATAGTCGTCAACTGTCTGCGGTGTTCCAGACAGCTCCGCCATCATCAGATATTGATGCGTATCTAACACAACATTTTCAAAAGAATGATTGGCGAAAAAGTCATGCCAAGCGTCAAACTCAAATCCATCGTGGAAATAAATGGCCTTTTCAACTGGCAAGTCTTTTCTCAAAACATCATAGGCTTTTACGTAGAAATCATAGAGAAAATCCAAAGTAATTGGCGCATTATTTTTAGCTAGCTCCGGTTCTCTCGGCTGATAACGCGTTGACATCGACTTAAACATTCCTGCCGTTGCCGGTTCGTTAAGGACTTCAATACCAAGTAAACCAGAACGATGGCCGTATCGTTGTGCTAGCCGTTGAAGAACGCTTAATGCAAAGTCTACTTCGTGAGATTGTTGTGCCCAAGTACATACACCGGAAATACCTCCATTATCAAAGCCGTTTTGACTACCGGGAACCGTATGCAAGTCAATGAGAATCTTTAAACCATACGCTTCTGCCCATGAAAAGGCACGATCAAGTTCTGCCACACAACCAACGAAAGGCGCACGGTCACCAAATATGAAGTACGGAACTGGAATTCTGACAGCATTAAATCCTCGACTGGCGATATTAATGAAGTCCGCCTCAGTAATGAATTCGGCCCGATGCATCTTAATTCGCGTTTCATATTCACGGGTCGGTAAATCTTGGGCCAGATAATATTCATCATCACTAGGTACCCCGTCAAATAGATGCGGTGACATCCATTTTTCAAGTACTAACCAACCACCTAAATTAACACCTTTAATTTTAGTCATTTTAACTTCTCCTCTTATTTAACTTTTTTAATACACATAATCATGACGCAGCCAATAATACAAATGATAGCCATGACTGGAAAAATCATCCGGTAACCTGCCATTGAAATGACGGCACCAGCCGTAACTGGGCCCATGATCTGTCCAAGCGTTGCTGACAAGTTCATGACACCTAAATCCTTCGCTGCCGTATTGGGATTAGGCAAAACAGCAATATTTAACGCTTGATCTACAGCCAAGTATGCACCATTCCCAATACCGGATAGAACAGCATAAACTAGCATCGTCCACGGTGCGGCGTCGAAGAATGGAAAAATACCGGCAATAGCAATCATCAAGGTCGCCAAAGCAACTGGCATCTTTAATCGGCCAATTTTATCTGCGATTGGGCCTGAAACAGCCCCAAAAACAATGGCGGTCGTCATCAAGATTACGGAGATAATTGCGACCATTCTGGAAGTTGTCGATTGATTCAGACGCATATAGTCAGTCAAAATGTATAATTGATACCCTGTAATCATGTAAGACCCAACCATCATTAAAAACTTACCCAGTAAGGCCAAATAAAAATCTCGAGCATTCTTTAAAGGAAATGCAAATGAAGCTAGTAACTCTTTGCCTTTAAGTGGAATCTTGGGCTCATCAGCACTTGAAGGTTCCTTAATTAAGAACATTGCAATCCCTGTGAGAATCACTTGAACCAGTGCAAAAACCCAAATCCCGATATTAATCTTACCCAAGAATTGTGAAGCAACAACCCCTGACCCGTATGCCCCGATCGACATGCCAATCCCATAAAACGATGAAACTGTTCCACGAAACTTTGGATCAATGGCATCTGCAATAATTGCAACCATTGGGGCAACAATCGCGTTTAGCGTTAACTGATATAACGTCCAAGTAACCAATAGGATAGGAATTGTCGGCGACCAAGATAGAACAAAGAACATCAGCACACTACCAATGGTTCCCCCAATAATCCAAGGCTTTCGTTTACCAAACCGTGAACGGGTTCTGTCAGATAAAGCGCCTTCAATTAAGTTGGCAAACATCGCAACAATCATGGCAATTGCTGCAAACGTCGCAACCAGCTTAACTTTATTGATAGGATCTAACATTCCGATTTTCGCTGGTAATAAGGTCCCGTTCATCCCTGAATAGGGTCCCATCCAGCTAACGCAACCAATGAGTAGTCCCCAGGCTAAACGCTTAGGCATTTTCTTCTTTTCTTGAGTTGGATTCATGACAACATCAGCCATTAAAAAACACTCCTTAATCATTTTGACGGAAAACAATCAAATTTTCCTTTAGCCCAACTAAAATCAATAAATCCTTCGTCAAGGGTTCATAAAGCGCTTACAAGAACTATTCTATCTGAATTTTTAACATAAAAAAGAGGATAATTCGTATAGAACTATCCCTAATTCGTACGTTTCTCTTTTAACCCTTGAATATAATCCCGCGGCGTTTGTCCAAAATGTTTTTTAAATTCCCGGGTAAAGTGACTAGGTGCTGTATATGCCAGCTTAGCTGAAACCACGTTAACGCGCGCTCGTGGTTGGCTCAATAATTCTTTTGACGTGGCTAATTTTAATCGAATCAGATATTGCTGAGGTGACTCCTGATAATATTTTTGAAAGAGCTTCAGGGCATAGCTTTGCGAAATATTGTGATCGGCTATAATCTTCGTCACTGAAGGCTGTTGGGGTATTGCGGCATGATAAACTTGATAATCCAGTTGGGCCTTAAGATCGCTAGCTAACTGGTGACACAACATAAATTGATCGACATCAGCCGCTTGAGGTGTAAATTTTCCGGCGGCTTTCAGATCTTTCACCAGTGTCATGATAATATCAATGACTCCTACCTGCAGGTCCAATTGATCTGCCAAATTATAGTCTGGACCTATCATTGCAATCAATTGTTCGGTCTGCTGGCGTAGCTGGCCATAGAGTGCATCCCGTGGTCTAATTATACGTCCAGCATACTCTCGGATTAAAAGATAACGAAGGGCCGGATCATCCAAATTAAAATGCATACAAAAGTATGTCATGGGCCGGTGGTCTAATGCTGCATTAGTATGTCGCGTTTCAATTGGAATGATGGTCATTTCACCAGACTTAAGCACCAACTCACCGGTCTCCGTGACCGTTCGTTGTCGCCCGTTAAGAACATACATGAGTTCAAATGCTGGATGTTCCTCAGCGGGCCACAGCCAATCAGCTGGCACTGTTTCTAAATGACCACCAAACAGAGTAAAATGCGTATTTATCACCGGTAAATAGTCAATTGCCATAGCATCATCCCCCTAACAAAAACGACCACCAACCCATTCCGGTCAATGATCGTCGTCAATGTCTTAATCTTCAAAGGCTTGCGTCGCTTTGATGGCCGCTTGCCACCCCTTGTAACATTTTTCGCGCTTGTCGGCCGCCATCTGCGGTGTAAATTCATCCCGCAAGGCGTGCATCTTCCGAATGGCAGCCATGTCCGGCCAAAAACCGACCGCTAGCCCCGCAAGGTAAGCCGCGCCCAGTGCCGTCGTTTCGTTGATGGCCGCCCGTTTGATCGGTGTATCCAAGATGTCCGCCTGGAACTGCATCAGGAAGTTGTTGTTGGCCGCACCACCATCGACACTCAGTGACTGAATATCCAGCCCGGTCTCGTTGGTCATGGTGTCCACAACATCTCGCGTCTGGTAAGCGATGGCTTCCACCGTGGCCCGCACGAATTGTTCACGCGTGGTGCCCCGCGTCAGGCCAAAGACCGCGCCCCGCGTCTCCTGATTCCAGTAAGGCGCACCCAGTCCGGTAAAGGCCGGCACCACGTAGACATTGCCGGTCGTCTTGGCATCAACTGCCATCTTCTCCGACTCACTGGCATGCTCGAAGAACCGCATCCCGTCACGTAGCCACTGCACGGCGGACCCCGCCACGAAGATTGACCCTTCCAGCGCGTAGGTCACCTTGCCGTTCAGGCCATAGGCAATCGTTGTCAGCAGGCCGTTGTGCGATAAGGTCGGCTCCTCGCCGGTATTCATGACGATGAAGGCCCCGGTTCCATAGGTGTTCTTCACCATCCCCTTGTCAAAGGCTGTTTGCCCAAACAAGGCCGCCTGTTGGTCCCCAGCAATCCCGGCAATCGGCACCTGAACCCCAGAGAAGGTGTATCCGGCCGTGTAACCGTAAATTTCGGAGGACGAACGAACCTCAGGCAACATCGCGGCTGGAATATTCATCCAGTTCAGGATATCGTCGTCCCACTTAAGGTCATGAATATTGTAGAGCATGGTCCGACTGGCGTTGGTGTAGTCGGTCGCGTGGACCCGGCCACCTGTGAGCTTCCAGAGAATCCAGGTATCAATGGTCCCAAATAACAGTTCGCCGCGTTCAGCGCGTTCCTGGGCCCCTTCAACGTGGTCTAAGATCCAACGAATCTTGGTTGCGGAGAAGTAGGAGTCAATGACCAACCCGGTCTTATCATGAATCGCCTCGGTGTAACCATCGGCCTTCAGTTGATCGGCCAGATCACTGGTCTGCTTAGACTGCCACACCACCGCGTGATAGATGGGTTCGCCGGTCTTCTTGTCCCAGACAATCGTGGTTTCCCGCTGATTGGTGATCCCGATCCCCCGGACCTTATAGGGTTGGACGTCGGAATCGATCAGGGCGTCGGAAATGACGGATTGCACCGCATTCCAGATTTCGTTGGCGTCGTGTTCGACCCAACCTGGCTGGGGAAAGTATTGGTGAAATTCCCGTTGTGCCTGTCCCGCAATTTGGCCGTGCCGGTCGAATAAAATAGCTCGGGTGCTTGTCGTCCCCTCGTCAATTGCCATCATGTATTGTTGATCATTCATTGTCTTAGACTCTCCATTCATTCGTTGTTAGCAACGGCCTAAATCCACCGTGATGTCACACTTGTTTCTAGTATACCGAAAAGTGCCCGCCGCGCCAAATGTTTTTGCAAATGAAACCGCCACCAAGGCGAACGTATCAGGGTTGGTGGCGGTTTATAAGATTTCGGAAATTCTGATTACTTTTCGTCGCTCTTCAAAACACCGGCCACGCCGTAACGGTTAGGCTGCATTTCACGGAGAATCACGTGGACGTGTTCGGCTGGGGCACCGGTGTTCTTGGTTACCGCCGTCGTGACGTCTTGGACCAAGGCCTTGAGCTGGTCTTGTGAACGACCGGCAATCAAATCAATGTTAACAATTGGCATATTTTTCGTTCCCTTCTCTTTATAGATATGGCTATTATACCGATAAGCCTTAACGTTGGCAATTACCTGTCTACTTTTTCCCGGTCTCCTCGCGCAACTTCAACTGTTCCGTCTCATTGTAGAAATTCCCCTCGATATCGACTGTGTTCACCAAGTTGACGAAGGCGCTGGGATCGACCTCCTTGACCGCCCGTTCCAATGCATAAAGTTCATACCGCGAAATAACGGTCATCAGAACCGTACTCGACTGCCGGGTGTAAGCCCCGAACGATGGGATCACCGTGATTCCCCGAATAAGCGTCTTATTTAGCTCGGCAATCACCACATCCTGTTGCGCCGTCACAATGAAGGCCGTGAGTTTCTGGTGCCGGGTGTGAATGCTATCGACCACCCGTGACATTGCATAAATAGAAATGATCGTGTATAACGCACTCTCCCAACCGAACAGAAAGCCCGCCACGATCACGATACTAAAGTTAATCATCATCATCAGTGTCCCGATCGTGCGGCCCGTCGTCTTCTCCAACACCACGGCGATGATATCCATCCCCCCGGTTGAAAACCCATTCTTTAGTGGATAGGCCACGCCCACACCGGTTAAGATTCCGCCAAACAGCGCCGCTAGCAACGAATTATTTGAGATATTGTTGACCGGTACCACAATGGCCAGAATCGAGGTCAGAATCGCCACCATAATTGAATAAATGGTAAAACTCCGTCCCACCTTAAACCAGCCCAGCAGGCCGATGGGAATGTTAAAGAGGAGGATAAACCACCCGGTGCTCAGGTGAATGCCACCCGCCGCCAATAAGGTCGCGATAATCTGAGAAATCCCATTGATCCCCGCACTGAAAATCTTACCGGGAACCAAGAATTCGTTTAATGCAATTGCCGTAATCATGGCCGATCCCACTAGAATTAAGAGGTGTTTCCCCACCTCACGCCGATTATTTTCACCCATCATGCCGCTATCCACACCTTTCCGTCGTCAGTCGTTTTCACTATTTAACCACAACTCCCGTGACTTAGCCAGTCCAATAACGACCAGTCTGACAGCTTTTTAGGCCCTAAACGGTTCGAATCCCCGTAGCAATCCTAATCATAAAATTGTATAAATATTTATTGTGATGAGAAAATCATGTAAATTAATTAAAAAAATCACCGAAATCAACCCCCTCGTTCCCCAAAAATGATAGAATAAGTAACGAGAATTTTATTCAATAGCCAGAAAGGAGTGCTCCCATGAATTATTCCGCTTGTACCAGTATTTTAATTGGCCCTAAAGCCACAACGGACGGATCGGTCATCATCGGCCGAAACGAAGACGCCAAGGCCGCCTGGCCCAAGCATTTCGTCGTTCATCCCGCACGCACCGCAACGACACCCCAGCAGTTCGTTAGCACGGACAATGGTTTCACCATGCCCCTGCCGTTAACGGCCGCCAAGTATACCGCCACCCCCGAATGGACCGACAAATATGGTTTGTTTGAGGAAGACGGCATCAATGCCTTTGGTGTGGCGATGAGTGCCACCGAAAGTACCTACTCTAACGAACGGGTCCTGGGTGCCGATCCCTTGGTTAAGGACGGGATTGGTGAGGAAGCCATGGTTACCGTGGTCCTCCCCTACATCAAGACCGCTAGAGAAGGGGTCGCTCGCCTCGGCCAAATCATCGAGCACTACGGTACCAGTGAATCTAATGGGATCTTATTCGCCGATCAGCAGGAAACCTGGTACCTGGAAACGGGGGCCGGCCACTACTGGGTCGCCCAGCGAATCCCGGCCAACGGTTACGCCGTTGTGGCTAATCAAATGGCCATTCAGGACATTGACTTCAAGGATAGCGAAAACTTTATGTTTGCTCGGCACCTCCGTGAATTCGTTGTCGACAATCACCTGAACCCATCGCGTCATCGCTTCAGTTGGCGTGACATCTTTGGCACCCAGGATCAATCCGATCTGTACTACAATACGCCGCGCGTTTGGTACGGCCAACGCCGGTTTAACCCAGAGATTGCGCAAGACCCGCAATCCTTTGACTTACCGTTCATTCAATACGCCGATCACTTACTGAGCGTGGACGATGCGCAGGGTTATCTCAGCAGTCACTTCGAGGAAACGCCTTACGATCCCGTCGGCGCCGGCACGGACGAGCAACGCAAACGGTTCCGACCGGTCAGCCTAGCCAAGACGCAGGAATCACACGTCTTACAGCTGCGGCCCGACATGGATCCCGCCTTGGCGGGTATTCAGTGGCTGGCCATGGGCGTTGGGGCGCAGAGCGTCTACGTGCCGTTCTACGCGGGCATCGACAGTACCCCGACCGCTTACCATTTAGGCCAAGCCACTTATGATTCTAAGTCGGCCTACTGGGTCTACAAGTTAGTCAGCGTCCTACTCGATGCGCACTACCACGAGGCCTGGCCAACGGTGAGTGCGGTTCAAAAGGAACTGCGGATTGCGTTTAAACAGTCCGTCAAACACACCGATGCCGTGGGGCAACAACTCAGTGGCCCCGAACTCAGTCATTACTTAACGCAACAAGCCAGCGCAAACGCCGCATTGGGAATTCGGCGCTACCGTGAGCTCGCGGCCACCCTGATCACGCAAGCCACCGATTTGGGACCGCTCAACTATCACCAAGATCTTAATTTATAAACAAGCTGCAACTGGCCTCGACTAGTCTGCACGAAATATGGGAGATATTAATCTAATGGAAAAGCAAAAAAAGATTGGGCTTTTTAGCCTGATCTTAATGATTTTTTCGGCCATCTATGGTTTTGCGAACGGAACCGTGGCCTACGACCAAATGGGCTATGCCAGTATCATCTGGTACGTCCTTGCCGCTTTATTCTTCTTTCTGCCCAGCGCGTTGATGCTGGCGGAATACGGCTCCACCTTTAAGGAAGCCAAGGGGGGTATCTACTCCTGGTTAGCCGAATCCATCGGCGAAAAGCTGGCCTTCATCGGGACCTTCATCTGGTTGTCCTCATGGATCATCTGGATGCTGTCCACGTCCACCAAGGTGTGGATTCCGCTGTCGACCTTAATCTCCGGGAGCGATCAAACTCAGACCTGGGGTATCTTGGGTCTGAGTTCCACGCAAACGATTGGGATTCTCGGGATCGTATGGATTCTTGCCGTCACCTTCTTTGCGACCCGTGGTGTGAGTTCCATTGCCAAGATTTCTTCATTGGGCGGAATCTTCGTGATGGGCCTAACCATACTGTTCTTCATCGCCAGCATCCTAATCTGGATCTTAAATAAGGGACAGCTCGCAGAACCGGTCAACGGCCTGCACAGCTTCATCGCGTCACCGAACCCACAATTCCAGTCACCAATGGCGCTACTGTCATTCGTGATCTACGCCGTCTTTGCCTACGCCGGGATGGAATCCATGGGGGGCATCACCGATAGTATGGATAAGCCGGAAAAGACCTTCCCTAAGGGCCTGATCATTTCCACGATTACCATCACCATCGCCTACTCTCTGTCCATCTTCTTGTGGGGGATCAGTGCCAACTGGCATGAGGTCCTCGGCAGTAACTCGGTTAACCTTGGCAATATCACCTATGTCTTAATGAATAATCTTGGGCTGGTTATGGGTCACGCCATGAACTTCTCCCACGGTACGTCCGTGATGATTGGGGATGTGCTCGCTCGGCTGACCGGGTTGAGTATGTTCATGGCTTACCTAGGCTCCTTCTTCGTTCTGGTCTACTCCCCACTGAAATCCTTCATCATGGGATCTTCACCAAAGTTGTGGCCCAAGAAGATGACGCGCCTCAACAAAGCCGGTGTGCCCGCCTACTCCATGTGGATTCAGGCCACGGTCGTTGCGGTCTTTATCTTCTTCGTGTCCTTCGGGGGTTCCGCAGCCAAGGAGTTCTATCAAATTTTGACCAACATGGCCAACGTTTCCACATCGGCACCGTACCTCTTCTTGATTGGGGCCTTCCCATTCTTCAAGAAGCGGACCGACCTGGAGCGACCATTCGTCGTCTACAAGAACAAGGTCTTCACCAACATCATCGTGGGCATTGTCCTACTGGTCTTGATTGCTGGGATCGTCTTCACTTGTCTCCAACCAATCTTGGATGCCGATTACAAGACCGCCTTCTGGACGATCATCGGCCCCATCTTCTTCGGGGCAGTCGCTTGGATCTTCTACCGCAACGCTGAGAAGCGTTCGGCTAAGGAAGATACGCCGGTTAAGGACGAAGATTAATCTGATTTCAAAAAATTTCCAGACCCGCAATATTGGGTCTGGAAATTTTTTTACGCTTTTTTAACGCCGTCGCAACGTCCGATCCGGCGCGTGCCCAATAAACAAGGGGACCCGTTCCTCGACCACGTCGCTGAATTCCAGACCGTACCACCGTTGTGGCGACAGGCTGACCCGCTGAAGGAGCAAGCGTCCGCCAATCAGTAGGCGATCCAAGGCAGGCAAGTCATCATCGGCCCCCAGATCCTGAAACTGCTGATTGAGCATGACAAATTTAAAGTTGCCCACCCGGCGTCCCGGCACACTCGAATACCGGGGTGTTTGATCGGCCAAGACCCCCGTTGCCAGGAGGTCGTTGACAATTTGGCGCAGGTAGACGTTGACGCGCTGCGACTTCTTAAAGCCCAAATAGAGCTGAACATCCATAACGTTGTGTGTTCCCAGCGTTTCCACGGTATAGCTACACTCATAGGGCGTATCCGCCTCATTGATGGTCACAAACCAATAGACCGCTGCCCGCTTCGGCTGTTGGTCCAGAATGGAATAGACGACGGCCCGCTTAACACTATAGTCCGCCGTGACGTGCCCCACGTAGACCAGATTGGCCGCAAAGGATGGCACCTGATCGTCTTGACTCAACGCCGTTAATTGCGGCAAAAAGTCCAGTAACGACACGTATTCCGAATCGACCACGTGGGCGCTGCGCCGCCGGTTACCGTAGTACCAAAAGACCATAACCGTCAGAATGACCAGCGTCAAGCACAGCGTGACATACCCACCGTGCACGAATTTCGCCAGACTTGCGATCAGAAATAAGCCTTCCAGTAGGCCAAACGCGACCACAAAGACCTGCGCCAAGATCCGATGCCCCCGTTGCCGAAGAAACGCGTGCAAGAGCAGTGTCGTCATCAGCATGGTAATCGTGATGGCCAGCCCATACGCCGCCTCCATGTGACTGGACGTCTGGAAGAACCACACGATACTCAGGGTCACCGCACACAGTAACCAATTGACCGTTGAAATATACAACTGACTCTTCTCGTTACCCGGAAATTTAATCCGTAGCCGCGGCAGTAATTTCAACCCAATGGCTTCATGCACCAGCGTGTAGGACCCGGTAATCAGTGCCTGTGAGGCGATGATCGCTGCGACCGTCGCAATCCCAATCGCAAATAATCGCCAACCGAATGGCACCATCTCGTAGAAGGGATTGACCGGATGCGCCGTTCCCAGTAGACCGGCGTGGCGAATCACCCAAGCGCCCTGGCCGAGATAGCTCAACATCAACGTCAGGTAGACAAACGGCCAAGTCCCGTAGATGTTGCGTTTACCCACCTGTCCCATATCCGAGTACAACGCCTCCGCACCGGTCGTGGCGAGGAAGATGCTACCCAGGATGAAGATCCCCTGGCGATTATCTGGACTAAATAAAAAGCCCAAGGCGTACGTCGGCGATAACGCCCGGAGAATGGCTGGGTAGGCGGCCAGATTATACGCGCCGACTAGACCAATGAAGCTAAACCAAATCAACATCAAGGGGCCAAACGACCAGCCAATGAGCTGTGTTCCCAGTCGCTGAACCAAGAAGAGCCCGACCAGAATCCCGGTGACCACCAGCAAGACCCAGCTCTGGGCATCGCCAAAATGAAGTGCCCCAAACGTCTGGTTCTTCAATCCCTCAATCGCCGAGGTCACGGTGACGGCGGGTGTTAACGTCCCATCGGCCAGCAAGGCTGCGCCGCCAATCAAGGCCGGGAAGATCAGCCATTTGGCGTGATTACGAACCAGCGCGTACAGGGCAAAGATGCCGCCTTCATGGCGGTTGTCGGCCCGCATCGCCAGCAAGATGTATTTCACCGTGGTGATCAACATCAAGGTCCAAAAAATCAGGGAGATACTCCCTAACATGACCGGGGTCATCGCGGTCATTTCACCGCGGCCCGCCTGATCGATAATGGCATTCATAACGTAAAGGGGCGAGGTCCCGATATCGCCGTAAACAATGCCCAGCGTAATCAGCATCCCCACCCCTGTGAGCTTTTGTGTCGTCATTTGTGCATGCGCCTCCCTACAACCACTGATGGGTCACGATGCGGTGGCGCAATTCTCCCAAGGCCAGGATGCCCACCGTCGCCAGTAACCAGGTCAGGCCCATGCCCCCGGGATGGGTGTACCCGCTGAAATGGCCCGCAACGTAGCTGATCCGAAAAAACGGGAGTCCCAGTAAATTTAACGTGTAATGGGTCACGCCGGATGCTTGAACATAAGCATAGGTGCTCGAAATGATTAGCGACAGCAGGCCCGCCGAAACAATCATTCCGCCAATGATCTCAATGGTCAACCGCACAACCGTCTTTGACATACGACATTCCCCCTCTATCCATTCATCATACTGAACTGCCCGGTGAAAACCAATCACCTGTGCTGGCTTAAGAAGGTATCTAACCAAATTAATCAGGGGACAAACCACTTGTCGTTTAAAACGAATTTCCCGATGAATTCGCCAAATCCTGCAACCAAAACGGTGGAAAAAACATTAGTAATAAGTATAGCCGTCAAAAAAGCGATTCGGAAATTTTCGCAATTTCTGAATCGCCTACTTATCACTGGGGCATTCACCCCACATTATTGTTGCTAAAAAAAATCGCCCGCCATTCCTACGAATGGGCGCGCGATCTTCAAATCTAAGAAACTCCGGCTTGCTAAACAATCTCTCTGAATCTCTTTATTAGCATCTCTTAAACTCTAATAGATAACTATACATGATAAACTGATGAATGTCAACAACTTTTGGTAATGCCGATTTAATTCACGATGAATCCGTATTAGTTGTCGGTGTCAATCGCGCGCAACCGCCCCAATTTAAATGCCTAAATCCCAGAAAAACCGTTTGCAATCAAGATTATTCATACCACTGCTTTTCCAGATAAGCTATAATGATACAGGCCCATCCGTTTTTGGATACAGCTAAATTCGCTATCCACTACAATGACGATCATGTGAAAGGAGGTGGCCCCACTATGCAAGTAACCCTACGCGATATCAAACTGGCCTATGACCACCAACCGGCGACGTTGAACCACTTTAGTGCACAACTACCAGACGGCCAGCTCACCGCACTACTGGGTCCCAGTGGAAGTGGCAAGTCCACCGTTTTAAACCTATTAGCGGGGCTTTTAACGCCCGATGCCGGACAAATTTACTTTGACCAAACCGAAGTCACCCACCTGGCTAGTCGCCAACGGCATATCGGCATGGTCTTTCAAGATTACGCGCTGTACCCCCACTTGACCGTCCGAGACAATATCGCCTTTCCGTTAAAGATGGCACACGTTCGCAAGGCCGCCCGCTATCAACGCGTCGCAGAACTGGCCCAGCTCGTGCAGATGACCGATCAGCTCGCTAAATTTCCAAGACAGCTCTCGGGCGGCCAGCAACAGCGCGTCGCCATTGCGCGGGCCCTGGCTAAACGACCCGATCTACTCTTACTGGATGAGCCCCTATCGAGCCTGGATACAACCCTGCGCGAAGATCTACGGGAAGGCATTCACCGGATTCAACGCGCCACCGGGGTCACCACGGTGCTCGTCACCCACGATCAAGACGATGCCCTGCAGATCGCCGATCAGATCATGATTCTTGCCGACGGTCGTTTACAACAGGTGGGCACGGGAACTGCGCTATACCGCCATCCTCACAATCTCACCGTGGCCCAGTCCATCGGCCGACCGCAGCTCAACACCTGTGCCGTGACGGCCTTACCGACCGCTTGGCGACAGGTACTGCCCCTTGAATATTACCAGCAGGCGACCACGGTAGGCATTCGCAGTGAAGCCCTGCACCTCGAGACGCCAACCGACCCTCATACCGTCGCCGGCACCATTAGCCGCCAGATCCAACTGGGTCGTGATCATCAAACCACCTTACATACGGCAACGCTGCGCCTCGTGAGCACGGCGCTGCCTGCCACATTGCAAACAGCCGTTTCAATTGGACTTGATCCGACCGGCTGCCTACTGTTCGCCGCGGATGGCCGCTGCATTTGGGCGGGTGATGCCCATGCTTAACGCCAAACCTACCTGGAAAAGCACGTTAAAAACACTCCTCTACTTAGCGCCGCTATTGCTGATTACCGCGGTCTTCACCATTTGGCCGCTACTAAACGCTTTTCTCATGAGCGTCTATACCAAATACAATTACTTTACCGATCACGTTGGCGCCATCGGCTGGAACAACTTTGCCTATCTCTGGCACGATCCGCTCTTCCACTTAGCCTGCCGCAACACGCTTTTACTTGCGCTAGTCGCCACGCCACTGACGGTGGCCTTATCACTGCTCATTGCCTATGGTCTGAACCGTATTCACCACTTAGCCCGTTTCTTTCGAACAATCTACTTTTTACCCTTCGTGACCTCGACCATTGCGGTTGGGCTCGTGTGGAACTGGATCTTCCGACTGGACGGTGGCTTGTTGAATCGGATTCTCGGTTGGTTCGGCTATTCGGCCATCGATTGGCTCAATGACCCCCACTATGCCTTGGCAGCGCTGATGGTGGTCTGCGTGTGGCAGGGATTGGGCTTTAACATCCTTCTCTTTTTAGCTAGCCTCAACCACATCGACCAACGTTATACGGCTGCCGCGCGGCTTGACGGGGCTAACGCTTGGCAACGTTTTACTAACGTGACATGGCCGTTACTTCTGCCCATGACCATTTTAATTATCGTCAACACGGCCCTCACCAACTTCAAGGTCTTTGACCAGGTCTACGCGCTATTTCACGGATCGGCCGGGCCGGGAAATGCCGATCTGACCTTGCTGTATTACCTGTACCAAAAGTTCTACGTTGAGAACCAGTATGCCGTTGCGGCGGCCAGTGGCGTGATTTTCTTTCTCCTGATTGGTGGGGTAACCCTACTGACCTACGGCTACTTCCGCCATCGGCGCCGCCAGATGGGAGGCCGCCTATGAACCGTCATCCTTGGTTAACCCTATTCTGGGGCCTCGTACTGACCATCGGTGCCGTACTGACCCTGATGCCTTTCGTCTGGATGATCCTAACCAGCCTCCAACCCGCTGCCACGACGCTGAGCATCCCCACCTCATGGTTTCCCCGCTCCCTTAATTGGGTTAACTACCTAAACATCTGGCGAGCGGCGCCCTTTGCGCAGTATTGTTTGAACTCCCTGCTGGTGACGCTGACCACCACGTTAGGTCAACTCCTGACCAGTATTCTGGCCGCATTTGCCCTGACACATCTCCGCTTCTATGGCCGCCGTCTTCTGTTCGGTCTTCTACTCATCTTGATGCTGATTCCGGGTGAACTGCTGATCATTCCCAACTTCATCACCCTGGCCCAGCTCCACTGGATCAACACCTACGCCGCGCTGATTGTGCCGTGGCTTGCTAGCGTGCTCATGGTTATCACCTTACATCAAGCCTTTCTGTCACAGCCAAAGACGCTCTATTACGCCGCGCGCCTCGATGGGGCCAGTGACTGGCAATATCTCTGGCACATTCTGGTACCGACCAATTGGCCCGTCATTACGGCCGTCACGCTGCTTCAAGTCATCGGCTCCTGGAACGCCTTCATGTGGCCCCTGATCGTCACCAATGACGACGCCCGACGCACATTACCCGTGGGCCTGATGGCCTTTACCACCGAACAAGGCACGAACTATCCGCTCCTCATGGCCGCCACGGTCTGCGTCATTTTCCCACTGATCTTGCTGTATCTCGCTCTCCAAAAATACCTGGTTTCAAATATTTTATCTTCCCATTCGAAAGGCTGATTCTTAATGAAAAAAACGCACCGGCTCCTGCTCACCCTGAGTGCCCTTGCCCTACTTGTCCCACTGAGTGCCTGCGGTCACCGTCAAGCCACCAAGGCCACGGCCCAAAAGCGAGTCACGATTACCTTCTGGCACGGGATGACGGGAACTAACCAACAGGAACTTAATACGCTAATTCGTCACTTCAACCACACCCAATCGACCTACAAGGTGGTCCCCCACGCACAGGGAAACTTTGCCACCGTCCAGCAAAAGATTACCGCGGCCGCCAAGTCTCACACCCTGCCTACCCTGGCGCAAACAACCTACACCAACGTCCCCGACTACGTTCACGGCGACTTTATTGTCCCGCTGGACGGTTACCTCCAGAAACAAACGCTCCGTCAGATCTCCCCCACACTCCGAGCATCCAGCCGCTATCAGGCCAAGACTTATGCGCTGCCTTTCTCGAAATCTGTCCGTGTTTTATACTACAATCGCGACCTGCTCCAACAAAATCACCTCGCCGTTCCCCAAACTTGGTCAGCCCTCCAACAGGCTAGCACTCAAGTCAAGGCTCAGGGCATCACCGGTCTGGCCTTAGATCAAAGTTTTACGGCCGAACTCAGCGCACTGTCCTTTGCCGCCAAGACCCCCTTAATTCAGAAACAGCCTCAGCTGACCAATACACGGACCCTAGCAGCGACCCATGCCATCTGGGACATGCTCAAGGACAAGACGGCCAGGACGGCGGGCACCGATGGCTTCGGCAATGTTCAATTTCTGAAGGGGAAAACCCTGTTCTTCGCCGGGTCGTCAGCCGCCATGGGCATCATGCAGGCCAGTACCCCCAAGGGGATGCACTGGAGCACGGCGCCACTCCCACGTTATCGGGGACGACGAGCCACAATCATTCAAGGAAATGACCTAGTTCTCTTCAAATCGGCTTCAACCCAACAACGGCGCGGGGCCGCAGCCTTTATGACCTACCTGCTGCAGAAGAAACAAACGTTGCAGTGGGCTCGCGCAACTGGCTATCTGCCGCTAACCATCGCCGCATTAAGGAGCGCTGACTACCAAGATTATCTGAAGCATACCCCAGCGGCCCAAGCCGTTGCACAATCCCTAGCCTTCGGACATCAGGATCAAACGTTCTACGGCTACAGTCAGTACCTGAACGCCTTGAATCAGGCGGTCAACCAGCTCAGCGCGCTACAGACCACACCCGAAAAGGCGATGCGACAACTCCAACCACGAGTTAAGCAGATTACTCAGTAATGCTGTTCACTAAAGCCTCGGATGTCCCTACACGCAGTCGATTCCGCTAACGGGGTCGACTGATTTTGTCGGTCAGCAAATTTTCGATATCAAAAAAGGTCGACCGCCATAGGCCGACCTCCAATACTTACATTTAGTTACTCTTCGTACTGATTGCGGGCCGCCGTCAGCGTATCCCGCATCCGATTGACCAACGACACCGGGGACAAGACTTTTAAGCCGGTGCCCTGACTCAATAGCCACAGCATCGCCCCATCAACCTTGACGTAAGCCTCAACAACGTAGCTACCGTCCGCATTTTGTTTGACGATTCGCGAGTCCGGAAAGTGATCCAAAACCGTCTGAATATTGTTACGATAGATGAAGCGAATCTGGGTCAGTGAGCCCGAATCCAGGAGATAAGTATAGTGCCGGTGCTCCTGCAGGGAGAAACGCGTTGCATAATCTAGCTTTTCTCCGGGGTGTTTTTCCAAGATGTCCGTCATCCGATCCAATCGGTATAACCAGTAACCACCGTGTTCCACGCTCAACATGGCAACGTAGAAGTAATAGGTCTCAAAGAATAAGGTGACGGGCTGCGCGTGGTGAATCTGTGACCGTGGGGCTCCAGGTTCACTGCTTTGGTAAACAAAGACCATCTTCTGTGAACGACTAATACAGGCCGCCACCTCACGCAATCGCAACAGTAATGGCTGGGCATTGGACACCGGCGTATAGCTCCCCCGGGGAACCGTCAACTGCTGGCGAACAATGCGCTGCATGGTCGGCGACAAGCCGCTGCTTAGGTAGTTCAGCGTTGCCGTCAACTCCGGTCGGCTGAGTGCCCGCGAGCCCAACAGGATATTGCTTGCGGTTAAGACCATGTCTAACTCGTCTTGGTCACTTTGACGAGAAAGGTGATAAGCACCCTCATCTTCCACGAGGCGACCAGCCGCATAGTCTGCCAGTGCGCGGCGAATGTAGGCCAAGTCACGCTGACAGGTGCGATGACTGATGCCATAGTGTTGTTCCAACACCACTTGCTGTAGAGTTTCTCCCGTCATTAATCGCGTCAACACTTCAGCGATCCGCTGATTACTTTGCATACCTTTCGTCCCACCTTGCCTTAAGCTACATACTCATTATTATGAGGCGTTAGGTGGCAAAGTTCAAGAAAAGGAATTGTCTATCAATTTAGATAATCCCCTTTTTAGAATATTGACTATTTGACACCCTTGTAGGCTGCCTTTAAATTGGCGCGGTCGGACGGAGTAATATGATTTCTAAATTGGTAAGAATTCATAACACTCTTAGCTGACTTATTCAGTTTTAACCCCAAACTGTAGCCCAACGCTTGGGATGCTACACTAATTCGATCTGATGTCGAATATTTGTAATATCCATCATCCATAAATACTCGATGTAATTTCATACTTGAATGGATGATTACATTACCCGTATTATCGTTAACACCAGAATATCTCTGACTTTTTAGGGTTCCTGCGATAGATGTTAATCGAATATCTGCATTACTCTTTTTGTTCGTGTTTATTAACTTGACAACATGTTGACTATTCCAATTCTTGATTGCTGACTTCCAAATTCCCCGATAATGCTTAGATGTGGAATCAATATGATAAGTGATACGTTTTGAATCGAAATGCCCCCAATATGCTTTTTTCGACGCATTTGCAGTGATGCCACCGGCACCCAGCAGGCTAATGCCAATGCCTAGTAAAGTAACAAACTTTAACAATCCTTTTAATTTGCGGTTCATTTTCAGCATCGTAACAATCTCCTTGTATGTATGATGAACATGCTTCTCTATTCTTGATAAAACCAATACTTTTCCCTGAAGTGGACCCTCTCCAATTCGAGGGTATCACTTCAACCTACCAAAATGGCGGTCATTTGATTTCACAACTTGGGAGGGTCTTTCTTAACTGTCATTCCCTATAATTTTGATCCACTATTAGCACTTGTGTACTACAACATATGCTCTTTCGCAACGGAAACTTCAAATTACAAACTTTTTGCTTATCAATTTGAAATTCGCTACTTAATTTTAAAAAAATTACGTTACTAGCACTACGCATTACCTATGATAGATATACGCCAAGCTTAGATCCGTATAAAATGATGTGCTGCACCAGAAACTATCGTCAGTCTCAGCGATAATCCTATGGCACACGTGATACCTGCATTCTTAACTAGCTTTAAGCTGCACGTCCTCTACTATGAGGCGTCAGGTGTTAAAATTCAGGAAAAGGAATTATAAACTGATGATTTTTAGGACATTGACTACTTGACACCCTTGTAGGCTGCCTTTAAATTGGCACGGTCGAATGACGTAATGTGAAAGTTATCTTGAGATTGGTTCATAACACTTGATTTTGAAGTATCCCCGAGCCATTCCAGGCCCAACCCAAATCCAATTTCAGAAATTGCATATTGTACTCGCGTACTATTATCAAATTCATACGCATCTAAAGCATGTCGATTCAAGCGAACTGATGAATTCATGATCGAGTCCCCCATTGTCCAGTAACGAGTATAATCGACTTTATTACTATTTTTTGACACGGTCGTCATTCTTATGTCCGCATTCTTTTTACTTTTTGTACTCTTTAGTTTAATAACTTTTTGCTCTTTATTCCAAGCTTTAACTGCCGATTTCCAAATACCACGATAATGTTTTGATGTTGAATCAATGTGGTAGGTGATACGGCGTGAGTCAAAGTGAGCACAATAATTCTTGCTAGACGCATTTGCTGTTACACTACCGGCACCCATTAAGCTGACACCAATCCCCAGCAAAGTGACAAACTTTACTAATCCCTTTGCTTTGCACTTCGTTCCCAACATAATACCAATCTCCTTTGTACGCGTTGTACAGTTCCGTAATATTACCGAACTGTTCTTTCACAGACTTGATTATACAAAACGCCGATGACACAATATGTCATAATTGCTCAGCTAAATGGAAAACTTTTATATCCTTACGTGTCAGCTCGCCAGGTCAGAAATTAACTAGGTTTGATGTCAACAAATAGGCCATTTTTTTGTCACACTTAAATCCCCATTTTCTCTAACTTTGTGATACCTTTACCATCACTTTTAAGAGTACATTAAATAGCCATTAGCTCTATTTTAGATGATAACTGATTGGTCTCTAGTCCCCTCTAAGCTGAACTCGGTTGGGAACAGTTGACGTTGTTTTCGCAGCTTCATGGGCGCTCTGATTCGAGCAATACATTTCTTGTTCATAAGAAAAACTTCACCAATTTGTTGGATGAGGTGATCATATCGTGTTGTGGCGGTCAATCGCTGACGATCAGCTATTTGGTGCTTACTGATGAACTAAAACGGGATTAAAAAATCACCCGCCGTTATTACGAATGAACGAGTGATTTTGCTTTCTACGTGATTACGCTATTACAACTCCATCTCATATTATCTACTTCACTGAAAAAGTTGCTTACTAATCTTGGAAAGAATTTTCATTCCATCTGAAAGTTCCGAAAATTCTGGTACATGTCGATTTTCCAAAATAAAATCCAAATCGCCCATGGCTAAATTTACCAATAGGTAACTCGAAAAACTATTCGTCTCGATTTCCAATCTATCTTGATAGATTTCTGCACATAGTCGACGACATTGCGCATCAAACCCTTTTTCTCCCAACGGAATCAAACGAATCTTTTGAAGTACAGTGGCTTGGCCCTTAAATTGTGAAACTAGATTCACTAAAAACACCTTATACCAGTTTGTTTGCCGACTATCTGATTGTTCTAAGCTTTGCTCAATTGCTGAGCGCAGACGCTTTATCCACTGATTGACTACCTGTTCTGCCAGTTCGGATATGCTACCGTAATGAGCATAGAAAGTACTTCGATCAACGTGACTCAACCGGGCCAATTCCGAGACTCCTAAATTTTCAAAACCAGGTTCGGTCAATACTCTAACAAAGGCCCGTTGAATATCTGCATCAGTCCGTTCAAAACGATGGCCCGCCATTTAAATCATCCCTTCAATGATATCTTACACATTGTCAGTTTGCACAACAATGCTCAACATCAAGAAATTTAAAATTAACGACACAAAACCGCCCCACCAAAAAACACGGGACGGTTCTTAGCCTAATAATCATTACTATCGTGTTACTTATTTAACCCGTTTAATGCCGACGACGAAAAGCAAACGGTACAGTTAACAGCACTAACAATATCTCTCCTAAATGAGCCCAGAAGCCCTCATTCTTTTGCCCCGTTTGTGGCAATTCACTTTCCTGCTGAACTGGCATGTGTTTAGTTCCTGTATTACGTGCACGCTCGGCATTAGAAATTGCTAACGACTGTGAATGACGACTACTAATTTCATCAGCAGCTTGTCGCGTAAAAGATGTGATCATCCCAAGCTCATCAAATCGAACAATGATAATGCCACCTTTACCATCGGGCAAAACTACAAATGGAGAACCTGAAGCAATTGTCCGTTGCTCAACAAGGTAACCATTTCTTAGTTCACGAATGATTCGCTTAGCAGTCGCCGGGTCATAGGTATAAATAATTTTACTACCATCCGGCCATTGCTTGGTAATCTTCACGGTCTTCTCCGGCTCATTCGTAGGCTCATTCGCAGGCTCGTCCGTAGGTTCATCAACTGGCACATCAACAGCCACATTGTGACTAGCTGGATAATGAGTGATCGTTGGCAAGGTATCAGATTCGTTAATCTTGACAACGATGGTTCCGCCATCACCATCTGGTAAGGTGACGTTCGAATCACCAGGATTCATCGTCTGTTCACTAACGATCTTGCCATCCTTTTGTTCCGTGACCGTTCGTTCACCCGTCTTGGGATCATAGGTGTACGTTGTTGTACTCCCATCATTCCAGACTTTGATAACCTTGGTAACATCACCAGTAGAATCCTTGGTTGCAGTCGTCACGTTATTCGACCCATCGGTATCTTTGTGGGTTGTGTAGTGTTCAATTGTTGGCTGTGCGCCTGGCTGCCCTGCATCAACCGTCGTTTCAACATCACTACCATCCGACAGGGTCACGTTCGAATCACCAGGGGCAATCGTCTGTTCACTAACAGTCTTGCCATCCTTTTGTTCCGTAACCTTTCGTTCGCCCGTCTTAGGATCATAGGTGTACGTAGTGGTACTCCCATCATGCCAGACTTTAGTAACCTTAGTGACATTACCAGTGGAATCTTCGGTCGTGGTTGTCACGTTATCCGACTTATCAACATCTTGTTGAGTTGTGTAATGCTCAATCGTTGGTTCCTTAGTTTCAGGGTCAATCGTTACAACACTAGTTGCACCCTCACCATCAGGTAACGTTAGTTTAATAGAATCAGGTGTAATAGCCTGATAGCCAGTCTCTTCACCATTCTTCTGTTCCGTCACATTTCCTTTACCTGTCGCTGGATCATAGGTATACGTGGTCGTACTCCCATCATTCCAGACTTTGGTAACCTTAGTGACGTTACCAGTTGAATCTTTGGTCATAGTTGTCACGTTATTTGACTTGTCGGTATCGTGCTGAGTTGTGTAGTGCTCAATCGTTGGCTGTTCTCCTGGCTTCCCAACGTCAACTGTCGTTTCAACATCACTGCCGTCTGGTAAAGTCACGTTCGAATCGCCAGGTTCAATCGTCTTTTCACTAACGGCCTTGCCATCTTGCTGTTCCGTGACCTTCCCCTCACCCGTCTTAGGATCATAGGTATACGTGGTTGTACTCTCGTCATTCCAGACTTTGGTGACCTTGGTAACATTGCCAGTTGAATCTTTGGTTATGGTTGTCACATTGTTCGACTCATCGGTATCTTTGTGGGTTGTATAGTGTTCAATTGTTGGCTGTGAACCCGGTTGCCCA
>NZ_JAAVSC010000070.1 GCF_012641095.1 Lactobacillus sp. HBUAS51381
TCAAAATGCTTAAGTTACTGAACCGCCGTATACGGAACCGTACGTACGGTGGTGTGAGAGGTCGGTAGCCGAACTAATCGGCTACCTCCTACTCGATTGCGAAGGTCGCGGTTGGCGGTCGGTCCACGCATCAGGCATGGTATAATGTAAGACAGGTATGACGACAGTAACGGAGGGGTTGCATGGCAAGAGAGAATGAAGAACAGTTAAGCACTTTGGCGCAGCCGGTTCATCAGCAGCTGAGTCAGTATCGCGTGCAACAGATTGAAGCCGTCTTAACGCTAATGGATGAGGGCAATACGGTGCCATTCATCGCCCGTTACCGTAAGGAGCGGACCGGCTCGTTGGACGAAGTGGCCATTCGTGAGATTGAAGATGAGGCCACGCGTCTGGCCAAGCTGAACAAGCGGCGGCAAGACGTGCTCAAGACAATTACCGAGCAGCAGGCGTTAACGCCACAACTCAAGCGGAATTTGGTGCAGGCAAGCACCCTACAACAGGTGGAGGACCTTTATCTCCCGTATAAAAAGAAGCGCCAAACCAAGGCGACACTGGCGACGCAACGTGGCTTAAAGCCGCTGGCCCAGTGGCTGTTGACCTTTCCCCAGACGGACTTGGATCGGCGGGCCCGCGACTACATCAAGCCGGAACAGGCATTGCCGGACTTGGCGGCCGTGTGGGCGGGGGTCCATGAGATCCTGGCCGAGACGTTTAGCGAGCAAGCGGCCTTCCGCGAGTGGATTCGGCACTATACCTGGCAGCACGGTGAGTTGACCAGTAAGCGCAAACGCGGGGCCAAGGATCAAGACGACCAGCAGGTGTATGCGACGTACTACGACTTTAGTCAACGGCTGAATCAATTGCCACCGTACCGCGTGTTGGCGATTAACCGGGGGGAACGCGAGAAGATTCTCTCCGTGGGCATTACCATTGATTCGGCATCGATCCGCCAATATGGGCATTTCCGACTGATTGGGCAGCATCACGGCCCGGCCGTGGCGAAGATTGAAGCGGCGTTTGAGGACGCCTACAAGCGATTCCTGGGGCCCACCATTGAACGTGACTTACGCCGTTACCTGACCGAACAGGCGGATGCCCACGCCATCCAGGTCTTCGGCAATAATCTGTACCACCTGTTGATGCAGGCACCGCTGAAGGGAAAGGTTGTTATGGGCTTTGACCCGGCGTATCGGACCGGCTGCAAGCTCGCCATCATGGACGCAAACGGCCGTTTCCTGACGAAGCAGGTGATTTACCCGCACAAGCCGGCCAGTGGCAAGCAACGCGCCGCAGCCGGTCCGGCCTTCAAGCAGTTATTGACCCAGTATCACGTCGAAATGATTGCGATCGGTAACGGGACGGCCAGTCGTGAGTCCGAGGAATTTGTCAGCACCATCCTCAAGACGCTGGATCACCCGGTCTATTACGTGATGGTGAATGAAGCGGGAGCGTCGGTCTATTCGGCCAGCGCCAATGCCCGGGCTGAATTCGCTGATCTTCACGTTGAGGAGCGTTCGGCGATCAGTATTGGCCGGCGGTTACAGGACCCATTGGCCGAATTGGTCAAGATTGATCCCAAGGCCGTGGGCGTGGGTCAGTACCAACACGACGTCCCCGAAAAGGCGTTGGATGAACAACTGGACCGTGTCGTGGAAACGGCGGTCAACCAGGTGGGGGTCAATGTTAACACGGCCAGTCCGGAGCTGTTGACGCACATCTCGGGATTGACGGCGACTACGGCGCAAAACATTGTGACGTACCGCAATACCAACGGGGCGTTTGCCAGTCGCAAGGATCTCCAACAGGTGCCGCGCTTGGGACCTAAGGCGTATCAGCAGTCCGTGGGCTTCCTGCGGATCATTGGCGGTCAGGATGCTTTGGACAACACCGACATTCACCCCGAGAGTTACCCGGTGGCCCGTCACCTATTAAAGGGGCTTGCGGCGGGACCAGATGCTATTGGCACGCCCCAGTTACAACAGGAGCTCGCACAGCTTAATCAAGCGCAGTGGGCTGAAAAGCTAGACGTTGGGTCCGCCACCTTGGCCGACATCGTGGCGGGGTTGGGCAAA
>NZ_JAAVSC010000071.1 GCF_012641095.1 Lactobacillus sp. HBUAS51381
GGATACACCCGTTCCCATGCCGAACACGGAAGTTAAGCTTTAGCACGCCGATAGTAGTTGGGGGATCGCCCCCTGCGAGGATAGGACGTTGCCACGCGAACGAAAGAACCCAGTGATTGGGTTCTTTTTTTACATACAAATTCAATCGTTTCAAACTGAGTTGTCCACAAACGATTGGAAATGATACGTACATTAAGTAAGTGCCAGGTTATGTAGGCTCACCAAGAGATCCGGTGATTTGACGGGGTTATGTTCCTTCTATTAAATCCCAATTAGAATCTATTATGCGAACATTAGTAAGTAAAAAACATAATCCGTTCGAATATCTTTGCCGCTATGACCTTGGTTAGCCGAATAGCTTGTGCTATTATAGTTAGTGTTGTGGATCAGCCACAAGGCAAGAACAGTTAGAGACACGAAATAAAATACGTCATTATCTTGAGAAAATAGGTGGAACGTCAATATGAAAAAATATCGCAACTATCGCCTGAGTTTGGGGTGGCAAATTCTAATTGGGCTGATTTTGGGGATTGTGCTGGGGGTCGTCTTTTACGAAAACAAACTGGCCATTACCGCGATGCAAAATATCGGGAATATGTTTATCAGCCTGATTCAAATGATCGTGTTACCGATCGTGGTTTCCTGTTTAACCGTTGGGATTGCGAACATGGGGGATATTCATAAGCTGGGCCGAATTGGTGGTAAGACCATCATCTACTTCGAAGTGATGACGACCATCGCGATTGCGCTAGGTCTCTTGATTGGGAATATTTTCCACCCTGGGACCTTTATCGACATCCATCAATTACATAGTTCAGATATCAGTCAATACGTCTCCTCGGCCAAATCTGCCAAGGATTCGGGCATCTGGGCGACGTTACTGGGGATTATTCCAACGAACTTCTTCAAGTCCCTGTCCGAGGGTGACATGATGCCCGTCATCTTCTTCTCCGTCTTCTTTGGGTTAGGGACCGCGGCCATTGGCAAGCAGGGACAGGTCATCATCGACTTCTTAGATGCCGTCTCGCAAGTGATGTTCCGCGTGACCAACTGGGTTATGCATACCGCACCAATTGGGGTCTGTGCCCTGATTGGGGTTACCATCGCACAAATGGGGTTATCCGCGTTAGCGCCATTGGGATACTTCATCTTATTGGCTTACGGAACCATGGCGTTGTTTATCGTGGTCTTCATGGGCTTGGTGGCCCGGATTTTCGGATTCCACCTCAAGGACCTGCTGTTCGTCATCAAGGATGAAGCCGTCTTGGCCTTCTCCACGGCGAGTTCCGAAGCGACCTTACCCCGTTTGATTGATAAAATGGATAAGTTTGGGGTTAGTCAGGGGATCGTGTCCTTTGTTATTCCTACCGGGTACACGTTTAACCTGGATGGATCGGCAATCTACCAGTCACTGGCGGCCCTCTTCCTGGCGCAGGCCTATCATATTAATCTGAGCCTGGGTCAGCAGATTACCCTGCTGGTCGTACTGATGATCACCAGTAAAGGGATGGCCGGGGTGCCTGGGGCGTCCTTCGTCGTTCTGCTGGCGACCGTTTCTACGATCGGGGTACCGATGAGTGGGCTGACGTTTATCGCCGGGATTGACCGGCTGGTAGACATGGGTCGGACCGCCGTTAACGTGGTCGGAAACTCGCTAGCAACGGTGGTTATCGGCCGTTCCGAGCATGAATTTAGCGAAGAGAAGAGTCAGACGTATCTGAACGAGTTACGCGCTGCAAAAACGAAATAAGTTAAGTGAAGCCATCCTGTTAGGGGGTGGCTTTTTTCGTGCATCGCAAAAGAAAACAGCAACGCCCCTAATTGCTGGGCATTGCTGTTGAATTAGATTAGCAGTTCTAATGTAAGCACCTAATAACTGACCGTCTATGATTGATGGTCGCAAAACGATATGATTACCTCATCAAATAAATTGGTGAGGTTTTTGTTATGGATAAAC
>NZ_JAAVSC010000072.1 GCF_012641095.1 Lactobacillus sp. HBUAS51381
AGACGCGTAAGCTTGACCACGGAAAGATAGCTGTTTATCTGGGAATGACTATGGTAAACTCAAAAATAACTAATACAGAATGAGTGGGATAGCCAATGACACCAGAGCAAGAACAAATCGCTAAGTTGACTCAAAAGGTTGAAGAGCAGGCTGAGATTATTGATTACCTAACCAAGAAATTGTATGGTAAAAAATCAGAACAAGTCGATGCCAATCAGCTATCGCTTTTGGAAGAAGATGACGGTGTTTTTACCGAGCCAGAGCAAACTGGCCAAGAAAACCAAGCGAATCAAGTACAGTCAGCGAAAAAGCGTAAAAAGACGCGGCAAGAAGTCTTAAGCCCGAATTTGCCAATCAAAAGGACTGTCATCGATGTAGCAGCTAAGCAGTGTCCACACGGACACCGCTTAGTTTTCGTGGGTGAAAAATTTATTCGGGAGCAACTCCATTTTCAGCCGGCGAAATTATATCGTGAAGAAATCTATACGCATACATATAAGTGTATAGATTGTGAAGCCATTGATGGACTTACGCGTCTTATTCAAGGATTGGTCCCCAAGCCCGTGATCCCCCATAGTTTAGGTTCCGCTTCGGTTATCGCGGAGATTATTCACCAAAAATTCGAACAAGGTGTTCCTTTAAGCCGTCAACTCAAGGAATGGCAAAGAATGGGCGCTCAACTTTCCGAAACAACCTTGGCAAACTGGGTTATTAAGTCTGGGGAAATGATGGCGCCATTGTATAACCTCATCCGGGAGGAACTAGTCGCACAGCCTTACCTTCAGGGTGATGAAACACCAATGCAGGTGCTCAGAGAACCCGGGAAGGCGGCTACATCCAAGTCTTATATGTGGGTGATGCGGTCAGTCAGGAAATCATCCAAGCAAGCCGTTCAGTACGCTTATGGTGATACACGATCTGGAGCATTTGCCGAGAACCTCTACCGAGGTTTTACGGGGGTACTTCAATGTGACGGGTATGCTGGTTATAACGGGCTAGATAACTCTGTCATACGAGTTGGTTGCTTTGCCCATGTCCGCCGGAAGTTCTACGAGGCAGCATCCGTCAATGGAAAGATAATTATGAGTCGTCCACTCAAGCTATTAGACGAGATGTTTGCGTTAGAGAAAGAATGGAAACAATGGTCGCCTCGCTCACGACGACGGCAACGCCAGCGACTACTGCTTAAGCTAGTGAGAAAGTTTTGGTCATGGATTGATCAAGCAGACGAACTACCCAAAAGTCGGCTCGGTAAAGCCATTACTTACGCACGAAATCAGCGAATAGCGTTAAATAGAGTTCTCAACTACGGAGCGATAGATTTCAGCAATAATGCCTCCGAGCGAAACATGAAGAGCTTTGTGATTGGTCGAAAGAATTGGCTCTTTAGTACCAGTCCTGCCGGAGCTAAGGCTACGGCAATTTGGATGACGCTAATTGAATCGGCTAAGGCCAACGGCATTAATCCACGTGATTACGTGACTTATCTATTAAATGAAGTACCACAACTCCCAGATTTTGCGAAAAAGGAAGATCTGGAAGCTTATTTACCATGGAATTATCAATCGGGGCTTGATAACCGCGAAGAATTTCATGTCATAGCCGCTTAAAGCATGGAAGAGATGGCCCGCCCTCAAAAACCGAGGACGGGCCATCTCTTTTTAATTTACAATTCAATACGGTCAGTTACTCGGTGCTTAC
>NZ_JAAVSC010000073.1 GCF_012641095.1 Lactobacillus sp. HBUAS51381
TCAATTGTTGGCTGTGAACCCGGTTGCCCAGCATCAATCGTTGTTTCAACACCATTACCATCCGGTAAAGTCACATTCGAATCGCCAGGTTCAATCGTCGTTTCACTGACGGTCTTACCATCCTTTTGTTCCGTGACCTTCCCTTCACTTGTTGCCGGATCATAGGTGTACGTGGTTGTACTCCCGTCATGCCAGCCTTTAGTAACCTTGGTAACATTACCAACAGAATCCTTGGTCGTGGTTGTCACATTATTCGACGCATCGGTATCTTGTTGGGTCGTGTAGTGCTCAAACGTTGGCTGATTAGTTTCAGGGTCAAGTGTGACAACACTAGCCGTATTTTCATCATCAGGTAACGTTACTGCAGCATGGGGCGTAATAGTCTGCTGACCGACATCTTCACCATTCTTCTGCTCATATACAGTTCGTTCACCCGTTGCTGGATTATAAATGTAAGTTGTTTGACTGCCATCTGGCCACTGCTTATTAATCTGGACGACGTTACCGTCCGGGTCTTTCTCAGTGATGGTCACATTACCAGCTGAATCAACATCATGTCCTAAGACCTTCAGTTGACCAGCGTTAACCGTCACGTCATAATTTGGATTTTGAGCCGCTGCATTAATCGCATAAGTTCCAACTTCTTTACCATCCGGTTCCGAGTAACGCAAATCCAGTCCTGCAAGTGAGTCACCCTTTACCAATGCATCATCAGGCACCGTAACATTATTCACTGGTTCCTGTTCGCCCGCATTTATCGTCTGGTCAACAACCGTAACCGTAATTTTCTTCGGAACAATAGTTAATTTTCCTGAAGTAACGGTGACCTGATAATTCTGGCTCGTTGATGATCCAGTGATGTCATAAGTTTTAGCACTTTTACCAGCTTGACGTGTCAGGGTAACACCTAAATCCGTTTCAGAGTCACCATTGACGACAACTGACGACCCATCTTTCAATGTAAGCGGCTGATCAGCGTCTCCATATGTCTGGGTTAGGCTGTTGGCAGTAACAGTGACTGGTCGTTTAGTCACCTCTAAAATGCCATTTGTAATGGTAACTGCATAATTGGCATTCATTGCTGCTCCAGAAATCACGTAAGTTCCGACGTTTCTAGCAGTTCCACAACTTAGATACAACTGCAAATCAGCCGGTTGTTGCGTCTTTGCTAAAGGCGTTTGCGCACTTACCTGCCACGTTAACTCAGGATTAGCATCACCATAAACTTTCTCTTGATTATCAATAGTAACGGTGACTGGCCGCGGATCAATCAAAAGTGTACCATCATCAATTTTAATATCATAGTTCTTGGCCGTTGCAGTCCCACTGATCGTGTAACGACCAATGCTTTCGCCGGACTGTCTTTGTAAGGTAACTTGTAAGTCCGTTCGTGAATCCTCAGGAAGTAATGGCGCCGATTCTGAAACCTGCCAAGTCAGTTGAGGATTATCTTCACCATAGACTTTACGTTGATTATCCACCTGAACAGTAATCGCCCGTTTGTTAATTGTTAGTTCACTTGGTGTTATTTCAAACGTATAATCATTACTCTTTGAACTGCCATTAATCGTGTAAGTCCCAACATCTTCACCAGGTTTACGTGTCAACGTGACCAAGTCTGACAATTTTTGCCCAGGTGCAAGCGTTGAATCACCAGATAACTGACTGGTCAAGGTTGGGTCTGCTTCACCATACGT
>NZ_JAAVSC010000074.1 GCF_012641095.1 Lactobacillus sp. HBUAS51381
CCCTTAAAGTTGGACACAGAATTTACGCTGCTTGCTGGATGGTGAGTTCCCGGTACTTTTCCGGGGACTTGCCATCCAGTTTTGTTTTGATTCGACGCTTGTTGTAGAAGTTAATCCAATCAGTCATAGCTTGAATCAAATCTTCCTTGTTCTCAAAATGTTCATCCATGACTTCGACCTTCATGATGTGGAAGAATGACTCAACTACCGCATTGTCTAAACAGGTTGCCTTGCGCGACATACTCTGAAACACACGATGTTCCTTGAGCGTTTCTCGCCAAAACTTGTGCTGATATTGGAAGCCTTGATCCGTATGGACTGTTGTTCGATAACCTAACTTTGGCAATCCTTCTAAGGCTTCTCTGAGCGGTTTTAAAGCGAACTCTACTGTCGGATGGTCACTGATGTTGAAGGCTAATACTTCGCCTGAGAAGAGATCAATGACTGGTTCTAAATAGACACGGTCATTTTGACTCATACCACCATAGCGAAATTCACTGACATCGGTGACGAGTTTTTGATAAGGCCGGTCCGTTTTAAACCGTCGATTTAACCGATTAGGCGCAATTTTACCAACAGTTCCCTTGTACGAATTGTACTTACGTTTTTGTCGATTATAGGCTAAACAAAGCCAATCGTGTTCATGCATTAGGCGTAAGACTCGCTTATGATTCACTGTGAATCCACGTTCTTGTAAAGCTTTGGTTAGTCGCCGGTAACCATACTTTTTGGTGTACTTAGCGTCTTCCTGCCGAATCTCATCGATAGCTTGAATGATTGGAGAATCGTCTAACCTTTCCTGCTGACGATGTGTTCGTGCGTAATAATACGTACTTCTTGGGACCTTGACTACTCTGAGTAGAAGTTTGATGGGTACTTGAAAGACCTGCCTTAACTCGGTCACTATTTGCGAGATTTCTTGTCTACTGACTTCTTCTGAGCTAAGGCGTCGAGTTTTTTTAGGTATTCGTTCTCAATCTTTAACATCAAGTTCTCTTGCTTCAGTTGCTTCAATTCGTCGGCGGTAGTGGGTTGGCTACTACTCTTTGAAGGCTTCATTTGTTTATGTTTAGCCATAATTTTAGGCTTTCCTCGCTTTCGTTCAAGGCCAACGATTCCTTGTTCTTCAAAGCGCTTTTCCCATTGCCAAATGGTACTTGGCGAAGATAGATCAAAGTGCAGAGCTGTTACCGGAAGCGAAGCCTGATGTTGTTTTCTCCAGTTTAATACATCGACCTTGAACTGGCTAGAATATTCCGTCTTGCGATGTTTTAGCTTCAATCCGTCGACACCGTACTTCTGAAAGCGGCTAACCCAGAGAAGAATAGTGTCTCGCTTACTAATTCGGTACTTCTTAGCTAGTGAAGGCGAACCAATGCCACTTAAATATTCAGTGACGACTTTAATCCTAAAATCTAAATTAAACTTAACCATAATAAAACCCCCAAGGTTGGACTTTCTGTCCAACCTTGGGGGTTCACTTCA
>NZ_JAAVSC010000075.1 GCF_012641095.1 Lactobacillus sp. HBUAS51381
AGGATAGGACGTTGCCACGCGATTATTCCGGCATAGCTCAGTTGGTAGAGCACCTGACTGTTAATCAGGTTGTCGACGGTTCGAGCCCGCCTGCCGGAGCTTAATAATGGAGAGTTGTCCGAGTGGCTGAAGGAGCAGCATTGGAAATGCTGTAAACGGGTACTAACCTGTTTCGAGGGTTCGAATCCCTCACTCTCCGTTTCATAAGTATGACCCGTTGGTCAAGTGGTTTAAGACACCGCCCTTTCACGGCGGTAACATGGGTTCGAATCCCGTACGGGTCATTTTGGAGGATTAGCTCAGTTGGGAGAGCGTCTGCCTTACAAGCAGAGGGTCACAGGTTCGAGCCCTGTATCCTCCATATAACATAATACATTATGGTCCGTTGGTCTAGTTGGTTTAGGACGCCTGCCTGTCACGCAGGAGATCACGAGTTCGAGTCTCGTACGGACCGTTGTTATGTTATTAACAATTTAATACACAACAAACATATTACATGATGGTATGGCTCGGTAGCTCAGTTGGTAGAGCAATGGATTGAAGCTCCATGTGTCGGCGGTTCGATTCCGTCCCGCGCCATTTATGGTGGGGTAGCGAAGTCTGGCTAAACGCGGCGGACTGTAAATCCGCTCCTTCGGGTTCGGTGGTTCGAATCCACTCCCCACCATCATTATAGGGATATAGTTCAATGGTAGAACAACGGTCTCCAAAACCGTCGATGTGGGTTCAACTCCTACTATCCCTGTTTGTAATGTGATGGCGGTATTGGTGAAGGGGTTAACACACCGGATTGTGGTTCCGGCACGCGTGGGTTCGATTCCCACATACCGCCCTAGATTGGGGCATCTTGAAGTATTTCAGCTGGTCCAGTCAGATTGGATAGGCGATTATGGTGGTATAGCCAAGTGGTAAGGCAGAGGTCTGCAAAACCTTCATCGTCGGTTCGAATCCGATTACCACCTTTGACTGGGTGTATCCAATCAGTTATTTTTTGCCGGAGTGGCGGAACTGGCAGACGCGCTGGACTCAAAATCCAGTGACCGTTGAGGTCGTGTGGGTTCGAACCCCACCTCCGGTATCATTAAGAACATGTTCGGTCTTCATAAAGATGTGACAAGCGTTGAATTAATCAGCGCTTGTCGTTTTTTTTCGGAAAAATTTGACGCTTGTTCGCGACGGATGTGCGATCGTCGCCGATGATTGGCGAGGCAGTGTCCAACAGCACCCGCCAGGTTTGATCGAAGGTGAGGGAGATCTATTGTAAGCACCGAGTAACTGACCGTATTGAATTGTAAATTAAAAAGAGATGGCCCGTCCTCGGTTTTTGAGGGCGGGCCATCTCTTCCATGCTTTAAGCG
>NZ_JAAVSC010000076.1 GCF_012641095.1 Lactobacillus sp. HBUAS51381
AGACCCCAATATCAAAAAATTGAAAATAATGAATCCCTTAGAAGTAAAGGGGCCACTCAAGGTGCAGGCACTTTTAGACTATCGTCCAAAAGCTTGTCCTAAATGCGGCGTTTTGAACCAGAAGAGTATTATCAAGTATGGTTGGCGTTGGACCACAGTTAAACTTCCGCAAGCCGTTGAACGAGACGTTAAACTCCACCTTAAGAAACGTAATTTCAAGTGTAAGCAATGTCAGCAATACTTTCTGGCAGAAACATCGTTGGTTCAGCGAAACCACACTATCTCCAACGTCAGCCGGATCTCGTGTTTAGTGAAGCTCAGTGAGACAGTTTCAATGCGTCACATCGCAAACGAGTTAAATATTTCGAGTACGAGCGTCTTGCGTATCATGCGTAGCTATCAACCAGATATTAAGACAGATTACAGTTGGTTACCAGCAGTTATAAATATGGATGAGGTCAAGTCTACCAAAGATGCCAAAGGCGCCATGAGCTTTGTTTTTATGGACGGTATGCGAAACGAATTTATCGATATCCTGGAATCACGAACACTGTATGATCTCGAAAAGTACTTCAATCGGTATACTAAGACTGCTCGAGAAGGTGTGAAAATCATTGTGACAGATATGAATTACACGTATCCACAATTGACAGAAACCGTCTTTCCAAACGCGATTGTGGTAACCGATAGGTTCCACATCGTGAGTTCTATAATGCGTGGCTTCAATCGCGTAAGAGTTCGTATCATGAAGTCCTATGCCAATTCAAATATCAAACATAAGATCTTAAAACGATATTGGAAACTACTCTTAAAACCCAATGAAAAGCTAGACTTCAACAACTATCACAGTTTTACTCATCTCGGAGGAATCAATACTGAGAATAGTACGGTTGATTATATTCTTAGCTTCAATGATGAATTACGCCAAGCGTATGAGCTTTTACAGACCGTTCGGCGAGCCGTTAAGTATCGTCACGCGTCCAAACTATCAACCATTCTAGACAAACAAACTCATTACTCCGAAGAACTTGAGACGCCGTTAAACACGCTGAGAGAACACCAAAAATCTGTATACAATGCGCTGAAATACAATTACTCTAATGGACCAATGGAAGGCATCAACAATAAAATCAAAGTCATCAAGCGAGTCAGCTACGGATTCGGTTGTTTTAGTAGCTTTAGATTAAGGATTCATCTAGTATTCGGAATCAAAAAGGTTGCCTAATCACAATGCGATTAGGCAACCCTATACAGCAGATTACCAACAACAGTTGACAAAGAGCC
>NZ_JAAVSC010000077.1 GCF_012641095.1 Lactobacillus sp. HBUAS51381
AGCGTTGTCCGGATTTATTGGGCGTAAAGCGAGCGCAGGCGGTTTCTTAAGTCTGATGTGAAAGCCTTCGGCTTAACCGGAGAAGTGCATCGGAAACTGGGAGACTTGAGTGCAGAAGAGGACAGTGGAACTCCATGTGTAGCGGTGGAATGCGTAGATATATGGAAGAACACCAGTGGCGAAGGCGGCTGTCTAGTCTGTAACTGACGCTGAGGCTCGAAAGCATGGGTAGCAAACAGGATTAGATACCCTGGTAGTCCATGCCGTAAACGATGAGTGCTAGGTGTTGGAGGGTTTCCGCCCTTCAGTGCCGCAGCTAACGCATTAAGCACTCCGCCTGGGGAGTACGACCGCAAGGTTGAAACTCAAAGGAATTGACGGGGGCCCGCACAAGCGGTGGAGCATGTGGTTTAATTCGAAGCTACGCGAAGAACCTTACCAGGTCTTGACATCTTCTGCCAATCTTAGAGATAAGACGTTCCCTTCGGGGACAGAATGACAGGTGGTGCATGGTTGTCGTCAGCTCGTGTCGTGAGATGTTGGGTTAAGTCCCGCAACGAGCGCAACCCTTATTATCAGTTGCCAGCATTCAGTTGGGCACTCTGGTGAGACTGCCGGTGACAAACCGGAGGAAGGTGGGGATGACGTCAAATCATCATGCCCCTTATGACCTGGGCTACACACGTGCTACAATGGACGGTACAACGAGTTGCGAAGTCGTGAGGCCAAGCTAATCTCTTAAAGCCGTTCTCAGTTCGGATTGTAGGCTGCAACTCGCCTACATGAAGTTGGAATCGCTAGTAATCGCGGATCAGCATGCCGCGGTGAATACGTTCCCGGGCCTTGTACACACCGCCCGTCACACCATGAGAGTTTGTAACACCCAAAGCCGGTGAGATAACCTTCGGGAGTCAGCCGTCTAAGGTGGGACAGATGATTAGGGTGAAGTCGTAACAAGGTAGCCGTAGGAGAACCTGCGGCTGGATCACCTCCTTTCTAAGGAATATACGGAGGCTACACATACTTTGTCGAAACAATGGTCAGTTTTGAG
>NZ_JAAVSC010000078.1 GCF_012641095.1 Lactobacillus sp. HBUAS51381
GCAAGAACATCTGAACTATCATATTCTAAATCCATTGGCCGCTAAGAATCGTATCGCCACAGGATCGCGTCTTAGAAAGAACGATAAGCAGGATGCTAAAAGATTAGCTATCACTGAGTTCACAGAACAATTAGAGCCCTATTTGATGGCCTACAAGCAAGACCCAGTCTATCGCGAGCTGACTGATATGAATCGTTATTACGACCAGCTCAATGAGGATAAGAAGCGCGCACGTAATCGGGCTCATCGTGTCTTACAGCTTGTATTCGCTTCATTTGGGGCACCTAAGGATGGTTTTAATTTTGACACTAAGTTAGCTTGGGAACTCTTAACTCTCTTTCCTCACGCGCAAATTGTCCGAGAAATTGGCGACCTTAACGAGTTAGAGGCCCAAATACTGGCGGCACAATTTAAAGGAATTGGCCCCCAAAAGGCCCATAATGCCGCAAGAAAGCTATGGAAGTTAGCAGCAAGGAATGGTGATGCCGTTCCGGTTAGATCTGACAATACACGTCAGATGAAGGCTTTAGCAGAACAGGTCCTGGCACTGGAAACTGCGCAGGACCAGCAGGTCTTGCGCATGACAGATCTTGGAAAGTCTTTACCAGAACTAGAGCTCCTTCAGACTATCCCGGGAATTGGCAGTAGTACCGCTATCCGACTAATTGGTGAGCTAGGAGACATACGCAGATTTAACACGCGTCAAGAATTAAACAGCTACGTAGGCATTGATACGACCGAAATAGATTCCGGTGACCACCAGTCGGCACGACACATCACTAAACACGGCAATCCCCACGCACGAAGGATTTTATATTGGACAGTTATCCTCATGATTAATCCCAAAATGGCTAACAACCATATTCGAGACGCTTATCAAAAAAGACGAGAAGCCTCTTCATCAAAGAAGAAACTCATCGTCCGTCAGATGGATCGTCTTATCAAAACAATCCTATACCTAATAAAAACGAATCAGCCTTACTCCTATGAGCTAAGCCCTCATTTGAAGTAAGATTCGTCACTACTAATAATACCAGCCTT
>NZ_JAAVSC010000079.1 GCF_012641095.1 Lactobacillus sp. HBUAS51381
ACGTATGGTGAAGCAGACCCAACCTTGACCAGTCAGTTATCTGGTGATTCAACGCTTGCACCTGGGCAAAAATTGTCAGACTTGGTCACGTTGACACGTGAACCTGGCGAAGATGTTGGCACTTACACGATTAATGGGACTTCAAAGAGTAATAATTATACTTTTGAAATAACGCCAAGTAAGCTAACGATTAACAAACGAGCGATTACTATTCAGGTTGACAATCAGAGTAAGACTTATGACGATACAGCTTCGACGGATCCAGAACTGACATGGCAGATTGTTTCTCAAGAAGGACTAGCTGAGAACGATACCCGCGATATGCTGAATGTCAGTTTGCAGAAACAAGCTGGCGAAGATGTTGGTCACTATGCCATTACGGGAACTTACGATAATGCTAACTATGCTGTTAAGTTTGTTGATGGGACATTTCTGATCAATCCACGGGTAGTTGCGGTCACAATTGATCCGCAAGAGAAGACGTATGGTGAACCGGACCCAACCTTAACCAGTCAGTTATCTGATGGCTCAACGCTTGCATCTGGGCAAAGATTGGAAGACTTGGTCACGTTGACACGTAAACCTGGTGAAGATGTTGGAACTTACACGATTAATGGGGCTTCAAGGAGTAATGACTATACTTTTGAAATAACGCCAAGTAAGCTAACAATTAACAAACGAGCCATTACTGTTCAAGTTGACAACCAGAGTAAGACCTATGACAATGCGACCTCGACAGATCCAACGTTGACGTGGCGGATTGTTTCTCAAGAAGGACTAGCTGAGAACGATACCCGCGATATGCTGAATGTCAGTTTGCAAAAACAAGCTGGCGAAGATGTTGGTCACTATGCTATTATGGAAACTTTTGATAATCCTAACTATGATGCTCAGTTTATTGATGGGACACTTCTGATCAATCCACGGGTAGTTGCGGTCATAATTGATCCGCAAGAAAAGAC
>NZ_JAAVSC010000008.1 GCF_012641095.1 Lactobacillus sp. HBUAS51381
CGCTTAAAGCATGGAAGAGATGGCCCGCCCTCAAAAACCGAGGACGGGCCATCTCTTTTTAATTTACAATTCAATACGGTCAGTTACTCGGTGCTTACGTTCTAATGAACATCGCGATAAATGTTAACCACGGCACCCGCTAATTGCTGGTCGTAAGCCTTTGCGGACAGAAAGGTTGCCGGTTCATTTGGCATTCCGGTTGTGAGCATCACCCGATCGTTGGTCACCGGGATGGCGCGACGAACGGTGGTTTTGGACGTCGTAAGATTCACGGCCACTAACTTCGGGTGTTCAGTGGCGAGGCGGGTAGCCGCCATGGTGGTATCAACAACGACCAAGTCACCCTTTAAAATACCGAGCGATAGGAGGTTGGTCTCCGTGATTCGTAGCCAAGTGAGATCCGCCCGTGTCACGCTGTACTGAGATAACTGGGTATGAACGTGGGCATTGGCGGGGACCTGTAATTTCAGCCGACTATTAATCAGATCAATTTTGGGTGAGGTGTCGGGGGAAGTATCGGCGTCGCTAACGCCCAGCACCTTCACGCTTATAGGTTTCGACTTAGCCGTCGGTTGTTTTTTTTGCGCAGGTTGGTCGGTGGCCGACAAGTCTTCGGGAATCAGATTCGCTAATTTATAAATCGCCACATCTGAAATCCGCAGTCCCTTGGCAATCTTGCGCAGAGTCGTCGGCTTAGGAACCCGACGCTTATTGTTCTCGACTTGGGAATAGTACGATGCTGAAATACCAGCATATAAGGCAATCTTGCGAATGGAATCACCTTTGCTAAGTCGAATTTCTTTAATTTTTTCGCCAAACGTTGGTTCCGGCATCGTTTTCACCCCATTTATATCTAACTAGTATAGCAACGAATCCTTGGTGGGGCCTAGGCATCGAGGCGTAAAAAAAGGCAAAAGCGATTGCAAAAGTAAAACAACCGACTTATACTTAATGGTAAGTTAACTTTTGTGAACAGTGGCTAATCACGATTGTTGTGAGATGAATTTTGATTTAGGCTAGGTGCCCGTTGGGATTGGCGTGTTGACAACGGCGATCACTCACCGGACCGGTTGAAGATGAAAGTCGATACAAGTGCTTGCAAAAGTGAAACAAAATGGGAGGTAAGATCATGAATTTTTGTCCAAAATGCGGTGCTCAGATTGAGGAGGGGGCCCTCTTTTGTCCCAAGTGTGGGTTTAATTTACAGGCAAGAGTGGTCCCTGGAACAGCGGCGGGGGCGCCCGTTCAGGCGGTCCCCCAAGCGATAACCACGGTGCCGCCGCTGTCCCGAACGACTGCGGGCAACCCAGACGGTAACTATCAGAGTAATCTGGGATTCATTGGCGCAACCAAGCAGTACTTCGTCAATTATGTCAACTTTAGTGGTCGAATGAGTCGGGCGAACTATTGGTGGTCTTACTTGGCGGCGGTGCTCATTGCCCTGGTAGCCGGGATACTAACCTATGCTACTGGAAGTTATGTTCCCTATTACTTTGAAGGAATTGCACTACTTTTGCCAAACCTGACCAGCTTAGTTCGACGGTTACATGACAGTAATCATTCTGGCTGGGCCTGCCTATGGAGCTTGATTCCAATCATTGGTAGCATTTACGTTCTGGTCTTATTGCTTAAAGCCGGCGACCAAACCGCCAACCGTTTCGGCTAGGTGACAATCATGGCTAATCAACTATTTTGTCCGCACTGTGGGCATCAAGAGCAACCAGGCGTTAAATTCTGCCCACGGTGTGGCTACGATCTCCGCGCCTTTCAGGACACGACCGCGACTGCCTCGCCACAGCCGCAGGCCAAGACCAACCTGCTGGACTCCGCCACGGCGCAATTGAATAGTTGGACAGGTCAGCGGCGCAAAGTCCCGATTAAGCTGGGGAGCATATTCAGTGAGGTCTTTAAATCCCACACGGAAGCCGAGGCGGAGGCGCTCTTCATCGGCGGAACGCGGACGACCACGCCATCGTTAACGGTGGTGAGTGCCTCGCCGGTTCAGCCCTGGCTGTTTACGCGGGTGCTGGCCGTGTTCGGCCTCACAATCGCCATTCTAGCGGGGAGCCTGTTTCTATTTGACGGTGAGAAGATGTATAACGGTCTGATTTTCATGAGCGCCTTGGCCGTCCCGTTTTCGCTATTGATCATGTTTTTTGAAATTAATACGTTCCGCAACCTCAGTCTCTTCAAGGTGACTAAAATTTTTATGGTCGGCGGCGTGTCCTCGGTACTAACCAGCATGGTCCTTTATCAGGTCGTTAATATTCAAAATTTAACCGTGGTGACAGCGATCGTGATTGCCGTGATTGAAGAGGTGGGAAAGTTAGTGATGATTGCGTACTATGTCAAACGCACGCAAGCCCGCTTTATCCTGAATGGGTTACTGATTGGGGCGGCGATTGGTGCTGGTTTCGCGACCTTCGAAACGGCGGGGTACGCTGAAGACTTCGGTCTCGGCGTCTTGCTGTTACGCAGTGTGGGCGCACTCGGAACCCATACGGTGTGGGGCGCGATCAACGGTGCGGCCCTGGTGATGGTGAAGGGCGCACAACCGCTGACGATGACGGCGTTTCAAGACGGCCGCTTTCTACGCTTCTTGGGCCTAACTGTCTGTCTACATGCCTTGTGGGACATGCCCTTACCGCTGCCCGAGCTGGCCAAACTCGGCTTGCTGATTGTGGTGGCGTGGGTGGTCATTCTCGTGTTAATCAACGCCGGCTTGCGGGAAATTCGACACCTGCAGGCGGTGGACTAGCTTAGTTTAAATGGAGTGATAAAGATGAAATATTGTACGAAATGTGGCCATCAACTAAAGGATGACCAACTGTTCTGCACGAATTGTGGGGCGAAGCAGCGGCCGACCGCTGCCGTTGCATCGACCGCCACACCCCCGACTGATAAGCAACCCACGAGGGTGCCACAACCTGCAGGACAACCTCAGACCCAGTTCACACAACCGGCAGCGCCAGTCGCCAGTCATGGGCTACGAGCGCTCCTGCTAGTGATTGGCGCGGTGGTTGTGATGGCGCTAGGCGTTGGCGGCTATTATGGCTACAGCACCTACAAGCGTAACCACCTGACGGAACAAGAGATTGCCGACATAGGGGATGGCGTGGCCGCGAAGTATTTAGGCAGTGGCAACGTTTCGGTTTATTACGATAAAAGTGATAATGAATTGACCATGGAAGCCAAGTCGGGGACCCGGCTGTACGACCGGGCCGAGGACAGCGTTTCCGGGTACGGTGATCTGGACAGCTTGTCGCCATACGTTGGTAAATTCAAGAAGATTTCCACGGCCATGTCCCCGCTAATGCCCACCGACTTGAAGGATGTCCGCGTAGAGTTCATGAATCCCGAGAATACGGACCGCTATTTGTACATTACGGAGAATGGGGCGGTCAAGTATGACTTCACGGTCGATGATGACGACTAGTTCCTGAAGATGTTCAACTGCATTACATACAGCAACAAGCCGAAACCTTGCGTAGATCATGGCAAAAAGGGGGGATGGACGTATTGGTCTTTATCCTGTTAGACAGTCTCTGGGGATACCTGACGTACAAGTCCTACCAGAGAAATGGCGTCAATTTTATGACGGTTGTTTGTGCGCTCGCATTAATCTTCGAATTACTAGTGCCGATAGTTTATGGCTGATGGCCGGCTTTAGACTTGCCACGGGCCTCCCGGCGAAATTAAGTGATGCATCAAAATAGCCCCCATCATTCTGCGTGAATGACGGGGGCTATTGATAATGGCAGAAACCAGATTAACGGTGTTCGAGTAACCTTGCGGGGTGATTCCCATCAGCCCATGGCGTTACCACAACACGTGATAATCAGGATTAGTTTTTTGGAATTGTGTCATGTTCATATCGACTATTAGAGCTTAAAAACCAGCCTAGTTGAATCGGCGTCAGTTACGAATGTCTTCCTCCCCAGTTAGGTTCCCCCAACGGTGAAGCGGCTATTTAACTAGCACGTCAATGCATTATAGTTGTCATAGGGCCGAGAAAAACTGAGTAACTCTAGCTTGCGTTTTCCATTAAGTGGTTTGAATCCCACCGGCACACGAACGAATTCGGGAAGGTCAGCCGCGATTCAGTCGGGTACAACGCCGACAGCGGCTGAGTTAAAGTGGCCAGTTGATTCAGTTTAAAGTCTACCAGTCGAACCTCCGCATCAAGCTACGGGGTCCGGGAAAGGGAAAGCTAGAGGGCAGTTTTCCTCAAAGCGTCAACCAAGAGGCGTGAACTGACTGCAACTTTCCCACCGGCGAGTGATAACACGCTCCAGGGTCATCTATATGCTGCGTTGTCATGTTCAATCACCTCCTATAATCTAATCGACAGTAACAACTGCGAATAAATTAAAAGCGCTTAGCCACGACTAGCTAAGCGCACATTAAAAAGCGTGTGTGAACTGATAGCCAGTCGTTGAGTTTTAGCACTATACGGCGTAGTTAGTGTTTCTTTAACAGCTACATTAGAACAGGCCTTAATTTGACCTGCACAGCTGACTCATTGGCGTTTCTCGACGTTTCTGAGCAGTAGCGTTTTCCGTATAGGAGCCTCACCTAACAGCTTCTGATTTATTCTATAATCATACTTTACAGTATTTTCTGAAAAATTGCAACCAGAAAGCCTCATGAAAAACGTATAATAATTATAATAACAAACTATTAATAAAGACGCGGAGCTGGTAATTCCTTTTCTAGTTTAGAATCATTCTTGATTTTGGCTAGCCAAGCGGGTATGCTAAGGATGATTCGAAATTTGCCAAATGAGGGGAGTTAGTATCATGAATTTTATTGGTTCAGCATTACCCGATTTTACTGTAAATGCGTTTCAGAATGGCGAGGTAAAGGCCTTAACGCGGGATGACCTGTTAGGCCACTGGTCCATCATCTTCTTTTACCCAGCCGATTTTTCATTTGTTTGCCCCACGGAGCTAGGGGACTTGGCGGCTCACTATTCAGAATTCAAACAAAATAATGCAGAAATCTATAGTGTTTCCGAGGATACCGAGTTTGTCCATCAGGCTTGGCACGAACAGAGTACCGAAGTCGGCCAAGTCATCTATCCGATGATTGCCGATCCGGCCGGGGTCTTGGCCCGTCACTTTGATGTGCTGGACGAAGATGCGGGGCAGGCCTACCGGGGCGTCTTCATCCTTGATCCCGAGGGTAAGGTCCGTTCATATACCATTAATGATATGGGTATCGGCCGCAATGCCGCGGAAGTGCTGCGGACGTTGACCGCGGCCCAATTCGTTGCGGAACACGGCGATCGCGTTTGCCCGGCCAACTGGCATAAGGGCGAACAGACCTTGAATCCGGGGACGGATTTGGTTGGTAAGATTTAAACTTGTCTAATAATGATTTAAAAAACGTGGTCATCTCGTTGTTGAGGTGACCACGTTATGTTTAAAACGACCTATGCTTGCGGCATTGCGTCCAGTAACTGCTGAATCTGCTCGATTTCGTCAGCACTAAACGTGGTGTTGGCAAAGGCCTTCAGGTTGTCCTGTAGCTGACTGGGACGGCTGGCACCCACAAGGACACAGGTGACCACGGGCTGGCTGAGCAGCCATGCAATGGCCATCTGAGCGAGGGACTGGCCGCGTTGCTGGGCAATCTCATTGAGCGCCTTCACCGTTGTAATTGTGTGTTCCACGTTGTCCTCGTGCAGGAAGGGACTGGATGACCGGTGGGCCCGCGAATCGGCCGGAATCCCATTTAAGTAGCGGTCGGTCAGTAGGCCTTGGGCTAGGGGACTAAAGGTAACCAGGCCGGTCTGGTCTTCGGCCAACGTCTTCAACAAGCCATTATCCGCAATGTGCCGGTCGAACAGGCTGTAGCGACTCTGGTGCACGATGTATGGTGTATGTAAGTCGTCAAAGATTGCCTTAATTTCCTGGGTTTGTTGGGGATTGTAGTTGGAAATTCCGATGTAAAGCGCCTTACCCTGATGGACCAAGTGGTCGAGGGCCAGCGCCGTTTCCTCCAGCGGTGTATTCGGGTCGGGACGGTGGGAGTAGAAGATATCCACGTAGTCCAATTGGAGCCGTTTCAGACTCTGGTTGGCACTGGCGATAATGTTTTTCCGAGAGCCCCATTCGCCGTAAGGTCCGGGCCACATCAGGTAACCGGCCTTGGAGGTAATCACCATTTCATCGCGGTAAGGCCGCATGTCGCGAGCCATAATCCGCCCAAAGTTGGTCTCCGCGCTGCCGGGTTCCGGACCGTAGTTGTTTGCTAAGTCAAAGTAAGTAATCCCCGCGTCGAAGGCCGTGTGGACGATGGCCCGTTGATTGTCGAAGGGATCGACACTCCCAAAATTGTGCCAGAAGCCCAAGCCAATTGCGGAGAGCTTGAGGCCACTGTTGCCGCTACGCCGGTATTGCATGGCGTCGTAACGGTGTGCATCTGCTAAATACATAGAAATACCTCCATTAATCAATCTGGTGTACGATCACATAAGCTGAACGTCTACGTACACCATTAGTTGTCACCTTTAAGTATACGGTTCTTTGCCGTTAAATGAAAACGAATTCATTAATTCCACGAAAAAACGCGGCCAGCACCGAGGGTACTCATCGCGTCTTGTGGGGAGCGGGGATTCCGCCAAGGCCTATTTGCCTTGCGGAATCTTAGCGTATTCTTGTTGATACCAGCCGTCCCAAGTGTTTTCCTTGAGTGAGCCATTTTCGTTGAAGGGTAGGTTAATGGTCTTTATAATCGCCATGAACAGGCCCTTTTCGTAAGTCAGGACGCCACTAGCCAGTTGGTCTGGGCTGAAGTTCCGGTTCGCGTAAAGGTACATGTTGATATCGTTCATGGCATAGTCGACTTTGAACTGTGATAAGATTTCGAGATCGTTGGTCCGATAATGTTCAAGATAGAAGTGGACGAAATCAGTAAGCGCGGTTAATTGGGCGTGTTCGTCCAGATCGGTAATCGTTAAATCTTGGTTTTGCAAAGTGGAGACCTCCTCAAATTCTGTGTTGCCGTGAGTATCGGTCGTTAGTCGATCGGTGCCCCTTTTTTATTATGGCACATTTTGGCCGTGCGTAAAGGAAACTCACCTAAATTTTTTTGGTGTAAATCAATTAAAACGCTATCATTGTCTTTTCTGCGCTGATGGGGATGAGATTAGCGGGTTCTTTCGGCGCTCAAGATCAATCACGAACTAGTGTATACTGGTAACAGAAGAATTGATGAAGGAAGTGACCTGTAATGCGTGTGTTCGTGGTGGGAGCCAACGGTCAGACCGGCCGAAAGCTCGTGACCCAATTGAAGGCGAGAGGGGATGCCCCGATTGCGGGATTACGACCCGATGAAGACGGTGAAGATTGGGAAGATCAAGGGATTCCGGTGCGTCGGCTGGACTTATTGTTAAAACCAGAGAAGATCGCACGGGCCTTGATGGACAGTGATGCCATCATCTTTGCGGCCGGTTCCGGTGGGCGAACGAAGGATGACATGACCTTGCTGATTGACTTGGATGGCACCGTCAAGACCATGCAGGCCGCGGAAATTGCCGGCGTGTCACGCTTCTTGATGATTAGCATGTTGTTTGCTGAGGACCGTAACCGCTGGGCCGATCCGCTTAAACCGCTATACGCCGCGAAATTTTACGCGGATAATTGGCTGGTGCATCAGACCACGCTAGATTACACCATCGTTCAACCCGGGGCGTTATCTTTTCACCCGGGGACAGGGAAAGTTAAGAGTGATCCGCTTGCCGTGGGGAGTATTCCCCGGGCGGACTTAGCGGCCTTCCTAGTGGCGGCGCTCCATGCCCCCCAGACGATTGGTAAGACGATTCCGCTCCTGCAGGGGGACACCCCGATTGCGACCGTTTTACAGCGGTTGTAAGTCTATTAGTCGCAATGGTTTACTGTGTATGCTATAATTAAGACATAGTAGAAAGTAACCTATCCTTTCGTATTTGCCAAAGGAGGCGACGACCATGACTGATAAATTACTGATCGCTCCACCTGAAGCTGAAATTTTAGCTGAACACCTGAATGAATGGGCGCAGTGGCGGCAGACAGCCGATACCACGACCGCGGACCGTGACTGGGATCGGTTTATCGAAAAGAGCCGACAGAAGGCCCAGTGGGAAGCGGGGTTAGCTACTGAAATTGACCACTGGGAGAGCCTCCACGCGCTTCAAATGGCGTTAGCGGATAATCTTGCCGGGACGACTTACCGCGGCCATACGCGGCAGTAGGTGGTCAATACGCATCGATCTTCAAGCTTATCAATGAAAGTCAAAAACGGGTTTGTCTTTTTCCAATTGGAAAAGGGCGACCCGTTTTTTAATAAGGCCTAAAGGTTGAAAGTTCACGAACATGTCCCAGTCCCCAGATGATAAGGCTTATCGCCATAAAATTAATCATCACCGACCACCTGCGGCTGCCAGAGATTCCGGCGCTGTGGGGACCGCCTGCGGCCTGAGAAGCGGTCCTCCGGCTCGGTTTGAAGCCTGATAAAAACCATCAGTCTCCAAACACGTCCCGCGCTGTAAGCTGTTGCACAGCTAACACCGCTGTCACGGCTACCTACATCTCTGCCTGCCTCCGGTTACGATGGTTGAAAGCCACTAAATGTGTGGTGACATCGCTGGAATGGCAACATCCGATCAGCTTAATAATTGGTTACATCTCATGTAGTCGTGAGTGAGTCAAATTTGGTCTCAGCCGTGGGATTTACCAAGCGATTTTTCTTGGTAAATGGCGTCTTTGAGACGCGGGCTGACGGCTCAAAGCGAGGGTAAAGACAGCACTTTGGCTTTTCCCGATCCTTCCCACAGCGTTCCAGACCAAATTTGGCGAACGATAAGGCGGCCAGTACGCGACTATCATAATAATGATTATTATCCTTGTCACACCAGGAATCCTAGCTGTTTTCTATCTTTCAACCTTTAGTAAGGTTTCGAACGCAACAAAAAAGACGCCATAACGGCGTCTTTTTCAATCAGATTTAATGATTTATTGTTCTTCGTACCATGAGTAGTGGAAGTCACCAGGGCGGTCACGCCGTTCGTAGGTGTGGGCACCGAAGTAGTCCCGTTGTGCTTGCAGCAAGTTAGCTGGCAAGACTTCAGCACGGTAGCTGTCGTAGTAAGTGATAGCAGCGGATAAGCTAGGTACAGGAATACCAGCTTGAACGGCCATCGCAACAACGTCACGCGTTGATTGTTGGTACTTAGCAGCAACTTCTTTGAAGTAGTCATCAAAGAGTAAGTTGGTCAAGTTAGGATCCTTGTCGAAGGCATCCGTGATGTTTTGCAGGAATTGGGCCCGGATAATGCAACCGGCACGCCAGATTTGTGCTAATTCACCGAACTTCAAGTCCCAGTTGTTCTTTTCAGAAGCAAACCGGAGTTGTTCGAAGCCTTGAGCGTAACTCATTAACTTACCAAAGAAGAGGGCTTGGCGAACCTTTTCAACGAATTCAGTTTCGTCACCAATGTTAACCTTGCCTTGCTTTTCAGCAGGTGCTAAGACTTTAGAAGCCTTAACCCGTTCGTCCTTTAACATAGAAATGTAACGGGCGTAAACGGCTTCAGTGATGACTGATTGTGGAACTTGAACGTCTAAGGCATCTTCAGAACTCCACTTACCAGTACCCTTGTTGTTCCCACGGTCCAAGATGGCATCCAAGATGGACAAGTTCTTGTCGTCACCTAAGTCATCCTTACGAGTCAGGATGTCAGCAGTGATTTCAACCAAGTAACTGTCAAGTTCACCCTTGTTCCATTCCTTGAAGATGTCAGCCATCTTGTCAATGGAGATACCCGCAACGTTACGCATGATGTTGTAGCTTTCGTCGATCAGCTCTTCATCACCGTATTCGATACCGTTGTGGACCATCTTAACGTAGTGACCAGCACCGTTAGGGCCGATGTAAGATACACATGGCTTGCCGTCTTGGTCAGCCTTAGCGGCGATCTTTTCTAAGATTGGGGCAACTAAGTCGTAAGCTTCCTTTTGGCCACCTGGCATTAAGGAAGGACCTTGTAAGGCACCTAATTCACCACCGGAAACACCCATACCGATGAAGTTGATACCGGACTTGTCCAGTTCGGCGTTACGTGCCATCGTGTCATGGAAGTTCGTGTTCCCACCATCGATGAGGACATCGTGCTTGTCCAACAGAGGAAGTAATTCGTGAATAACGGCGTCAGTTGGCTTACCAGCCTTAACCATCAAGAGGATCCGCCGTGGCGTTTCCAGAGACTTAACGAAGTCTTCCACCGTGTAACTTGGAACTAACTTCTTTTCGCTGTGGTCTTTCATAACTTGTTCCGTCTTGTTGGCGGAGCGGTTGTAGATACCAACCGTGTATCCGCGGCTTTCAATGTTCAGGGCTAAGTTCTTGCCCATGACAGCCATACCAACAACACCAATATTAGCTTTTTCTGCCATTAGAAACCTTCCTTTACTTTGTTAAGATTGATTTCGGTTTTACCAACTCCTAGTGTAGCATTGAACAATTTAAAAGGAAACTGATTTGACTGGTTTTTTTCAAAATAATTAATCTTTTTGTAAAAAAATTTCGTTGCCCCGCAACTTATTCGTCCTGAGTGGCTTGATACTCCTGAACATTGGTCGCTACTTTGGCGAGCAGTTCCGCTAATAGAAGTGCTTCGCCCGCGGATAGGCCGTGGGTCCCGATGGCTAAAATCTGTTGTTCGTACGCCTGTAATTCGGGGTAGACGGATCGCCCCTTAGCAGTTGCTATCAGCGGTCGGGCCTTCTTATTGCGGGCATCCATTTGGCGCGTCACGTACTGATGATCGATGAGCTTGCGCACGGCACGCAGGCAAGTTGACGGGTCGACATAGAGTTGTGTGGCCAGGTCAGTTTGGGTGATGCCGGGGTTTTCGACAATCCGCATAAGGTAGATAAATTGGTTGTTTTGCAAGTCGGCCCGTTGGAAAAGTTGATTGCCGATCTCCGAGGTGGCGCGGGCAATCAGACCGATGCTGCGAAAAGAATTAGGCATAGTTTCTCCTTTTAGTTGCGTTTGAAATTAAAATATGGGATGCTAGTACACATATTTTAACACGAAGAAGGCCGAACATGACAGTGAAATGGATGATAAATACTTTTGCGGAGCTATCAGCAGAAAATTTGTATAAAGTTGCATATGAACGTATTAGGACATTTGTGGTTGCCCAAGATCGCGTTTACCAAGAAATTGACGAAACCGATCCCGTTGCCCACCACGTGATGGGTTTTCAAGACGGTCGGCTGGTCGCGTATGCCCGTATCTTTACGGAACAGGGCCACGTGACGTTTGGCCGCGTGCTGACCATTCCCGAAGTTCGTGGTCAGGGCCTGGGTCGCCAACTCATGGCGCAGATTGAAGCCGAGATTGGCCGCGACTATCCGGGGCTGCCCATCAGCATTGAGGCCCAGGTCGATAAGCGGGGATTCTACGAAAAGTTCGGGTACCAGGCACAGGGCGCAGTCTTTAATTTTCACAGCACGCCCCACATTCGAATGGACAAACAAGCACTGAATCGATTGGTAGGCTAATTGCCAATAAAGTCGGTGGCTAACTGCAAAACGGTTGGACGGGCATCACCGTCTAGTCGGTGACTGGCACCGGGAAGCAGGTGAAGGGTACTGTCTTGGTAGACGGCATCGTAACGCTCGGAAGCATTGGGAGCGACAATCTGGTCCGCATCGCCGTGAATCAGGCAGACGGGGCCCGTGAAGGCCTGGGCCGTTTCGTAAATTGGGAGCAGCTGAGCCGTCCGCAGATAAAAGCCGCCGAGCGTCAAGTCTTCGGTTAAGGGGAGGCTTGCTGGAATGTGGTGGGGATCGTAGTCCAGTCCGCGTGTATGGCCGGCCAGCGCGTCATCCTTGAGCGTGGCGGCGGGCGCCATCAACACCAGCTTGTGAATCAGATCGGGATAATAGCCCGCCAACATGCTGGCGACCACGCCACCCTGGGAGTGGCCGAGCAGGTCGATGTGCTGGGGATGCAGCCGCGCTTGGACGGCGGTTAAAACGGCTTGGGCGTCGGCAATTTCGTTGAGAACCGTCATGTCGGCGAAATGCCCATCGCTGTGGCCGTGACCGTTAAAGTCGAAGCGTACGGTGCCCACTCCCACGGCACGCAGGCGCGCGGCCAATTGAACCAGAAGTTCGATGGGGGTGTAGCCGCGATTGCCGGTAAAGCCGTGCATGAGGATGGCGATGGTGCCGTTAGGCTGTGGAGCGGGTTCGTAAATCCCGGCTAGAGTTAGGCCGTCGCGTTGAACGTTAAATTCCATGTGAAAGACCTCCGTGAGATAGTTGCGGTTAGCATAGATGTTATGAATGAGTGCTGTCAACTCTTGAAATAAACAGAAAAGCCTTACGTCAGTCATCGCAACGATGATCGGCGTAAGGCTTTGTTGTCAGATGAATTAAATTAGTTATTCAAACGGTAAACCCATTCGCGGTGGTCGCGTTGAATAAGTTCTTCAGCGGCGGCTGGGCCCATGGAATGTGGCGTGTAGTTCGGGAATTGTGGTTCTTGTAAGTCCCAAACACGACGGATTTGATCCACGAACTTCCAAGCGTAGGAAACTTCTGGCCAACTGGAGAAGTTGGTCCCATCGCCCTTCAAGACGTCATGCAGGAGACGTTCGTAAGGTTCTGGCGTGTCCTTCGACTTCTGGGCGTCAACCAGGTAGTCCAACTTGATAGGTTCCGTTGAGAAGCCGGTGTCGTTGGTCTTGGCATTCAGTTGCAGAGAGAAGCCAGCGTGTGGTTCAACGAAGATCGTTAAGACGTTGGCAGCCAGTGGCGTATTTTGGCTCTGTGGAAAGGCAAAGATATCCACGAGTGGCCGTTTGAAGACGACGTCGACCCGGGTGAACTTGTCGGCCAGCATCTTCCCAGTCCGAATGTAGAATGGGGTACCAGACCAACGGTAGTTGTCGAACAACAATTTCCCGGCAACGAACGTTTCAGTCGTAGAGTCGTGAGGAACATTGTCTTCATGACGGTAGTCGGCTTGTTCGTTGACGGCGCCGTATTGACCGCGAACAAAGTTAGTGGCGGCGTCGGCAACGTTGTAAACGCGGAGACTTCGTAAGGCCTTGACTTTTTCAGCCCGAATATCGGTGTCGGTAAAGGCTACGGGTTGTTCCATGGCTAACAGGGAAACGATTTGCATGATGTGGTTTTGAACCATATCCCGTAAAGCCCCACTGTTATCATAGTAAGAAGCCCGTTCTTCAACACCTAATTTTTCAGACAACGTAACCTGAATATTGTCGATGTACCGGTTGTTCCACAATGATTCAACCAAGGTGTTACCGAAACGCAGGGCTTCGATGTTTTGAATCATTTCCTTACCCAAGTAGTGGTCGATTCGGAAGATCTGGTTTTCGTCGAAGGACTTGCTTAAGGCATCGTTTAATAACTTAGCGGAATCATAGTCCCGACCGAATGGCTTTTCAATCACCAGACGGTTGAAGGCATCCTTGTCGTCGGACAGTAAGCCTTGGGTCTTCAAGTCTTGGGCAATCGTGCCGAAGAATTGTGGCGCCATTGACAGGTAGAAAATCCGGTGGCCTTCTGCCTTGTACTTCTTGTCTAACTTGTCCATGAGTTCCTTCAAGACGGCGTAGTGGGCCGTGTCGGTCACATCGTGGTCTTGATAGTAGAAATGGGAAACAAAGTCGTTGGCTTCTTTAGAATCTGTCCGGTTACCACTGTCAGCCAGAGATTTCTTGATGGCTGCGCGGAACTTATCATCGTCCATCTTAGCCCGGGAAGTCCCGATGACGGCGAAATGGGATCGCAAGTTACCTTTGCGATAGAGATTAAAGAGACTTGGGTAGAGTTTCCGGTAAGCTAAGTCACCAGTACCCCCGAAGAATAGAAATACAGCTTTACGTTCAGTTGCCACGAGATCGTCACTCCTTAAGTGTTTAAATCCGTTATATGAGCAGTGTCTACCAAAAATTGACTGTTACACCGGTTATCCACGAATGGGGGCAACCATTCGGGAATCCGCGAGTTGTCCAGAAAGTATGTCTAGACCACTTCGGAAGTTATTATACGCCCCTTTGTCGTGAAATGCGACCTTTTTAAACCAAGAATTTAAAAAATAGACAACCGGTTGCAATGCTGTGAAAACAACGATTTCACGATTTATTCGTTTTCATGAAAGCCAAATCGTCATGACTGAAAACTCATGGAAGCGGGCCAGACCAACGCTGACTATGAAATCGCTATCACCCATAGTCTAACAAAAAAACTCGCCCAAGTAACGTTGGACGAGTTGATGAAGGTCATTACTTTCATGAAAAATTTTTGCGGGGCATCGTCATTGCGGGCCGTCAGCATTTTCAGCGGCCCACCAGTAAGTTGCCTGAACTTGCTAAGTGACTAGTCGGCTAAGGCTTTCAAGGCATCGAAGTCGGCTTGACTGAGGTCGATGTTTTGGGCCTGAATGTTTTGTAATTCATGTTCGTTGGACTTGGTCCCGGGAATAGGCAGAATCACGTCGGAACGCTTCAGTAACCAGGCCAAGGCAATTTGTGCCGGTGAGGCATCGTACTTCTTGGCAATGTTGGTCAGCGTTGGGTTGGTGATGAGCTGACCGGTCGCGAGTGGGAACCACGGGATGAAGGCAATGTGTTGGGATTCGGCGTAGTCTAAGACGTCTTCATCCTTGCGATTGCTGAGGTTGTACATGTTTTGAATGGAAGCGATCGGAGTGATCTTCTGGGCGGCCTTGAGTTGGTCAACGGAGACCTGGCTGAGCCCGATGTGCTTAATCTTTCCCTCGTCTTGCATGTCCTTGAGGACGCCAATCTGGTCTTCAAACGGTACCGTAGGGTCAACCCGGTGAAGTTGGAGTAAGTCGAGGTGGTCGAGGCCTAACGTGAATAGGTTGAGTTCAACCTGTTGGCGCAGATAGGCGGGCACACCGGTTGGCGTCCATTGGTCGGGACCTTGACGGGTTTGACCGACCTTGGTGGCCACCATGACGTGGCTGTCCGGACGCGCTTGTAACGCGGTCCGTAAGTACAGGTTGGAATAGAAGGGACCGTATGCATCGGCGGTATCAATGAAGTTGACGCCGTTGTCGATCGCCGTCTCAATTACCTTAGGTGCGTTGTCGGGATCGGCGGAAGGCCCCCAGACACCCTTGCCAGGGAGCTGCATGGTGCCGTAGCCCAAGCGATTGACTGTTAGCTCATTATCGAAAGTAAATGTTTTTTCCATCAAATATCGAACCACCCTTTTATTTTTTGTCTGATGATTAAGATAGACTTTTTGTGAGGGGGATACAAACATTTTGATTTTTAATTACGGCAACGTTACCGTCAACCGATTCGGGAACCGTCCCTGGACGTTCCTAAAGGTCAGGTCGGCCCCCGCCAGATTGGTTACTAACCGCAGCGGCCGATAGATCTTCGCCGCGCCTTGCCAGGGACGCAGGTCGAAGGCCACGGGGGTCTCGACGTTGTGTCGGAGGGTAAGTGTCACGTCTTCAAAGGTAATCTGGTTCAGCGCGGCGGGAACGTCGGCGGCGACCAGAATACCGTTGTCAGCTTCACACGTGATATTTTTGAAGATGACGTTGCGAATGGTCTGCTGGCTAAGGTCGGTGGTCGCATCTCGTGGAAGAAGCGTGATGTAAATTGGCTCACCGGCGCCCCACCACTCTTGACTGTACGGCTTGGTCGCAATCGTAATGTCCTCAAACCGAATGTTGCTGGCGCTCCCGGGATCGCGAAGCTGGAAGGCCAGTCCGCGGTTGGTATCTTTGATGGTCAGGTGGCGAAACTGACAATTCTCAAAGTTGCCGAAGCTACTGCTACCGAATTTTACGGCGGCGCTCTGCGTCTTTAAGAAACAATTTTCCACCAGTAGGTCGGTACAATTCCCATATTGGGCGGTTTCTTCCGTACATTTGGGACAGATGGCGTCGTCACCGGTGATGATTTCGCAGTCGTGGATGTAGGTGTTCTGGCTACGATCAACGTCGATACCATCCGTATTCGGCATGCGTAGTTCATTGTGAATGGCAATGTGGCTAATCTCCGTGTTGTGGCAACCCACCAGATGGATCGTCCAGAAGGGGGCGTCCGTGATGGTCAGTTGTTGGAGGGTGACGTTGGTACAATTTTCAAAGTAGATGGTCATGGGTCGGGGATATTTGTAGGATTTAAGATGGACGGCCGCGGTCTGGTCGGGATAGATAAAGGCGCGATAGTTCCCGTCGATCTGGCCCTCACCGGTGATCCCGATGTTGCGCTGACCCTTGGCGTAAATCAGGGCAGAAATCGGCGTTTGATTGCGGTTCAGTTCGAAGGGACCGGGCCGATGGGTGTACCGGGTCTCATGACCGCTGCCCTGCAGAATGGCGTCCGCTTCGAGACTTAGCGTCACGCCAGTCTTGAGCTGGAGGCCATCAATGATGTACTGCCCGCTGGGAATGGTGACCTCACCGCCAGCTGCGGCGGCACATTGATCAATGGCCGCTTGAATAGTGGCGGTGGCGTTCATCTTAATTTCGGCGTATTCGGCAGTGTCCAGGATATTAATTTTCATAAGAGAACCACACTCCTTTTCTGATAAGCTGTGTTACAAATCGGGATAAAACCGAGGGCGTACAGCCTTAGCTTAACACAATGCGAAAGCGCTGCCAGTAAAAATCAAGCACTCGCGTGTGAGGCTGATGTACCGGGGATGCCTGGCTAATCCGCGGCTAAAGAATGGATAACAGGTTAATTTGTTTTAAGTGTTGTTAAAGAAGCCGCCACCTGATTATAAATTTGTCACTAATTAGCCCAAAATCTGTTATACTACAAGGCGGTTATAAAATACTTCGCCGGTACTTTTGCCGGCCATTATAAGGGGTCAGGAAAACAATGAAGAAATTTATGGTTGCGATGACTGGTTTAGTCACGTTATTTACGATTGGTGCTACGGTTCCCGCTACGGCGCTTACGCCCGCTACGACGGCACATGCCGCAACGCATGTGGGGCCTAACTTAAGTGTTAAGGCGGTCTACAGCAGTTCGAAGACGATCACGGGGACGGCCACTAAAGGGTCTAAGATCACGGTTAAGAAGAGCAAGAACGCTAAGGCTAACCTTGGGAGCGCAACGGCTTCTAAGAAGACTGGCAAATACACGGTTAAGTTAGCGAAGACGTTGAAGAAGAACGCCAACGTTTACGTTTACGCCACGAACCCAAAGACCAAGACGTCCTTCTACCGGATTATCCGGGTTCAAGCCGCTGCCACTAAGAAGGCAACGACCAAGAAGACCACGACTAAGAAGACAACTGCTAAAAAGACAACAACTAAAAAGACGACTGCTACTAAGAAAGCCACAACCAAGAAGGCTGCTAGCTTTACGGTAAAGACGCCTACTGGAACTTGGAAGTCCAACACGGCTAACAAGTATTCTCAAAAGATGGTCTTCAGCCAAAAGACTGGTTTTAACCAATACCTCTACAAGAATGGTAAGAAGGTTAAGACGTTGGTTTCTTACGCCAAGTACAGTGTAGATGCCAAGACCCCTACGTTCTGGAAGATTACTTACACGCCTAAGGGTTCCAAGACGTCCAAGACGCTCTACTTACGGTTCACTTCTGCTAAGAAGTTCAAGATCGTTAACAGCAAGAACAAGGTCGTTGCCGTTAAGGCCGGCGTTGCCCCAGCTGCTAAGTGGACGTTCACGAAGTAAGCTTGAGTTTTAACTGAATAACAGAGATTAACGGGTGAGAGCCAACGTTCTGGGAAGGAACGTTGGCTCTCACTTTTTTTGAAATAAATCGCATTGAACGGCTCGTCACGCTGTACAATGGTTGTGTAACACATATATTCTAGGGGGTAATTAGCATTGTTAAATCTTAGAGGTAAACTGGCTACGGGGGCCGTATTAGCCGGTGCGCTCGTGGGGATGGGAATCGCTACGACAACCACGACGGCCCAGGCATCCAGCAAGTATTTGAAACCGCAGTTTGGCACGTACGTCCGGGCTAAACGTAACGTTTACGTGGGAATCTCGCAGAAGCACGGCCGGACTTATCGCCCGTTGCTCAAGAAGAAGGGGTCCTTACTGTTTGTGATGAGCTCCACGCAGAACCAGGGCAGTCCAGTCGTTAAGGCTTCATTTACGTCCGGAGCGGTGCACTACAATCGGCTGAAAAACTTGGCATTTACCATGACGGATTCAGTGCCCCTCACGAAGGCCAACTTCAAAAAGGTCAGCCTAAAGGCGCCGATTCGCGGCACGGTCCTGCGACAAGGAAATGGGTTTGAAGTCGACCGCAACGGCAGTTTTGCGTCTCCTATGTTTTATCTGACGCTGGATAACTATATCCAATACTACAGTCGCGCGGCCATGAATAAATACGATAATGGGGGAACCATGCAGGTTAAATTTGGCAACGGGATGGAAGTCTACAAGCCAACCGCCTCGGCCAAGATGACCAAGACCACGGTGAAGGGCAACACCACCACGGTTCGCTATAACAAATACGTCAAAGGACTACCCGGCAAAAAGATTGGCCAGCACACGTATCAGATTAAGATTAAAAATCTGAAAACGACCGGTCAACGTTCCTTTGGCGATGACTATTGGGGTGGTAGCTGGGACAATTACACGGTCAACGGCAAGTCGTACTTCTCCGGAATCATCAACGATTACGGCTAAAAAGAAACGCGAAATCAACCATTAAAAGGGCCACCAAACGCGGTTAACGCAACGTTTGGTGGCCCTTTTTGACTTCTATTCAACTGTTTTAAATGCTTTAGTTCGTGGCCAACTGTTGAACGGGTTGCTTCGTTGGCTTGTCAACGTGGGGATGGTAACCAATCAGGCGCATCGCGTTGAAGATAACGACGAGGATGGAGGCTTCGTGGACGAACATCCCACTGGCCATGTAGATGTAGCCGTAGACCAGGCCAATCAGCAAGAAGAGCACTGTGGCAATGGCGATGGTGATGTTTTCCTTGGTGTTGGCCGCCGTCTTCTTGGCTAAGCCAACCGCGTGATTCAGCGCGGTGAAACTGGATTGCATCAGGACCACATCCGCCGTTTCAATGGCGACGTCGGTCCCACCACCCATGGCGATGCCGACGCTAGCGGTTGCGAGGGACGGGCTATCGTTAATCCCGTCACCGACGAAGGCCACTTTGCGACCCATGTCTTGGAATTTCTTAACGAAGGTAACCTTGTCGGCTGGGAGTAAGTCGGCGTGAACTTCATCGATACCCAGGGATTCCGCAACAGCCTGGGCGGTGGCTTGGTTGTCACCGGTTAACATAACTAGGTGCTTGATTCCTTGACGCTTCAGAGCAGCGAGGGCGGCAGGGACTTCGGTCCGAACCGTGTCAGCGATGCCGAGAATGAAGGCCAGTTTGCCTTGGTAACCAACTAATACGGTGGATTGGCCGTCGTCTTGCATGTCGTGTAAATCAACCAGTTGGGCGTCGGTTAAATCAATGCCGTTGTCCTTCAATAAGGCGGCGTTCCCAACGTAGAGGGGTGCATCGTGCCATTGACCAATCATGCCGCGACCCTTGATGGTTTCCGTGGTCATGGTTGGGGCATCGCTGTCCATTTTACCGGCCAGATGCGTGGTGATCGCCGTGGCCAGTGGATGGTCGGAGGTTTGTTCAACCTGAGCGACCGCACCCAGCAGACTGTCGTCGTCCGTGTATTGTTTCATGCCGGCAACGTCCATTTTACCCGTCGTTAAGGTCCCGGTCTTGTCGAAAACAATCGTATCAACCTTGGAGAGGCTATCGACCACGTCGCCACCCTTAATCAGGATACCATTCTTCGCACCGTTACCGATCCCAGCCACGTTGGAGACGGGGGCACCGATAACCAAGGCCCCAGGGCAACCCAGAACCAGAACCGTGATGGCTAACCGTAAATCTTGAGAGAAGACGTAGACCAGAATGGCAATGACCAGAACGGCCGGCGTATAGTATTGGGCAAATTTATCAATAAACTTTTCGGCTGGTGACTTGGTGTCTTGGGCTTCTTCGACCAGTTCGATAATCTTGGAGAAGGTCGTTTCGTCCCCAACTTGGGTCGCTTCAATCTGTAAGGTCCCACTTTCGACCATGGCACCGGAGTAGACGCCATCACCGTTGGCCTTGTTGATGGGCCGAGATTCACCGGTAATGGAGGATTCGTTGACGTAGCCAGTACCGTTGACGACTTTACCATCGACGGGCACTTGGCCCCCGGCCTTGACTAAGACCACGTTGCCCTCTTCCAAATCATCGACGTCGACTTCTTCGGTGCCACCGTCAGCGTTGACCAGCAGTGCCGTAGTAGGCGCCATTTCGGTCAGAGATTGAATCGCGCCCCGCGTCTTGGCCAGCGTCTTTTGTTCCAGGTAAGATCCGAAGAGGAATAAGAAAGTCACAATGGCTGATTCTTCGAATTCACCGATGGCAAACGCCCCGATAACGGCGATACCAACTAAGAGTTCAATACTGAAGACCTTGGCCTTCAGCGCGCTGATGGCCCGTAAAACGATGGGCGCAGCGGCGATGACGGAGGCGATGATCCAGGCGGTGTCGGTTACGTAAGGCACCTTGGTGAACCAGGTGTTGAGAAAGCCGAGGATGATGAGTCCGGCCGACCAGAAGGTAATGGGATTAGTGTGAGCATAAATATAACGTTGGAATGCCATAAGATAACGATCCTTTCTTGATTTGCTTGGCTTCAATGTTTCGTTCCTTGTTTATGTATTCATTATGCCTGGAAGTGGGCCCCATTAACTTGATGCGAATCAAGTTGGCCGATTTATTTGGAAAAATCAGAGATTATTGGTGAATATAACGCACAAAAAGCCCGTCCCATCAGTGTTTACACTGACTGAGGCGGGTTACTAAGTTTTTTTCTAAATTCTAAAATTTTGATGGTGAGCAGTTTTGCCAGAGATTCTGTCATTGTCACAACCGTCTACATCGCCAACTACTGTCAATTACGTTAGTCGAAAACCAATAAGTTGGTGGCGATATCGTTGGCGTGACAATAGTTGACCGCAATGATTTATCACCTGCCATGTAGCAGTGAGTGAGTCAAATTTGGTCTCAGCCGTGGGACTTTTCAAGTGGGGTGCTTGAAAAGTGGCGACTTTGAGACGTGACTTTTCGGCTCAAAGCGAGGGCCAAGACCGCTCTTTGGCTTGGCCCGGTCCTGCCCACAGCGATCCAGACCAAATTTGGCGAACGGCAGGGCGGCCAGCATCGGAGGTTAAGTTACGCCAACTTGTAGCCATCGCTGGCCCGATCGTAGGTCAATGTGACGCTACTGTCTGGCAGATCGATGGTGATCGTCTGGTAGGCCGGCGCAAAGCCATGGTGCCGCAGGTTAACGGCAACTTGGCCGTCCTTGACCGTAATGGCGTAGCGGTTAAATTCGCCGTTCTGGTAGTTGAAGTCCAGGCCATCGTCTTGGTAGTGCTCATAAGTTCCGGTATCCCCGAAGAGCTTAAACGTCATCGTCGTATCGGGTTCTTCACTGATGTGGTCGACCGCGGCGCCCCAAGGCAAGAGGGTATCTTGCTTGATAAAGAGGGGCAACTTATCCAGCGGCGCATCGACGACAATATCTTGTTGGCCATCGTATTCACGGTTGTTCCAGAAGTCGATCCACTTGCCGGCGGGCAGGTAGACGAGCCGCTTGGTTTGCGACTTTTGAACGACTGGCGCAACCAGGACAGCGTCACCCACCATGTATTCGTCGTTGAGATCGCGAACCCGAGGGTCGGTGTCGTCGTTTAAGACCAGTGGCCGCATGATCGGTAGCCCATTTTGACTTTCCTGTGCGAAGAGGTCGTACAGGTAGGGGATGAAGCGGTAACGGAGCTTGAGGTACTTGCGGTAAATCGACAGGGTTGGTTCACCGAAGGCCCAAGGTTCCTGCCGCCGAGTCCCCATGGCCGCGTGATTTCGGAGCAGTGGACTAAAGATGGCGGCTTCGATCCAGCGCGTCAGTAACTCTGCGTTGGAGTCGGAGGCAAACCCACCGATGTCCGTCCCCACAAAGCTGAAGCCACTGAGCCCCAGGTTGCATAGTTGGGGGATCATCATTTGAATGTGAGGCCAGATACTCCGGTTATCACCGGTCCATACGGTCGAATACTTCTGCGTCCCGGCGTAGGCCGCCCGGGTGATGACGTATGGCCGCCGACCCTGTTGCTGTTTCAGCCCCTCGTAGGTCGCTTTGGCCATGTTATGACCGTAAACGTTATGCATTTTGGCGTGAGTCGAGGGGGTCTCTTGATCGCTGAAGATTGTGTCATCGGGAATGTCACCCTCAAATGTGGCGGGTTCGTTCATGTCGATCCAGACACCGCCCACGCCATGGTCCGTTAGAAATTGGTTATTCGTGGCCCACCACTTGCGGACCTCCGGACGACCGAAGTCAGGAAAGGCGGAGTCGCCGGGCCAAACCTTGTTGATGTAGATCTTGTTGTCGGGCGTCTTCACGAAGTAGTCGTGCTTCACCCCTTCCGCATAAGTCTGGTAGTTCGGGTCCTGTTTAACGCCGGGATCGATGATCGGAATGACCTTGATGCCGCGTTGCTTTAATTTGGCGACGAAGGCCTTGGGATTGCCGTCGAACTTGGCCTTGTCCCAGGTAAAGACTCGATATCCATCCATGTAGTCCACGTCGAAGTGAATCGCATCGCAGGGTAGGTCGTATTTCTTCAAATTGTCCGCGATCGACTGAACCTCGGCCTGACTCGCACTGTAGCCCCAGCGGGATTGTTGATAGCCCAACGTCCATTTCTGCGGCAACGGTACGCGCCCGGTCAGGTAGGTGTAGTTGGTGACGATATCCTTTAAATGCTGGCCCCCAATGACGTAGTAATCCAGGTTCCCCTGAACGGCGGAGTAGAAATAGTAGTGGGAATCTTCTTTCCCCATATCGAAATGACTCTTGTAGGTGTTGTCGAAGAAGAGGCCGTAGGGGTGGCCATTCTTCAGTCCTAACATGACGGGAATCGACTTGTAGAGGTTCGGGAAGTTTTCCAGTTGGGGCGCCGGATTATCCACGTTCCAGTTGTCGTACTCAAAGCCCCGTTTGTCGAGGTAACCGGTCTTGTCACCCAAACCGTAGAGGTGTTCATCGGGGGCTAAGGACTTGATAACCTCGTAGTAGCCCGTGTCGGATTTCACCGTGGACTTGGTGACGCTGTGGCCCTCGGCTTCGACGAGTCGTTCGTGAACCTTGTCGATACCCTTATCCAAGAGGTGCCGTTCACCGCGGTAGTCCGTAATCAAGGCGTTGCCGGCAGCATCATAGACATCTACGTGACGCTCGGCATCCAATTTCAGCGTCAGCGCACTGGTCTTTAAGGTGTAGTGGTCGCCGGCGTCGGTCAGCGTGTAGTCGGTCGGCTGTTGCTTGTTGCCCTCGATGGCGTAGGATTGGCCGTTGTCGCCGCGATTTTCAAAGACCCGCACGATAGCGGGGGTGATCACGGTCAGCTCTAGGGGATGCTGCGGGTAATCAAAGGTAATTTTCTGTTTAGTTTGCGTATAAGTTGGTAATGTCATAGAAATTCTCTCCTCAGTAAGCTAATCCTATTGTACATCTTCAGACAAATCCTTTTGCGGCTTATCCTGCTTCAAGACACTGATGGCGACGACCGCAATCAGCATGGAGATACCAGCAACTAACATCATGCCGGGCATGGACTTACCGACCAAACGGAAGACCAGGAAGCTGGCGACGGACGCGATGATTTGCGGCAAACAGATGGTTCCGTTGAAAATCCCAATGTAGGAGCCTTCGTTAGACCCGTTCAGCGATGATGTGAAGATGTTGAAGGGTTCCACGTGGACGGTGAAGAAGCCAATCCCGATCAAGCAGAACGGCAGGATCAGTAAGTATTGGTTGTGAATGAAGAAGACCCAGATTAAGCCAACGGCAAAGCAGGTAATCCCGAAACGATACCAGAACTTCCGCTTAAAGGGATTCGTGTGCGACAGGACTAAGAAACCGTAGAGGACGGCGGCCATGGACTGGATAAACGTCAGAATCCCGTACCAGTTTCCGGCGGCTTGATAACCAGCGGAAGTGGCGTTGGTGGTGTTCCAAACGTTTTGAGCAATGGCCCCGGTGGTGTAGGTCCACATGTATTGGATCCCAATCCAGGCGAACATTTGAACTAAGGCGACTTCCCACAAAGCCTTTGGGGCTTCCTTGATCAGTTGCCAGATGGACTTGTGGTTCTTATGGGCCTGTGGCTCAATCTGGTGGTAGTCGGCGTAGGTCTCCGGGTCGTATTCCTTAACGGAGTGGATCGTGTAGGCGGAAATGCCCAACAGAATCGCGGCACCGATATAGAAGGCTAACCGCACGGACAGCGGCACAACACCTTTCTTCGCGGTGTTGGCCACGCCGAAGTAGGTTAAGACGAAGGGGAGTAAGGTGGCTAACACCCCGCCCAAGTTACTGAAGGCTTGTTGCCAGGACCACGCCTTGTCCTTTTGATTTTCGTTGACCATGTCCCCAATAATCATCCGGAAGGGTTGCATGCAGACGTTACTGGACAGGTCCATGAATAGAATGGCAATCGCACCGAAGAGCAGTGCGGCCGTGGAGGCGTAGCCAAAGCCAAATGAGCCGGCGTTCGGCAACAGGACCATGACCAATGCGGCGATCGGGGCACTGAACAGCAGGTACGGCATCCGCCGCCCGAAGCGTGGTGACCAGGTCCGGTCGGAATACTTCCCGACTAACGGTTGCACGATTAGTCCGGCTAGTGGGGGCAGGATGAAGAAGAGTCCCAGGTTGGTGGGGTCGGCCCCGATGGTCTGGAAGATCCGGCTCATTTGTGACGATTGAAGCGAGAAGGCCATGTTGACCCCGCAAAAACCAAACGTAATTGCGAATATGGTCTTCAATGGCAAATTTGGCAGGGAGTTTGAGATCCGTGTCGATTTCTTAGTGGCAGTTCCGGTCGGTTGGGCGACCCCAGCTGCGTGCGCTGTTGGTTGATTCATAGTGTGCCATCCCCTTGATTAAATTAAAGCCTATTTCCTTTTAACGCCTACATCGTATCACTTTAAGTAAACGTTTACAATGCCTGTGCAACAACAAGTTAAACGTTTACTCTTTTTGCTGGGAAATTTGGCCAAATAAGGCTATAATTGATTTAACCATTATCGAGTCGGTGCGGCCTGTCGTCACGGGAAGAGGGCCAGCACCAAAAATAGAGAAAGTCAGGTGGACGTCGTGACCAAGCCAACCATTAAAGATATTGCGGCCAAATCGGGGGTGTCGATTGCCACCGTGTCGCGGGTGCTGGGCAACAAGACGGGGTCGTACAGTGAAAAAACACGGACCAAGATTTTAAAGATTGCCAAGGAACTGGGGTACCGGAAGAATTCGGTGGCTGTGGATCTCGTGAAGAAACATTCGGACGTGATTGCGCTGATTATTAACGCCACGCCCACGAACTTCTCCACGCAGATCATTGATGGCATTCAACAGCGCGCCGACGAATTGGGCCAGGGCGTGATCATCCTTTACGCCGGCAACCGAGACCACGCCCTTCAGCATCAGGCGATCATCACTGCGCTGGAACGGTCGGTCACCGGAATCCTACTGGCGGCGATTGAACCGGATGAAGAGGATCTGACGTTGTTGAAGGAGTCGCGGATTCCGTTTTGCTTTGTGTCACTGTATTTTGGAACTACGGCTATTCTGGCCGTCAGCTCGGATAACCGGGAGCTGGCCTATCAGGCGACGCAATACCTGATTGATCGCGGCCACACGCGAATTAGTCTGGCCGGCATCGATGGCTACCACACGGGGAGTCAGCGGCAGGCGGGCTATCAGGATGCGATGGCGGCTAACCGATTACCCGCAGCGACAGTCTTATCTGGTAATTATAGTTATGAGGCGGGGAAAAAACTGCTCCAAGCCGTTGTGGATCAGGGGAGTACGGCCGTGATTGCGGCCAGTGACATGGTCGCGGCGGGTTTATTAACGGCGGCCCACCAACAGGGCGTTCGGGTGCCAGCGGACCTCTCCATCATGAGCATCGATGGGACCATCATCTGCCAGATTACCACGCCCGCGCTAACCAGCATGACGCAGGACTTCTATCAGATTGGCAGCCAGAGCGTGAACAAGGTGCTGGGACAACCGGCGGCGGATTTTGTGTCGGTGAGCGTGACGGAACGGGATAGTGTGGCGCGGTTAGACTAAACGTGAGTTGGGGCTACGTTTTCCCGGATGGGGTAATTTTGACGTGCGGTGATGAAAAAATATTTATACAAAAATGGGCGTTTGATCTCACCGGTTTGAGAATCAAGCGTCCATTTTTTTGAGGAGCAAACGTCACTTGAGAAAACAAAAATTGAAATAAAAAAACCGTGATCCCACCTCGCAGTGTGGAATCACGGCTTTTTACTGCTAAAGATTAGTCGTCATCTTCGTCATCGTCTTCTTCATCCAGACCGTCGCGGGCGTCGTTGCCCAATACGGCTTGGAGTTCGCGGATGATGTGGTTGTTGGTGCCCCGTAGCGTGGTTAAGAAACTGGCTAAGGCTGGGCGTTCTTCCTTTTCGGCGAGCTTGATAGCCCGGTCGATGAAGAGGTTGTGTGTATCTGCGTCGCGAACCAGCTCACTGACTTGTTCTTCGGCGGTCAGATACTTCTTGGCGCCACTTTCCTGGAGCATGTTGTAGTCGTGGAATTCCTTGGTCGTGGTGGAAACGATCTCGCCTTCATCTAACAGGAGTTCACCGAGGGCGTCGAATTGTTGGCGGTAAGTGTCAATGTAGGTGCTGAGTAATTGGCGAACGCTCAGGGCTAGCGGCCCCTTAACGGACCAACGGACTTGGTGGAACTTCACAATGGAGATGTGCAAGTTGGATAAGATGTGATTGGTCATGGCACCAGCCGTCGGAACGTGGTGATCGTGGTCGGTTTGGGCTTGTTCAGCAGCGTAGCGGTCTTCAACAGTCATGGTCGTTGTGGTCATTAGGAAACTTCCTTTCGTATTTGAGGGATTAGAGGGCTTTGACTTTGGAACTCTGGACAACGTAGCCGAGGTCGGTGACCGTGTCGGCTAAGCTTTCAGCGGTGACCTTATCGTCATCGAATTCGGCCTTAATCTTGCTGGCGTTGAAGAGTACCTTGACGTTTTCCACGCCATCCTTTTTGCTTAAAGCCCCTTCGATCTTGGTCATGCAAGACGGGCAAGTCAGGGCATCTAATTTCATCGTTACTTTACTCATAATAAGAACCTCCTAAGTGGTTTACTTAACGTTACGGTTGAACGGCATCGCACTTGTTGGTGACGCCGTGGACTTAATCGCTGGCAATTTCGTTTGCCTTGATTACATAACTTAGTATACGGGCCAGTGGTTGAGAAAAACTTGACTCAGATCAAGTTCGCCAATCTTTTTTGAAATATACATAAAATGAATATAGTTAAATCTGAAATCGCTGATGGATCAGGACCAACGAGCCGCGTTGTTTTCTTTCACTGAAAAATATGCGACAATGGAGAACAGAATTTAGACAAGCGAGGGACATGCAATGTGGAAAAGCAACAAGGAAGTCAGTTTGGTGGGAATTCTTTCGGCAACGCTCCTGCTAAATGCAGCTGCGGCGTGTATGTGGCCATTAACCACGGTCTACATGCATAACGAGTTACACCAAACCTTGACGTTAGCGGGAATTGCCCTATTGGGAATGTCGCTATGTATGATTTTAGGCAATTGGTTGGGCGGCTGGCTGTTTGATCACTGGTCACCCTTTAAATCGGCGATCGTGGGAACGCTGTGTTCCTTTATTCCCATGCTGATTCTGATCTTCTTCCACGGCTGGCCAATCTTTGGCATCATGCTGCTGTTCATTGGCTTAGGAGATGGGATCGTCATGACCGTGGTCAATTCGTTTGCGGCCAACGTGACGTCCATCAGCAGTCGGAAGGTCTTTAACTATCTGTATATTGGAATGAACCTCGGGGTGGTCGTGGGGACGTTGATGGTCGGTTACCTGATGGACCACGGGGTTCAACTGGTCTTCATCGCCGCCAGCATCTGCTACACGGCTTTACTACTGATTATTCTGGCGGATTTTCGGATGAAGGTGACCACCCCCACGCAACATCACCAGCAGAAGGTGGCCAAACCCGCGCAGCTCAATCTGATCTGGTTGATTGCCGCCATGGTTTTCTGCCTCTATCTGAGCTATACGCTGTGGGAAAGTGTGATCTCCGTGCACATGACCAACCTGGGGATTTCCTTTGAACACTACAGTCTGTTGTGGACGTTAAATGGCTTGATGATCGTGTTCGGTCAGCCAATCGCCAACCGGCTGGGTGAGTATTTCAAGATGAGCTCGCAGATTGCGGTCGGGTCGTTGATCTTCATCCTGTCGTTTCTGATTCTGGTCTTCGCCAAGACCTACGCGATGTTTGTCCTAACCATGGTCATTCTGACGATTGGTGAAATGATTGGGTTCCCCGGCATTCCGGCATGGATCGATAAGCTTGCTGGTGACAACGATAAAGGGAAATTTCAAGGCATCTATAACATGGCCATCTCGTTTGGCCGGGCGGTTGGCCCGCTGTACGGGGGACTCCTGATCGAATACGGCAGTTATCGCGATCTATTCGGCTCAGTGACGTTGCTGATGCTTCTGGCCTTAGCCGCCGTGATGATTCGTAACCGAGTAAATCAGGCGCGACTGAAATAAAAGCAAGAGCGGAACCGGCTGTCTTTTGGCCCAGGTGTCGAGGGCGGTTTAACCCAAACGCGTGGGCACTGAGGACGAGTTTAATGACGGCAGCACAGAGTACCTGGGCGGGTTAGTCCAGGTGCTTTTTTCATGCATTTAGTTGTGGTATTCATTGATAATCGGGTAATACAATTGAGGTTGATATGACAGCGTTGGTAGCGCTGCCATAAACTATACAATGGCGGATTTAGCCGATCCGAATGTAAGTGATTGCTTATCGGCTGAACAGGCGTAACATGCTAGAAAAAGGGGTGGCTGGGCTATGTTAATTGACTTCACGTTGACCAATTTTCGATCATACAAGGATACCGCAACGCTGTCGTTAGAGAGTGGTGGCGGCGTTCAACAGTGGGAACATGAGAATACCGTACCGTTGACAGATGGACTGAATGTTCTGAAATGTGCGGCTATTTTTGGCGCTAATGGTGCCGGGAAAAGTGCCGTTTTGGCGGGACTAGAACGCATGCGCCAGATGGTGACAGCGCCGACTGAACAAATTACGGATCAGCTGCCCTACGAACCGTTCCAGTTTGACCAAGAGTCGACGGGACAGCGGACGACGTTTATGGTGAATTTTGATCGTGATGGTCACCAGTATCGCTATGTGTTTAGTTATACGGCCACACGGATCGTGGATGAGATGTTAAGCGTGGCGGTCGAGGATCATTACGAGGTCCTGTTTGCGCGTGAGAAGGGTGTTATGACGGTGATTCCCGAGGGCTTGGTGACGGCGGCCCAACGTGTACGCCCCAACGCCTTGATGCTCTATGCGTTTCAGAACTGGAACTATCAGCCGGCGATGACGGTATTCGAGTGGTTCAGTCAGGACCTGGTGATTTTAAACGACCATCCCAGCGGTGCCGGCCTCGATGACGAGTGGGTCCATAGTCAGTTGACGCAATTCCTACGCGCCGTGGGCAGTGAGGTTGCGGGCCTTACGCAGCGGAAGGTGGCCATTCAATTCTTAGATGGTTCCGCCTTCACACGGCCCGACCTGTATCTCGTTTATGAAAAATACGATGAAGAGGGCGCGGTCGTTGGCCGAGAAGAGTTGCCGTTGAACAACGCCTCAACGGGCATGCGGCAACTGGTGGCCCTGGGGCTCGCACTGATTACGGCCCAGCACGCCGCTCATCCACAGACGATTCTGACCGATGAACGGTTGGCGGCCATTCATCCTACGGCCTTGGCTGCCCTCCTGACGTTGTTTAATTCGGTGGCCAATACGAATCAAATTGTGATGACCACCAACCAACCCATGTTGATGAGTCAGCATTTGCGAATCGATCAGGTGTACTTAGCCGAGAAAAATTATCGTGGAGAGAGTCAACTCGTCTCGCTATTCGACTTGGCAGATGTTCCGGCCACGGGCTGGTTAGAGGACTACTTGGCTGGTCGTTTTGGGGCAATGCCACGGGTGGATGCGCATGGGCTACTGGTGGCGTTTGATCCGAGTCTCTAAGTGAAGCTTACAACGAAAAATATCAGCTTCCTTAGAGGATCTGACATCGTTCACCACCGGTGTCAGCCACAGTTAAGCTAATGGTACCAGTCCGCAGTTGCTTCCCCGCTGTTCTAAAAAAGACGCATCAGCATTTAGCCGATACGTCTCCGGGATGATCTAGATTAGCGTTTCTGTAGAAAGCCCTGATACTCCAAGGCTTGATTTAACTTGGCCCGTTGTTGGGGATCCCGTGCCAGTTCGGTTGCGATGTGGTGGGAGAAGGTTTCTGGCCGTTGGTGGCTGCCCCGAGCTTGGTAATAGTCATTAATCACTTGGTTGTAGGCGGCTAACGTCGGGTCGTCCGCGGTCAATGGCTGGTAGTCGTTGGTGAAGTGCATCAGAGATTGTGGCATGCGCGGCTTCAGTTCGGGTTTCTCTGCCGGATGACCGATGGCCAATCCAAAGACGGGGAAGGTGAGTTCGGGCAAATGGAAGAGATCGATTAGTTGCGGCGCGTCATTGAGCACGCTACCCATGATGGTGCTCCCCAAGCCAAGGCTCTCGCCGGCCACGACCATAGCTTCCACGGCGATGCTGGCGTCAAAGATACCCGCAAGCAGTTTGTCGGTACTGTGCAGGTTTGCCACGGCCGTTGGTGTGGCCGTGATGAGTTGCGCGTTGCGGTATTGGTCGGCGAGAAACAGGAAGAAGTGTCCCGATTTCTCCAGCCAGTGGTGACCGGTAATCTTGCCCAAAGCAGCTAGCTTTTGCGGATCGGTCACGCTGATGATGCTATATTGCTGGGAAAAGGTACTGGTTGGTGTATGTTGCGAAGCATCCACTAACGTCGACACTTCGGCTGCAGTTAATTTCTCGTCCGTAAAATGGCGAATACTTCGGTGATTTAACAAGGTGGTCAGTGTCGGATTAGTCATTGTTGGTCACTTCTTTCATGCGGGCCACGAGGGCGTCGTAGACCCGCTTCTCATCGCGGGGCACGCCTCGGAGTTCGTAGTTGGCGATGAAGGGGGCGTTGAACTTCTCGGCGTAACGCTTAGCGGTGAGGCAGTACTGTTCATTAAAATTACGGTTGCCGCTCCCCACGACCCCCACCAGATGTTGGGCGTTGTTGCCGTAGCCGATGTACTCACCCAAGACGTTGGTCATCAATTCCTTGACGCCGTTGTCGATGCCGTTGCCACCATCAAGATAGGTTGGCACGAAGCAGAAATACGGTTGCGTTTCGGCCGTGAAGTCGCTGGCCTCACTGATTTCGGTCGCCGTAATCTCGGGCGCTTCGGCATTCTGCGCGTGTTGCTTAGCGGCATAGGCCGTCAGATTTTCCACGAAGTTGCGGGTATTTCCTTCAATAGAGATAAATAAAAGACGTAATGGTTGCATGACTGTTCCCTCCAATTTCGGTTGTTGACTTACTCTTAGTGTACTCGGATTCGCGGGGGAATGCTCTTAAGTTTAGACCCCCATTGTGGCCAATTTGCCGGGGTCCCTTGTCAAAGCGCGGACGGTATGCTATTCTAGTCGTACTTTAAGAAAGAACGAGGTATTCAGCCGATGCGTAACTAATCACTCTCAAATGTTTGTCAGCTTCATCACCGTTTAGGGGTGGAGTGGGCCTGCAATTGGGATTGATGGTTACGCCGACTGAATTGCCAAGAGCAATCAGTGGGCGCCATTTCCGTATGGGGAATGCGGCCACTTTTTTATTTGCCAGCCATCGATCCCTGCTTTCAAAAGGGGGACGACTCTTTGACACAACTTAACTTGAATCACTTAACCAAAACCGTAGCGGGAACACCGCTCTTCACATTAGACCAATTGACGGCGCACACCGGCGATCGGATTGGCATCATTGGGGCCAATGGGACAGGGAAAACTACGTTGGCGCACATTATCGCCGGCACCGACACGGATTTTACGGGGCAACGGACCGTGACGGCACCGGTAACCTTGGTCCCACAGATTGCCCCGACTAACGGTCGCTCCGGGGGCCAGAGCATGTTGGATCGGGTGCGCGCGGCCTTGGCGCAACGCCCAGAAATCTTGATTTTAGATGAACCCTCGGCCAATCTGGACGATCAACATCAGCGGTGGCTGATTGGGCAGTTGCAGCATTTCAACGGCTTGTTGATCGTGATCTCGCATGACCGTGAGCTCCTAACGGCCGTTGCAACGCAGATTTGGTCGTTGGCCGATCACGTCTATACACAGTATAACGGGAATTTCGCGGACTTTGTCACCCTGCGTGATCAGGAACGACACAACAACCAGGACCGTTATCAGCAGGAACAAAAGGAACGGCGGAGCCTACAAAAGGCCATCCAAGCCCGCCACGAAAAGGCCAATCGGATTCGCAAGGGCAGTCGCCACATGAGCGAAGCCGAACGGGCGAATTCCAAGAGCACGCGTGAACAGAACGCCGCCAAGATGGAGCGTGGGGCGCGGGCGCTCAAGGATCGGATGAATCGGCAAACGGTTGCGACGAAGCCCCATGAGGTCGCCCCCCTCAAGCTGGTGGCAACGGATCTGCCCCCGGTGACCGGTAAATACGTGATTAGCGTTGCGGATGTACACCTGCAACGCGGGTCGCATGATCTGTTGGAACACGTGCAGCTCCACGTAAAACCGGGAGAACGCGTGGCTCTGGCCGGACCCAACGGCAGTGGAAAGTCCACCTTGATTGAGGCGATTCTGGCCCAACAATCGGGAATTCGACTGGCGCCTAGTGCGCGGGTCGGCTATTTTCATCAGGATATGACGGCGTTACCCACAGCACAAACCGTCTGGCAGGTGATGAGCCGCGTGACCGCCCTAGATGACAATCGGACGCGGCAGTTAATGGGGGCGTTCGGCCTCAAAGCTAAGTTCTACGATCGGCCGATTGGTGAGCTGAGCGGTGGTGAACGGGTGAAAGTCCAGTTACTGGCCATCCTAGTCAGTGCCAGTAATCTCTTGGTGTTGGATGAACCCACAAATTACCTGGACTTGCCGGCTTTGCGGGCGCTGGAAGACTTCTTGGTCGGCTATCCGGGGACCGTTTTATTCGTGGCCCACGACCAAACGTTCCGGCAGAAGGTTGCCACCCGGGTCTTGACGTTAACCGATCATCGACTACGCGATCCGCAACGGACGGCCCAGGGCGTTCCGGTCACGGATCTGCCGCGCCTGCAATTTGAGTATGACCAGTTGATGATGGCCCCCGTGCTGGATACCCAGCGGTTACACGAGCTGCGCGACCAGATTGCGGCGGCAAAACGGACGAAAAACTGATGAATCGGTAAGAATTTGTTCATGAAAACGATTACCTCTAATTTTTTGATAACTTTTGCTTACGAAGACGGTTTTTTTCTGGTAGAGTAATCCATTGTGTTTGAAATGAAAGCGAGTGTGAAAACAAAATGGATTCTGTACAAAGTAGCCAAACTAATGTGGCTAAGAAAGCTCGAGTGCAAGTTGCTCACCCAATGCTAGCCATGATGGGGATGCTAATCGGGGGCTTTGTCGGGATGTTTTCAGAAACATCCTTGAATATTGCTTTACCACAATTGATGGCGCAATTAGGCGTCACGACCGCCACGGTTCAGTGGTTGGTCACCGGATATATGTTGATGGTTGGGATTGTCCTGCCACTGTCCAGTATTATTACGAAATGGTTCACGACGCGTCAGGTTATCCTGTTCGCGCTGGTTGACTTCATGGTCGGGGCCGTTATTTCGGCCATCGCACCAGGGTTTGGCGTCTTGCTCTTCGGACGGATGATTCAGGGGATCGCCACCGGGCTGATCCTGCCACTGATGTTTACCGTGGCTATGCAAATCTTCCCGCCTTACAAGTTGGGTGCTGCTATGGGGATGGTCGGACTGGTGATCATGTTCGCCCCCGCTGTTGGGCCAACCTTAGCCGGAATCGTTCTCGGCGTCGCTTCTTGGCGGTGGATTTTCTGGTTGTTCGTGCCGTTCTTACTGATTGCCTTTATCTTTGCTGTGACGTCATTGAAGAATATTGCGGAAGTTTCACGTCCTAAGGTGGACTTCTTATCGATTCTCTTGTCGACGGTCGGCTTCGGGAGCTTAGTGCTCGGCGTTAGCTTGGCCAGTGACCGTGGCTGGGGTTCAGCCGCCGTCATCAGTGCCTTAATCGTGGGGATTGTCGTCTTGGCTTGGTACACGCACCGTCAATTGACGATGGACAAGCCGATCTTGAACCTGCGGGCCTTTGCCATTCCGGGTTTCCGGATTGGGGCCAGTCTGGTCATGATTAACTTTGGGATTATCCTATCCGCGATGTACCTGTTGCCAATGTACATTCAAAAGGGACTGTTGGTCCCCGTTGCCTTGACCGGGATCATCATGTTCCCTGGTGGGGTCATGAACGCGATTATTTCCGCCGTTTCCGGTCGGATGTATGATCACGTAGGGGCACAAATGCCCGCTCGGATTGGCTTTATCATCTCAATGGTCGGCGCCTTAATGTTGGCCTTCACCACGACGCAGAGCGCCATCTGGTACGTCATCTTGGCCCACGTCATCTTAATGATCGGGGCGCCACTGGCGATGTCACCGTCACAAACGTACGGGTTGAACTCTCTGACCGGGCCAATTGCGGCCGATGGGAGTGCCATCATGAACACCTTACAACAGGTTGTTGGCGCGATTGCCACGGCGATTGCGACGAGTCTGTTGGGGATTGGTCAGGCCGCCTACATGGCTTCCGGTGCCAATCATGCCGCAGGTGCCTTTGTTAACGGGGCCCACTACGGTTTCTTCTTCACCTTTGTGTTGGCCGTGGTTGGTTTCTTACTAGCCCTGCGGATTCCGAAGGCGAATCGGTAATTGTTTCATGTGAAACAGTCAATTTAAGTGTAAATGAAAGGGATCGCAAATCTGAAATTGATTTGCGATCCCTTTTGCTCGTTTCATGAAAGATGACAACTACTCATCCAAGAAGTTCTTTCGCCGAAACACGCGGAAGACCATAAAGATACAGTAGGCCAGTGCTAATCCCCAGGCCAGGGGATTAGCGTACGCAATGGCGGTAAAGCCAAAGCCGGCAATGGATAGCCAACCGGCTGCGGTTCGTCCGATCAACTCACCCATACCTGAGAAGATGGCATAGAAGCTGTGACCCCAGCCTTGCAGGGTGTTCCGGAAGATCATCAGAATCCCGTGAACCGGGAAGTAACAGCTGATAATGATGATGTAGTAGTTGGCCTCGCGGACGATGTCGGGGTGGCCCGAACCAATGATGGCGGTCACCAGCGGCGTCTTGGCGAGGTTAATGATGATGAAGGCGGCCGCGGAGTAAATGACTTGAATCCAGACCCCATCGACAATCCCGCGCTTCATGCGGTTACGTTGCTTGGCCCCAAAGTTCTGGGCCTGGTATGTCGCCATGGCGGCCCCCACGCTTTCCATCGGCAGGGTGAAGAGCTGCCGAATCTTTTCGGCGGCCGATTGCGCGGCAATGATGTTGGTGCCCAGCAGGTTAATGGCATCCTGCATCACGATGGCCCCGATGGCGGAGACGGAGTACTCAAAGCCCATTGGCAAGCCAATCAGGTTCATCTTCTTAATTCGAGCCCAGTTGACGGCCCAGTCCTTGCGGGTCAAGCCGAGATGGAACTTTGGAAAGACGGTCAGATTGAGCAGGCCCCCGATAAATTCACTGATCACGGTCGCGATGGCGGCCCCGGCGATCCCCCAGTGGAAGACCAGAATGAAGACCAGGTCGAGAATCACGTTGACCACGAGAGACGCTATTAAGAAGTAAAGCGGGTGAACCGCATCACCAAAGGACCGGAGCGCATCGGCAGAATAGTTAAACAAAATATTAGCCGGAATCCCCAGAAATGAGATGGCCGTGAAGATAATGGTCATGTGGAGAATCTGGTTAGGCGTATGTAGGGCGGTTAGTAGGGTGGGCGTCAAAACGACCATTAATGGCGTCAGAATCACGGCCAGCACAATGCAGAGCCACACGGCATTGGTCAGGTATTGGCGAACGGCCGCGTGGTTTTCTTCGCCCACACTGTGGGATAGCGGAATGCTGAAGCCGATGCAGGTTCCTTGTACAAAGCCCATAATCAGAAAGCTTAGGGGATAGTAGGCCCCAATCGCGGCCACGGCATCCACGCCAATCAGACGGCCGACAATCAGAGTATCAATGAAGTTATAGAGTTGCTGGAAGAGGGAGCCACCGATTAGGGGCAGTGAGAAGAGAATAATCTGCTTAATCGGTCGGCCCTCGGTTAATTTCAAGGGTGCCATAACATTCCTCCTAGTTGATAGCGGTTTCAATACTAGCTAGTATATCAGTTTAACGGTGAATAGATAACCCCGGGTGGTAATCATTTCAGCGGAAGTGAGCGCAAAAAAAGGTCGTCTCGCCGGCTAACGGCGATCACGACCTTAGAGATTGCAGAGCGCAAAGACCACCGGAATGGTCGCCACGCTGAAGATGGTGGAGATACTCATCAGGGTGACGGCCGGGCTGGTGTCGCCGTGGGCCTTTAAGGTGAAGAGCACCACGTTACCGGCGACGGGACATGCCGCCATCAAGACGGTCGTATACAGCGGAATTCCGCTGATACCGAAGGCCCGAAGAATCACGATGTCGATGATGGGAAAGAGTAAATTGCGGCAGAGCAGGGGCCACCACAGTCGAGAATTAAACGCCTGCCGATTGAATTTCACCGCGGCGAGACTATTCCCGATAACAATCATGGACAGTGGCGTGTTGATCGAACTGACGTAGGTGATGGTGTGATTGAGCAGGTTGGGGAGGTGAACGCCGCTAACGAAGATCGCCAGGCCCACCACGATAGCCACAATGTTGGGATTCAGGAGAATCTGGCGCCAATTGATGGGCGTCCCTTGTTTTCGCGGCGTGAACAGTGCGATACCGTAGGTCCAACAGAAGATGTTAAAGGCGGCCAGTGAGGCCACGGCGAAGAAGACGCCGGTGTTGCCAAAGAGGGCACTGGCTAAGGGAACACCCATGAAGCCGGCATTAGAGTAGACGGCGCCGAATCGCATGATGCGTTGTAAGTTGGGATCGGCGACGCGTTTGAACGCTAAATTTGTGATGAGAACCATCAAACCATAAGTCAGCAGAATCCCCAACAGAACCAGGCCCAGACTTTGGAGACGACTGGTCGAGAAACGTTGTTCAAAAGCGTTGACAATCAGACATGGTGAGACGATATAGAGCAGAATATTGGTGAGATCGGTCGCGGTCTGACCGTGCATGAAGCCCAATTTGTTGGTGAGGAGGCCGACGCCCATCAGGAGAAACATTAAAATGATTTGATTCGTGAGTTGGCCAATAGCCATGGGTGGTACGCTTCCTTTCTGAGTAAAGCTATCCATTCATTATGAGAATAGGTGGGGGTCACTGTCAATTAGCCGGTGCATTCACCGGACAGTGGGCTTACAATGGTGAGGAAGAAGTTTAAGTCGCAGGAGGAACAAGGGATGTCTTTTAATCGTCATTTTTACCGGACTATCCGCTTCTGGAGCGGGTTAGTCGTCATCGGCCTTATGTTGCCTAATGTTATCTCGGTCAGCCTAACCAGCGTCTTCTGGTGGGTCTCACTGGCTTGTTTGGTCGGGGGCGGCGGCTACGCGCTGGCGGGCTTCGTTCAGCGTCGGTAGAAAAAAGCCGTCACCCGAAATGGGCGGCGGCTTTTCTCGTGACAACTTTACTTGTGATCATCGTCCTGATTTTCGGTCGTGGTAATCTGTTTCTGTGGCGGATTGACCGTGACTTCCAACCAGTTAATAAATGAGTTTTCGTAATCTAACACTTTAAGATCAAAGTTCTTCAGGTGAATGACATCGTTGACCTTGACGTTCGGGTAGTTATCGATGATAAAGCCGGCCATCGTGACCGTTTCAGTCGTCTCAAATCCCTTAATATCAGTGTTGAAATACCGTTCAAAGTCGTAAGTCGTCATCTTCCCATTGACTTGGAAGGTGCCATTAGGTTGTTTGAAGATGTATTGGTCGTTGGCATCGTCAATCTCATCGCGGACCGTGCCGAAGAGTTCCTCGTAGATATCCTTATCGGTGATAATCCCGGAAGTTCCCCCGTATTCGTCGACGACCACCACGATTGGCGTCCGTTTCTTAATCATCTGTTGGAGAACTTCGGTGATGGGCGTGGTCTCGGGCGTCGTGGAGATATCCCGAATCAGCTTGTCGACCCGCACCTTGGAATCCACCTGTTGCTGGCGAATCAAGTCGTAGTTGTAGACGTAGCCGAGGATCTTATCCTTATCCCCATCGGCCACAACAGGAAGTCGGCTGAAGCGCTCCTGCAGGTAAACGTTCAGGGCTTCCTTCACGCTTGCCGTGATGTCAATGACTTCCAGCTGCGTCCGGTCAATCATAATGTCCTTGGCCACCTTGTCATTCAGCTCGAAAGCCCGTTGCATGTAGACCAAGTCATTCTTTTCCAGTTCGCCACCCTCCACGGCACTTCGTGAAAGGTTAAGGATTTCGGCTTGGGAGAAGACCTCGTCACTTTCGTTAGCGACCTTCAAGCCCATTAGACGAACGACACCCGAGGCGCTGGTATTGAGTAACCAGACGAACGGGTAGAACAGGATGTGGCAGTAATGCAATGGCGTGACGATTAGCATCAAGACCTTCATGGGCATATCAATGGAAATGTTCTTTGGCACGATTTCCGTGAAGACCACTTCAAGATAGGTCAAGAGCAGCACCCCGACAATCACGCTAATCGTATGCGTGGTTGCCGTGTTCAGGTGGGCGGGTGCTAGGCCGTCTAACAGGAGATCGACGAAGAATGATTCCCCGATCCACCCTAAGATGATGCCGGCCAGGGAAACCCCCACCTGCGTCGTTGATAAATATTCATTTAAATTGGTGACCATTTTCATGGCCCGGTTGAGCTTAGTCGACGGTTTGTCCAGTTCCTCGATCTTTTCTTCGAGGGCACTGGGACGCGTCTGAACTAGGGCAAATTCACAAGCAACAAAGAAAGCTGCAAAGAAGAAGGTAATTAAAATAATAATTAGGTTCACAACTATCTGACCGCTATCCACACATCATTCCTCATTTCATTAATTCTATCTCTTTATTATAGCGCGTCTGCACGCCTTTTTATAGTGAGTAGATTGAATCAAATTCTACGCTCAAAGCGGTCATCTGGCAACCGAACAACGGAAAATAGTTGGATTAACTTTGGGGAATGACATACTTAACGTTTTCGCCGAAAAGGATTAGACTAAATGTAGTAACATCAAAGGAGATTTGGATTATGGCAGATACACCAAAGGACGAAAAGATTGAACCGACTATTGAGATTCCAACGGATGACGTGGAAAAGGCGGCAAAGTTAATTTTGACGACGGGATATGTGACCAAGCGCGATCTACCAAAGATGGATGACTTAGCCTGGGCAACTGCACTTTCAAAGGCTGTGACAAAGCATTTCTTGGAAAATGACGATGATCACGATCCTTACGTTTACTTCGAACAATTTGACTTCGCCGGTGGAGACATCGATTCCATTCTCTTTAACATGGACATCGTGCCAACCCGTGAAGAAGCTTTGCAAGATTTAGCCGACGCGTTGGGTGAAAAGGTTGTTGTCCCTAAGGATAATGATCAAACAACTTATTAAATCCCGATCTTCGGGTAATGGGCTTCCAGCAGAGATGTTGGAAGCCTTTTTTGATGCTTAAGGGTTTGGATAAGACTAGGGAAGATGGGCAACGAAAACGCTAATTTTGACGTGATTAAGTGTATCGGGACGTTTAAAAAAAGTTTGACCTTTAGACGAGCTTTTTGACCTTTGACAATTAAGCGATTACTCTGGCATTCTAATTAATGCTGATTTGCTGGGATTAAGCCATCAAAATTAGCACTCTAAAAACCGAGTGCTAATTATTTGCATTTCTGACCAATACTGACTATTATAGAAAATGTAATCAAGTAAAACAGAAAAGCAGAAAGGGGAATTTGATTATGGCTAATGATGTTATGAGTCGGAACTTTGATTTCTTTGATCCAATGAATTTCTTTAATGAAGTGGGCAACTTAGGTCACGATATGTTCAATGGTGATAATGAGATGAAGACGGATGTCGTCGAACACGATAAGGATTACGTGGTCACGGCTGAATTGCCAGGCTTCAAGAAGGATGATATCCACGTGGACTACCGTGACAATACGTTGCGGATTACCGGGAAGTCCGAAGTTAGCCAAGCGGCCAAGGACGACAACGGTCGGATCTTACGGCAAGAACGTCGTAGTCAAAATGTGGCCCGTTCCTTCTACCTGCCAAATATCGATTTGAAGCAGGTTAAGGCCGGCTTCACCGATGGCATCTTGACGTTGACCTTGCCAAAGCAAGCTGACGTTGCGGATCATCATGAAATCAATATTGACTAATACCAATTAATCATACTGTGGCGCGCGTTCTGGGGATTTCCCGGAACGCGCGTTTTTTGTTGGGCCAATGTTGAGCAGAATCGCTGTGTGGCTTTCCCCCGATTCTTACGACGGTAGCTGAAATTTAAAAAGGCCCCCGCGTCACCGACGATGCGGTGACGCGTGAGCCTCAGGGGACTAGTATTGTTTGCCCGTTTCGTAAACGATTTCCGGTTCATTTCCGGTTCGTTGGTACTTGTTCAACAGGTCGATGGTGGACATCTCATCTTCGCTCAAGGAGAAGTCAAAGACCTGCGCATTTTCCGTAATCCGCTCCGCGTGTTGGGACTTGGGAATCGGTAAGATCCCGTGTTGGAGCTCCCAACGCAGGATGGTCTGAGCCACGGACTTGTTGTGGTGCTGACCAATCTTGGCGATCATGGAGTCGCCCAATACGGCGCGCCGGCCCAGGGGACTCCAGGCCTCGGTAACGATGTGGTGTTGTTGGTTGTAGTCTAACAAGGCCAACTGATTGAGGTAGGGGTGATATTCCACCTGATCGACCACGGGCATCTCCTTAGCCTTGGTTGCCAATAAATCCAAGTGAGCGGCGGTGTAATTGGAGACCCCGATGGACTTGACCTTACCGTCTGCCTTGAGTTCTTCAAAGGCCCGCCACGTATCGAAGAAGTGTTCGCGAACCGGCCAGTGGACGAGTAAGAGGTCCAGATAGTCCAGCTTTAAGCGTTTCAGAGAGCCTTCCACGGACTTCAAGGTTTGATCGTAGCCCTGGACTTCTTCGGCGACTTTAGTCGTCAAATAGAGTTCCTGGCGGGGGATTTCGAGGCGGTGCAGGGTTTCACCCAAGATGTCCTCGTTCCGATAGAGCATCGCCGTGTCAAATAACCGGTAACCCTGATCCCAAGCCGTTTTAATGGTGGTGTCCATGGCTTCCTGGTCGCTGATGAGGTAAGTCCCAAAGCCGAAACCGGGGATCTCATGGCCATCGGCGAGTTTGATCGTATCTGCAAGACTGGTAAGTGTCATTATTTTTCCTCCTTGGCGTTGCGGGTCAATCCGTAACACTGCATATAAATAATATGTTAAGCCAATTTAGTCAAACTGGCAACGCTTACTTTTTGGTTTTGAACTGATCGTATAGGTTAATCGACGCCTCAATCAGCATGCCGGCCGTCATGAGCCACATGGCCAACATGTCTTGGTGGGCTAACATGCAACCGAGTAAAATAATGTAAAGAATGAACAGAATAACCGCTGATGATTTATGATTCATCATAAAACCTCCCTTGGATAATGTGTTCCCTCTTTATTTAACCACGACTGACAGGTGCTGTTAAGGACTAACGTTTCGCTTAAGAATCGACAAAAAACCAATAGATTAATCGTTATGAAAGCGGATTATCGGTTACAATATGGGTAACGAATCGGTAAAGGAGGACGCCCAAATGACAGACCGTTACCTACCGCCCTTAAACCAAGGCCTCACGGCAGATGAGGTGCAGCAACGCGTGGCGGATGGCTTAAAAAATGACCCGTTACCGCCACTAACGCGGAGTGTCAAACAAATATTTCGGGACAATTTACTAACGCTATTTAACTTAATTAACGTGCTTCTGGGCGGCCTCGTCCTGCTCACAGGCAGCTACAAAAATTTGCTCTTTTTAGGTGTTGTGGTCTTTAATACAGGAATCGGGATTTTTCAGGAAATTCGGTCCAAGCGGCAGGTGGATAAGTTAGCCCTGTTATCAGAGGGCAAGATTAATGTCCTGCGTGAGGGAAGCTTGACGCCGCGCCACCAAGACGAGCTGGTTCAAGACGATCTCATGGCCATTGGGCGGGGAGATCAGTTGCCCGTGGACGGCCTCATTCGGCAGACCGTGGGGATGGAAGTCGACGAGTCGCAGATTACCGGGGAGTCGACGCCCATCGTGAAGAATACCAACGATCGGCTGGTTTCCGGCAGTGTCATTCTGGGCGGCAAGGCCATTGTTCAGGCAACTACAGTGGGGAAGGGCAGTTTTGTGAAGCAATTGGCCCACTCCGCGAAGCAGAAACGCCGGTCGGCTAGTCAATTGCTCCTCATTATTAATCGGATTATTAAAGTGTTAACGTTTGCCATCATTCCGTTGGGTGCCGGGCTATTCATTGCCGCCTTAATGCGGGGTCAGGATCAGAACCGCGCCATTCTGGGAACCGTGGCCTCGATGGTCGGCATGATTCCCGAGGGGTTAGTCCTGTTGACCTCGGTGGCCTTGGCCGCCGGGGCGTTTACCCTGGGTCGCCGGCACGTTTTGGTGCGGGAACTCCCCGCGATCGAGGCGTTGGCCCGCGTGGATGTTCTCTGTCTGGATAAGACCGGGACGATTACGAACGGAAAGTTGGTTTTGGAAAAGGTTGAAGCCGTGGGGAAACAGTCGCCGGAGCAGTTGAACGCCGTGTTGGCTCGGTTGGTCGCCGCGACGGGGGACGATAACGAGACCGCCACGGCCGTCAAGCAGGCGTTGGGAACACCGACCGTTGATGCGTCCCAAGTATTGCCATTCTCATCCGGTCGGAAATGGAGTGGCGCCCAGTTGGCGGATGGTGCCTACGTCATGGGGGCACCGGAGTTTATCTTTGAAACGGTACCCGCTACGGTACAACAGCGAATTCAAACGTTGGCCGCACAAGGTTATCGGGTCCTCCTGCTGGCGAGGGTGGCCGCATTGACCACACCGAAGCCGACTGCGCCGGAAGCCATTGGCCTGATCTTAATTACGGATGAGTTGCGGCCACGGGCCAAGGATACGTTTAGTTTCTTTGCCAATCAGGACGTGGCCCTCAAGGTTATTTCCGGAGATAATCCGGTCACGGTCGCCAGCATCGCTGAACGCGCGGGGATTGCCGGCGCCAAACAGTTAGTCGATATGAGTCAGGTCGGCGCCGAACCGGATTACGATCAGCTGGTGGCGACTTACAACGTCTTTGGCCGGGTTACACCGCAGCAGAAGCAGGGGCTAATCAAGGCCTATCAAACGGCGGGCCACACCGTCGCCATGACGGGGGATGGGGTGAATGACCTGCTGGCCCTGCGGCAATCGGATTGTAGCATTGCGATGGCTTCCGGTAGTGAGGCCACCAAGAGTTTGGCCGATTTTGTCCTCGTCGATTCGAACTTTGACGCGATGATTAACGTCCTCAATGAAGGCCGCCGGGTCATCAACAACATCGAACGGGTGGCGTCACTCTACCTGATTAAAACCATGTATTCCGTAGTGTTAACGCTGATTTTCATCTTCATGAGTCGGAGCTACCCGTTTGAACCCATTCAATTGACGCCAATCTCCTCGTTGATGGTCGGGATTCCCACGTTCTTCCTGGCGTTGCAGCCCAATTATGCGCGGATTGCCGACCGTTTCATGAAGCAGGTGATGGAGATTGCCGCCCCGGCCGCCGTCTGTGTAGTGGGTTATATCCTGGTCATCATGGGGCTAGGGACGCAGTTTAACCTGAGCTTTGCGACGACCTCCACGCTGAGCGTCCTGATGACCGGGCTGATTAGTCTCAATGCTCTGGTCATGGTCGCCCGACCGCTCAACCGCTTCAAAATTGGTCTGATTGCGTTGATGGCGGGCCTGTTTGCGGTCATCTTCCTGTTCTTGGGCCCCATTTTCTCGCTGGTCAGCCTGATCAATTGGAAGTTGGCCTTGATTTACCTGCCACTCATGCTGAGTGTGCAACCCATCTTTATCCTGGTACAGGAGATTTTGGGGAAGCGTATCCTGAGTCGTATTCGCTGGCGCTAAAGGCATTGCGAGAGAACTCGTCAACACGCTAGCTGAAATTGAGATATTCATCCGTATCTAGTCATTATAACTAGGTAATATGCTATAATGAAAGGTATAAACGGAAGGGTAGGGAAGAAATATGGCTGATTACAATCAATACACCCGCTGGGAAAACCAGATGCATAAGGCAAAGTTACCACGGTGGGACGATTTACCGAAGTTTGACCTCTATATGGACCAGGTTACCGCGCTGATTAACGACATTCTGGGACCTCTCGGGATCGATACCATCACGCCGGCAATGATTAATAACTACGTGAAGCACCATGTCATTTTGGCACCCGTCAAGAAGAAGTATCAAACGATGCAGCTAACGGATATTTTGATGATCAGCCTCCTGAAGCCCATGTTCCAAACGGATACGGTCCGTTCGGGGATCGACCAGATTACGGCTGGGGATTATCCCAAGCAAGCCTACGATAACTTTATTGGCCAATTGGAAGACCGGCTCCATCACTTAGGTGAAGAACAGGTCCAACCAGCGGCTAAGGATCTCAACGAAAAGTTGATGCAGGTGGCGGTGGATGCCGTCGTGGCCCGCCTGCAATCTGAAAAACTCTTGCACTTAATCAAGCGGCCAATTCGTAAGATTGAGAAGAAATAAGTGAATTGGTCACAAAAAGGACGCGCCAGCACAGTTGTGTTGGCGCGTCCTTTGACTCTCTCGGTGACTACTGCGTCTGTGTTTCCAACGTTAAATCATTCATAAACGTCAGCAACAAATTGGCGTAGCTCGGGTGATCCGTGTTGTCTTTGATTTCTTGTTGAATCAGGTGGAGATTGTTGGTGATGACGCCGTTGACGCCAATAAACATCATCTGATCCATGCTGGTGACGTCGTCAATGTCCCAGGCATAGACCTTCTTATGTTCGCGGTCGGCCTGTTCGATGAAGGTGTCGTTGAGCGTGGTTTCCTCCATGGTGTAGGCGTTGGCCCGCGTGTGGGGGAAGGTGAGATTGTACGGCATGATATAGCTGACGAACAACTCGGGATGGTCTTCCTTCAGCCGGTTCATGATGGTGTAGCTTAACGTATGCACCTGCTCGTGGTTGGCTAGGATGCGGGCCCCAAACTGCCGGTAGAATCGTTCCGGTAAGTCCTTGGTGTCGGCACCACCGGTTTTAATCTCGATGAGGAGTTTCTGATGGTGTTGGATGGCCGAATTGAGGTAGTGGTCAAAGCTGGGAATCTTGGCCTGATAGCCATTTTCGGTCACGGTAATTTTGGTGAGCTGCTTGAGCGTCAGCGAGGAGACCTTGCGATTGAGGCCGGCCAGCGTCTTTAGATTCCCATCGTGCATAACCACGAATTGGTGGTCCTTAGTCATCCGAATGTCCATCTCGACGTAGTCCGGCTTCTCTCGGCTGGTCTTGACCATGGCAGGAATCGTGTTCTGTACGCCATTGCCGTTGTCCACGCCCCGGTGAGCAATGGTCAGCGGCTTGCTCATGGCGAGACCGTTGAGATAAATCAGATTGAACCCAACCAGCGCGGCACTAATGATGACGAGGCCGCTGACAATCAAAGCGCGGGTCCGGAGCCGCGTCTTGGCGGGTTCGCGGAAGCTAAAGAGCATGGATGGCGTGGCCTGATGGATATCGTGACTACTGAGAATCACCATCATGAAGATCACGGTGGCGTAGCAGACGATGAATTCCGTAATGACTTCCATCAAAAATAGATTAATGGTGGCCGCGACCAATGCCACGTGGGTTTTGTCGAAGAAGACCTGGCCGACGTATAGTGCGGCGTAAATGAACGCCACGACAATACTGACCATGATCAGGGTCACGATAATTTTAAAAAAGTAGTTCCAGAAGTGACCGCGCGTCCGTTGCCAACTGAGGCGAATGGCTTCGCGGCTATGGTAGTGGTCGATCATCATCAGGGGTAAGACGGCGATGAGCCGAATCCCCAGATAGGCCGCGCCAACATAGAAGATGCTGAGAAGCACCGCGAAGATATTGTTGTCCATGAGGTAGCTAACAATAAAGGCGGGAATCTTGGCCTTGTTGAGCAGGGGGGTGGTGAAGAGCTCACTCCCGAATGGCATGATGATAATAAAATAACCAATAAAGAAGAGAAACGTACTGGGGGAGGCGCCGGCAATGCTTCGAATGGTGTCCCCCAGAATGCTGAGCATCGTCTGCGGTCGCCCGTGGCGAATGTTGGTAATTCCCAGTAACAGGTAGGCAAATTGCCAGTAAATGAGGGTCACGATCGCCAGGAGAATCAACACTAGCCCCACGATGGCTAGGGGATGCTTAAGAACGAGGGACCCAATGTTGGTGTAAGAAACGTAGGGGACGTGCTGCCACCGCATGAGTGCCGAAGTCAGCCACGTAAAGACGGGGACGGCAATGTAACTGACCACGAGGTTCGTCAAGAAGACGAGGGTCACGTAGCTCCCCCAATGACTGAAGAAGTGGTGGTTGGCATCGCGCCAAAAAGCCCAAGGCCGCATAAAAGAATCACGCTTTCTGATTAATAAGGTTAGGTGTTCCAGCAGATAATTGGTCAAACTCGACCTAAACACGATATAAACCTACTTTAGCATAGTCTACGTGATCCGGGGGCTGAAAAAAGGGTCGTTATGGCAAAAAGCCGGGGAACACGACCTAAATAGGCCGATAGTTGCCGCTGTTATGAAAGAAAAAGCGACGGTTGTGATTTAAAGCACACATTAAAAACAGCAAAAAAATTCCAAAAACATATGTATGCGCTTACATTACTGATGTCTGTAAGCCGCGTTGCTATCGGGTTTGTTCGCCAAACCAATTAGTTGTGATTTTTTTAACATAAACCTCTTGCAGAATTTTGAAAAGGTGATATGATTTAACTCGTGAAGAACTTAACAAGATGTTTTCAAATGGAGGCATAAGCATGTTAAAAAACGTGAAAGAAAATCCAAAAGCTAAAAAAGAAGAAAACGGCGAAACGGTTGACCAAATGATCGACCGGTTAACCGCCAAGGCCCACGACGCCCTGTGCGCCATGGACGATTTTACCCAAGAAAAAGTGGACCACATCGTGCACCAAATGGCGATCGCTGGTCTGGATCACCATATGGAATTGGCCAAGGCCGCTTACGAAGAAACCGGCCGGGGCGTGATGGAAGACAAGGCTGTGAAGAACATGTTCGCGACCGAAGAAATCTGGCACTCCATCAAGCATGACAAGACGGTCGGTATCATCAAAGATGACCGCGAACGTCAACTGATCACCGTCGCAGAACCCCTCGGAATCTTAGCCGGGGTAACCCCCGTGACCAACCCAACCTCAACGGCAATGTTTAAGTCCTTGATCGCCGTTAAGACGCGAAACCCCATCATCTTCGCCTTTCACCCACAGGCGCAGAAGTCTTCCGTGATGGCTGCCAAGGTCGTCCGGGACGCCGCAATTGCTGCCGGAGCACCAGAGGGCGTCATCCAATGGATCGACAAGCCTAGCCTGGAAGCCACGACGGCGCTGATGAATCACCCAATGGTAGCCAGTGTCTTGGCTACCGGGGGTCCTGGCATGGTTAAGGCCGCTTACTCCACTGGGAAGCCAGCCTTAGGGGTTGGTCCTGGTAACGGCCCAGCTTACATTGAAAAGACGGCTAACATCAAGCGTTCCGTCTACGACATCGTATTGTCGAAGACGTTTGACAACGGGATGGTGTGTGCCTCTGAAAACAGTGCCGTGATTGACCAAGAAATCTACGACACGGTTAAGCAAGAAATGGAAGATCGTGGCGTCTTCTTCATTAAGAAGAGTGACGAAAAGGCTCTGGCCGACGCGATGTTCCGTCCGGAAGGCGGCGTGAAGGGCCCTATCGCCGGGATGTCCGCGCAAAAGATTGCGGAGATTGCCGGGATTAAGGTTCCCGCAACGACGAAGGTCTTGGCGGCTGAATTGAAGGGCGTGGGTCCTAAGTTCCCACTTTCTCAAGAAAAGCTGTCACCCGTACTGTCCGTCTTCAAGGCTAAGAGCCACGAAGATGCCTTCAAGATCTGTGATGAACTCCTCCACTTTGGCGGGTTGGGTCACACGGCCGGTATCCACACGATGGACGATGACTTGGCTACGGAATTTGGTATTAAGATGAAGGCAAGTCGGGTACTGGTTAACACGCCATCCGCTATCGGTGGGATTGGGAACCTCTACAACGAAATGATTCCTTCATTAACTTTGGGGACTGGCTCATGGGGCAAGAACTCCGTTTCCCACAACGTCTCCTCATTTGACCTGTTGAACATCAAAACGATTGCAAAGCGGCGAAATAATATGCAATGGATTAAATTACCTCGAGTTTACTTTGAAAAGACATCTGTCCGTTACCTCGACGATATGCCTGGCATCAAGCGGGTCTTCCTGGTAACCAGCCCATCCATGGTGGAATTGGGTTACGTTGACACGGTCTTGAACGAACTGAAACGCCAACCAGATGGGATCGAATACTCCCTGTTCTCCGACGTTGAACCCGACCCAACCACGGATACAGTTAACCGTGGGGTCGCGCAGATGCGGACGTTTAAGCCGGATACCATCGTGGCCTTAGGTGGGGGCTCACCAATCGATGCCGCCAAGAACATGTGGTTATTCTACGAAGATCCGAATGCTAGTTTCTTTGGGGCTAAGCAGAAGTTCCTGGACATTCGGAAGCGGACTTATAAGTTCCACAAGCCACACAAGGCGCAATTCGTGGCCATTCCAACAACGTCTGGGACTGGGTCCGAAGTAACGCCATTCTCCGTGATTACCGATTCCAAGACCCACGTGAAATACCCGTTGGCTGACTACGCTTTGACGCCAGACGTGGCGATCGTGGATTCACAATTTATCCAAACGGTGCCAAAGAAGACGGTGGCTTACTCCGGGTTGGACGTCTTGACCCACGCCATTGAATCCTACGTGTCAGCGATGGCTTCCGATTACACGCGGCCATGGTCCTTGCAAGCCATCAAGCTGGTCATGGACAACCTGACCAACTCCTACAATGGGGACGCCACGGCTAGAGAAGAAATGCACAACGCGTCAACGTTGGCTGGGATGGCCTTTGCCAATGCCTTCCTCGGTGTGGATCACTCCATCGCCCATAAGCTGGGTGGCGAATTCGGCTTACCTCATGGCTTGGCGATTGCCATCACCTTGCCACACGTTATTCGGTACAACTTCAAGGAACCAACGAAGCTGGCAATGTGGCCGAAATACGAATACTTCCGTGCCGACGAAGATTACGCACAGATTGCCCGTTACCTCGGCTTGCCAGGGAGCACCAAGGAAGAATTGAAGGAAGCCTTAGTCAAGAAGGTCATTGACCTGGCTCATTCAGTCGGTGTCACCTTGAGCTTGAAGGCTAACGGCGTGGACAAAGCTCACTTTGATAAGGTGGTTGATCACTTGGCAGAATTGGCCTTTGAAGACCAATGCACGACCGCTAACCCGAAGGAACCGCTAGTTTCAGAATTGAAGCAGATCATGATTGATGAATACGATGGGAAGAACGTTGAAAAATAACGGTTAACCCAGGACGGTCGCTCTGAGAAGGGCGGCCTTTTTTTGTCGGTTTCTTCTATAATATATAGATAATGCTGACGTGCGGTCGGCAGAAGGCGTATGCTTAAGGTGGCAAACTAATCTAAGGAGGAATCATGATGGTACAAACGAAAACAGCTCTGATCTATTTCTCAGTCTCGGGACATACGCAAACGGCCGCAGAAACCGTTGGCCGCTATCTTCAGTTAACACCGATCGCGCTGACGGCGGCACAGCCGTATCCGACGACGGGCTTTCAGCAATTGGTTGCGCGAACCGATGCCGAGAATACGCAGTCGCAATTACCGGAATTTGACCCCGTGGCGTTGGGGGATACGCAGACCCTCTATCTGGGGTTTCCCACGTGGTATCATCAGCCGCCACGGATTATTCAGAACTTTCTAACGACAACGGATTTGACGGGGATGACGGTGATTCCCTTTGTCACCAGCGCCAGCAGTCGGGTGACCGAAAGCTTACCTTACCTCGAAAAATGGGCAGCCGACGGCAACTTTTCGCTGGGCGAGGGTTTCACGGCGAATAATCCGGACGAGATTGCGGCGGGATTAAAGGATGATTTCCCCCTATAAGTTAAAAAATTTGCAGCAGTTTTTGCGGTTAAAGGGATACGTTTAGCCGTGAAAACTGCTTTTTTTAGACGGCATATCGGCAAAAAGTAGCCGATTTTTCGAAAAATGACCGAATTTTCATTAAATTATCATCTGAAAACGTAAAAAAGCCGTGATTTTCAGTGCAAAACGCACTGATATTTCTCCCCCTTTTGGGCTAAAATGGGCAAAAAATGGCTAATTAAAGCGTTTTATGTTACTGGAGTGTTACAAATATTACGGAATGTCATAATGTAATATTTTTCTTAACCTCCGTGTAATCTAACATCAATTTGAATGTAATACCCATCAGTTATTCTAATACCCGTTAAGCAAACAAAGGAGGACATTCATTTATTATGAATATCAAAAAAGCTTTAGTTACGACTTTAGGGACGGTTGCCGTTGTCGGTGCCGGTCTCTTCGCTTCAACGCAAACGGCTAACGCCGATACGGTTACGGTCAAGCAGGGGGATTCTGTTTGGTCATTAGCTAACACGTACAACACGTCAGTCAATGCCATTGAAAAGGCCAACAGCCTTGCCAACAGTAGCTTGATCTACGTGGGTCAAACGTTAAACGTGCCAACCAGCACGACGACGTCCACGACTTCTGCTAACGTTGCTAGCCAAAACTACAGCAACGACACGACTGCCCAAGCTAGCCAATCCACGACTAGTCAAGCAACCACGTCATACTCTAACCAAGCTTCCACGAGCAGCAACACGACTGCTTCTACTGGTGTTTCTGGCTCCGAAGCCAGCGCCAAGGCTTGGATCGCGGGTAAGGAATCCGGTGGTTCTTACTCAGCACGGAACGGCCAATATGTCGGTAAGTACCAATTGAGCGCTTCCTACTTGAATGGGGACTACTCTGCCGCTAACCAAGAAAAGGTTGCCAACAACTACGTGACTTCCCGTTACGGTTCATGGTCTGCTGCCCAATCATTCTGGCAAGCAAACGGCTGGTACTAAAACCAAAGTAAATTAATCGTTTAAATCAAGTAAGCTCTCACGGATGCAGGTCCGTGGGGGCTTTTTTGCTGGGCCTCTTAGAGAAACTACCAGTAATGGTCCTGGCGCGAAGACGGTGGTCACCAAGATAAGATTTAATGCGACTACGGATACAAGGCTAGCCGTCCGATTGCGTGTTAAATTGGTTTCCTTCTATACCTATAGAAGAGAAAAAGCAGAGAATGTCACTAAAAGATTGCCGTGAAGCGCTTCGTCAGATGGTCGAGCGTGAATTAATTCAGGGGAACACGGACCGTGGTGCGGGCCAAAAGTCGAAAAAACTAGAAAAATCTGATATTTATTGTGAGAAATTGTCCGCAAATATGCCAAATTAGCGCGCAAATTTAGTCAAAATCGTCATTTCCCAGCAATGAAGCCCGCGAAAATCGGCTTAATGTTGCGATACCGTTAACCATGTTACAGTTTGTCATTTAACCTGGTTTTTCTTAACGCGGGTGTAACTCAGGGACAACGGTGATGTAACGTCCACAGGTTATGATAGGTCTCGTTAAGTAATTGATAGACAAACCGCTTCACTTAAGTCAAAGGAGGACATTCGTTTTTATGAATATCAAAAAAGTTTTAGTTTCTACTTTAGGTACTGCTGCAGTGTTGGGTGCTGGGTTATTTGCTGGCACCACTTCCGCTAACGCCGACGTCCGGGTAACGGTGAAGTCGGGAGACACTGTCGCAAAGATTGCTAAGCAATACAGTTCTAGCGTTTCTTCAATCGAAAAGGCCAACAGTTTAAAGAACGTCAATTTGATTTACGTTGGTGAATCCTTAGTGGTTCCAAGTTCTACTGGCACCACAACTTCAACGACCACGCAATCAACTCAATCCACGACGCCAAGCACGTCAACGACCACTGCTAATGCGGGGACCAGCAACACCGCCGCAGCGTCAACTGGAACAACCAGTAGTGCTTCCACGAGTACGTCCACAACGTCTAGCTCTGACTCTTCAGCCAAGGCTTGGATTGCCAACAAGGAATCCGGTGGGTCATACTCCGCATCTAACGGGAACTACTATGGGAAGTATCAACTGAGCAAGTCTTACTTGAACGGGGACTACTCCGCCGCTAACCAGGAAAAGGTTGCCAACAACTATGTGACCTCTCGTTACGGGTCATGGGCAGCTGCCAAGGCTTTCTGGCAAGCAAATGGCTGGTACTAAACCGAATTAACCTCGGATTAAATCAGTTTATAAACTAAGAGAAGAAACGACGGTAAACCCCAAGTTGGGTAGACCGTCGTTTTTGCGTCCACGAAGCCGCGAAAAAGGGCGTTTTTTACCCCACCCAAGCTAAAATGGGGTTGGCTGTCACAGCTTCGTAACATTCGGACAACTTTCCTGTAACTTAAGAACGTTATGCTATTCTTAACAAATTCGCTAGGGGGCCTCACGTTGAAACTAAAAGCACTGTTCATGGTTATGTTAATGGTCGTTTCAATGATCCTGCCTAGCGTCAGTTCGGTGGCCAGTATCACGACGGCGGAAGCAAGCGTGAAGTATGTTTGCACGCTGTCTAAGACGGAGAAGAAGGCCAAAGCTTGGATTGCCAATAAGGAATCCGGGGGAAACTACCGGGCGAAGAACGGCCGGTACTATGGGAAATATCAGTTGACCCGCTCATACTTGAAGGGGGACTACAGTAAAGCCAATCAAGAAAAGACAGCTGATCGGTATGCGCATAGCCGCTACGGCAGTTGGGTACGGGCTAAGAGTCATTGGTTGGCTTATGGCTGGTTTTAACGTTTAAATAAAGACGGCTACGCGGATGGTCGAAGATGGTTTTCGATATCTGCGGTAGTGGTAAAAGGATGTGGCTGATGTCACATCCTTTTTTTAGAAGAATCAGGCGGTGAAGGTCCGGAATGCTGATTAGTTTCCGGCTGATAGGATTTGGTGCGATTACATTAGGCATCGCTGGTCATTTGAGCCTGCTAGAGATCCCGGCGCTGTGGAGACCCATTTGTGGCCTTAGAAGCGGAACATCCGGCGGTCACGTTCAGTTACACAGGTTATGACCCTCTAAATGCGTGATAATATTGCTGGAATGGCAATGTTATCACGCATTTTCTTACATTCTATGTAGCCGAGAGTGAGTCAAATTTGGTCTCAGCCGTGGGAGTTTTCAAGCGCTTTTACTTGAAAACTGGCGACTTTGAGACGCGAACTTTTCGGCTCAAAGCGAGGGAAAAGACAGGGGTTTGGCTTTTCCCGTCCTGCCCACCGCGTTCCAGACCAAATTTGGCGAACGGCAAGGCGGACAGTATGAAGCCCAACGCGACAGCCGGTCTTGCACGGAATGGCTAAACAGGCGGGGAAAGTTGTGCGATGTTTTAATTGTAAACGGTTCCATTCTTCGATAAACTGTGACTTAACGACTGAGTGGGAGGATGGATTATGACAAAAGTGTTAGCAATCAACGCAGGAAGTTCCACGCTGAAATGGCAGCTATTCGCCATGCCTGAGGAGCGGGTGATTGCCTCGGGATTGGTCGATCGCCTGAATTTACCGGGATCGATTTTTAAGGTTAAGCTGGCCAACGGTGAAAAAATTTCAGAGACGCAGGATAATATCACGAACAAACTCGCAGCGGCAATGGTGTTGACGCGGCTAAAGTCGTATGGCATTTTACACCATCTTAGTGAGATTACGGGCGTAGGTCACCGGATCGTTGCGGGCGGCGAAGTGTTTAAGGATTCTGCCGTCATCACGCCAACCGTATTGGCCCAGATCAAGGCCCTCAAAGACTATGCGCCGTTACACAATCCGGTTCAGGCCTACTACATTGAGGTGTTCACGCAGTTATTGCCCCGGGCACAACAGGTCGCCGTTTTTGACACGTCGCTGTACACGCAGATGCCGGCGGTGAACTACATGTATAGCATTCCGTACCGGTATTATGAAGACTTTGGCGCGCGTAAGTACGGGGCGCATGGGACGAGCCATCGCTACGTTGCGACGCGGACCGCAGAGATTTTGGACCGGCCGCTCAACGAACTTAAGCTAATCACGTTACATCTGGGCTCAGGCGCTTCGATCACGGCGTTTGACCGGGGGCAAGCCTTGGATACGTCGATGGGCTTTACGCCACTGGCGGGGGTCATGATGGGGACGCGTTCGGGCGATATTGATGCCTCGCTGGTGGCCTTTCTGGCGGAAAAGTTACATAAAACGATGCCGGAGATGATTACGGTGCTTAACCACGAATCCGGATTGCTCGGGATTTCCGAACTCTCCCCGGACCAACGTGATTTGGAACAGACGCAGGCGGACCGGCCGAAGTCCAAGCTGGCCTTGGAGATGTTCGTCAATCGCGTGGTGCGGTATGTGGGGAGCTACGTTGCCGAACTGGGCGGCGTGGACGCGGTAGTCTTTACCGCGGGATCGGGTGAAAATGGCATTGACATGCGCCAAGCCATTGCGGATAAATTGGCCTACTTGGGGATCACGATTGATCCCACCAAGAATGATTTCCGCGGCCAAGAACGGGTCATTAGTCCGGATGATAGCCGGGTTAAGGTGCTCGTGGTACCCACCAATGAAGAATTGATGATTGTGCGTGACGTGGCGCGGTTGACGACGTAGACGCTACGATAGACAGTAATTAATTTTAAACGGAATCGACTGTTTGCCGGCCCACGATTCAATCTATAGTCGGCAACACCAAGAGTCTGGGCGTCTTGTGCCAGACTCTTTTTCGTCGGTCAGCTAATGATTGTCCGTGATGATGAGGCGATTAATTTAAATATAAATAACGTTATAAATAGTTAACCCTTGACCCAAATTGAAAAATCCCGTATGCTTAGTCTACGAAAAAAATACGGTACCCAGTGGCGGGTGCCGTATCGGTAATGTTTAAAGTAGATGATGTTAGCTCATGTGCAGGTCGCGGCGGCGGTAACCCCACCACCCGAGGAGGATGAGTCCAACGCTTAACGCGATGAGCCAGCCGAAGTTGGTCCACTGGACGTCGTGACTCGGCACCTTATTCATCCAACCTAGTGGGGACACATGTTGGGCCCATTTCGGCAACTTCAACATGCCGCCCATGTAGATCGAGATAAAACCGATGCCCAAGTATAGCCAGTTGAGGCTTCTGATCCGTGGCCACCACCCAATAATGGCCGTCGCAATGCCGATGAAGACTAGGATGGCGGGCAGTTGCCCCCAAATTGATTGCCAGAATTCGAAGATCGTGAGGCCGTCTTTAGGGTGACTTAACGTGGCATTTCCCACGAAGATGAGGCTACTAATGGCAACACCGTATGCCACGAGGCTGGTGAGGATCCCCGTGCAGACATAGCTGAAGAACAGCCGCGTGCGGGAAAGTGGCCGGGCGTACAGGGATTCCAACCAGCCATTGGTTTCATCGCTGTAGAGTTTATAGACCAACTGGATGCCGGGAATCGCGGCCATCGCAGCCATGAGAATGACTAAGGTAGAGGTAAAACTGACGAGCATCGCGTGGTTGGCCTCATGAATGACGTTTGCGCCAAAGACCTGTTGCATCGTTGGATTGGTCTTGAGCATATCACCAACACTATTGTAGATGCTCCCATAGGTCATGGCGAGGATCGCCAGGCCGATGATCCAACCGATGATCACGTTGTGTTCGCGGCGCCAGAGAAGTGAGGCGGGACCACGGAGAAAGCGTGAAGCCGTTCGTCGACCGGGCCGCGTCGCAATTGCGCCGGCATTTAGGTCGCGGTGCCAATTAATGGTTGCGGCTAGAATAAAGAGTATCAGTGCCGTTACTAGCGAGAGAAGGATGGGCAACCAATTCGGGTGATGGTAGGGTGAGATCTTCTCTACCCAGCCCAAGGGTGACCACCACGTGTAATCTGGATTTTGAACATCGGTCATCATGCGCACGATATAGGTTAGGCCAAAGAGCATGTAGGCGAGGCCCGTGGCACTCGCGGAATGGTCGGCCAGCTGTGCCGTCAGCAAGCCGAGAAAGCCAAAGACCAGACTGACTGCGGCCAAGCCGATGGCCACCGCCCAGTTACCGTCAGCAGTCATGCCCTGCATGTTGGAGAAACTCAGCCCGACACCATATAAGATGGCAATGAGAGCGTTAACGATGACTAATTCCAGGGCCGCTGCGCTCAGGGGAGCCAGTTGGCCCACCGCCCGCGAACGCACCAGTTCGGTGATGCCTTGATCTTCTTCACCACGGGTGGCGTGAATACCAAGCATAAGGTTCATGACAATTTGGGTGATCGCCATGAAGACCACCATTTCGGTAGAAAAGATTTGAGCCGTCGACGGATTGTTCGTGAACTTGAAGGCGCCTAAGAGGGCGACCATGGCGGGGCTCTTTAACGTCTCCTTGATGGCGGCAATCTCGTGTTGCGTGCCGAAAATATCGGTGAATTTGAAGGCCACACCGACCATCAAGCCGGCGAGAATGAGAACCCAGATCAGAATGCGAAAGCGGTCGCGGCGCAGTGCAAGCCCGGTCAAGCGACCAGTGCGGGCAAAACGTGATGTCATAGCGCTCACTCCTTTTCCGTCGTGTAATAGTGCATGAAGAGATCTTCCAAAGTTGGCGGTGTGCTTTGCAAGGCCATGATGTGATGCTCGGTGAGGGCCGTCATGACGGCGGGTAAGGACTTGGCCTCAACGGAAAACTGCCATTCGTTGGCGTGCTGTCCCGGCTCGGCGTTATGAACGCCAGTGAGTTGGGTGACATCGAGTGGCGTCTTGAGCGTCACGTTAATGACGGTTCGCGTGAGGTGGCGCATCTCTTCAAGGCTCCCCGTTTCAATGATACTGCCCTCGCGGATAATGGCGATTCGGTCACACATACGCTCAACCTCGGACAGAATGTGACTGGAGAGGAGAACGGCCTTGCCCTGCTGTTTAAGCGCCAGAACGGCTAATTGAAATTGGCGTTCATTCAGGGGATCGAGTCCAGAGGTGGGTTCGTCGAAGATATAGAAATCGGCGTCCTGGGAAAAAGCAGCGATCAACGCGACCTTTTGCCGATTACCTTTCGAATAGGTGCGCGCTTTCTTTGTGGGATCGAGACCGAATTGTTTAATCAAATCATCTGTCCGTTGCGAATGCTGAGAACCATTCATTTTGAGCAGCAGGTCGATAATTTCACCACCGGTCAGGTTGGGCCAGAGGTAAACATCGCCGGGAACGTAAGCTAAACGTTGGTGAATCGCAACGCTGTCGTGCCAAACGTCTTGACCGAAGATGGTCGCGTCACCATCGGTGGCACGAATCAACCCCAAGAGGACCCGAATCGTCGTTGATTTACCGGCGCCGTTGGGACCGATAAAGCCAAACACTTCACCGGCATTGACGGAAAAGGTAATGTCCTTCAAAGCCTGAAAGTGACCGAACTTTTTTTGAAGATGGTTAATTTGTAAAACAGGATTAGTGGTCATGGAAAATCCCTCCTCACAGTTATCTAAATTCGCTATCATCGTAAGCCCCTACCCAGTGGAAGTCAATAGAAAAGTGAACTATTTTTTAAAAATAGTTCACTAAAATTAAAAACGTTTCCTAAATGAGTTATGATAGAATAAATGTCAGAAGTTTTGAGGTGAAGGTGGTGACAAAAGGATGGCGACGAATCAAGAACGACGGCAACGACAACGCCAAAACATCCTGCATGCGGCGACCAAACTTTTTATGCGAGATGGGTACAAGGTTACCCATATTAGGGACGTGGCGGCCGAAGCGGCGGTTTCTCAGGTGACGTTGTATAAATATTTTGATAGCAAGGTGGTGCTGGGGCATCAGGTCGTCTTGACAATGATTGACGATGGCTATGCCGCTTATCAGAAAATGGTCGACGATCACAGCCGGTCATTTCGTGAGTTGATTCAACTGATGATTACCACGAAGACGGGGTATGCCGGGGACATGAGCGATGATTTTTATCAATTTGTGACTGACGATATGCGCGGGGCTCTCGGCAATGATGAGGCCCAGCAGCTTTATCAAGCCGGTAAAGAGAAATTTTGGGACAGCGTGATTGCCCGGGGCCGCGCTGCGGGGATGATTAGTCCCATGCTTTCGGATGAGGCCTTGATGATGTATTTGGACATGTACGTGCAGTATTTCAGTTCACCGGCGAGTCATCCCATGATTGGGGATGCGAAGACGTATAAGCATTATGCGGATCAGTTGATGCACCTCTTTTTCTATGGGTTCATTGGCAATCCGCCGCAAACTGACGAAAGTTCAACGAAGGAGCAGGCAAACTAATATGACAGAAGCAGACGTTTTAGCCGCAGTTAGACAATTTTCACAAGCCAAAATGGGAGATGACGAGACGGGGCATGGGTTCGACCACATTCAACGCGTCGTCGGGCTAGCCGACCGGTTGGTCAAGCAGTATCCAGAGGCCGACCGCGTATTAACGGTGACGGCGGCCTACCTGCACGATGTGATTGACGAGAAGCTCGTGGCAGATACCGCTCAAGCGAGTCAGGAAGTTCGATATTTCTTGGCGCAGCAGGGCTTTACCACCTCACAGATTGAAACGATCTTCTTAATCATGGATAACATGTCCTACCACAAAACCCTAGATGGGACGGCTAAACCGTTACCGCTGGAAGGCAAGATTGTGCAGGATGCCGATCGCCTCGACGCGATTGGGGCCATTGGAATTTCACGGGCTATTTACTTTGGGGGCCACTTCGGGGAAAAAATTTACGATCCCGCCGTTCAGCCACGGACGGCCATGACGCACGCGGAGTACCGTAATTTAAATAACGAGACCATCATTAATCACTTTTACGAGAAATTATTGACCTTGAAGGATTTGATGAATACGACGGCGGCCAAGGACCTGGCCGAACACCGCCAGCAGGTCATGTTGGACTTTTTAGCGGAATATAAAGCGGAATGGAACGCGAAGGCATAGGCTTTCGCGTTTTTATTTGCCGGGAAGTCAAAGTTAGGGATTTAAAGATTTCATAGCAAGTGATATACTATGACTGTACGCAATGTTCACGTTAACATTTCAATGTTCATCGAGATGGTAGCGCTAACTTAACGGGCGTGCATAACTAATGTACTAGATAGTCATGATTGCGAAAAACTTTTCAGAAAGTCGTAAACTTTAAAATTCGCCTGTAGGTGTTGGTGCTTCACCATTGAGACCCATTTGGCTGAATCCAAAAAGGTTGACATTTTCTGATAATATTGTATTATGAAATCGGTTACACTGTCATACTAGTATATTAGTTGGGCGGTGCTGATTGTTCGACCATGAGTTGAATTGAACAGTTCGATACTTTGACAATACGAAAGGGCGGTTTCAGATGGTTAAACTAACGGATGATTACTTAAATAATAAGGCGGCTTTTGCGGCAGCCGGGATTACGGTTCCTACTTACGATCAAGACAAGTTGCGGACAGCAACGAACGAACACCCACGTTGGGTTCACTTTGGTGGGGGGAACTTATTCCGTGCCTTCCACGCAGCCATTGCGAACACTTTAATTGAAAAAGGCGAATTGGATTCTGGCGTGATCGTTGCCGATACTTACGACGACGGCGTTGTTGAGGGTGTCTATAAGCCATTCAACGATCGGATCTTGCGGGTTGTGACGCAAGCTGACGGGAACTTTGACAAAGAATTATTTGCCTCAGTTACGGAAGCACTCTTCGCTACCCCAGCTCGTGAAGCTGATTGGAAACGGATGCAAGAAATCTTCAAGGCCCCTTCATTACAAGTGGTTTCCTTCTCGATCACTGAAAAGGGCTACAACTTGAAGACGGTTGCCGGTGACTTGAATGACATTACCAAGGCTGACTTGGCTGCTGGTCCTGAAGCCCCTAAGGGGAACATGGCTGGTTTGGTTTCCTTATTACTGGGTCGTTTCCAAAACGGCGCAACGCCATTAACGCTGATGAGTACCGATAACTTCTCCAACAACGGGGACAAGCTAAAGGACAGTGTCTTGACGATTGCCAAGGGCTGGAAAGAAAATGGCTTTGTGGGTCAAGACTTCTTAGACTACTTACAAGATAGCAAGAAGATCAGCTTCCCACTGTCCATGATCGACCGGATTACGCCAAACCCATCCGAAGCTGTTAGTGCGAAGTTGAAGGATGCTGGCTTCGATGATTATGAGATTATTCACACGCCAAAGCACACCAACATTGCGCCATTCACCAACACCGAAGAAGTTCACTACTTGGTTGTTGAAGATAACTTCCCGAATGGCCGGCCAAAGTTTGAAGATGCCGGGGTCATTATGACCGATCGTAAGACCGTTGGTGAAGCGGATGAAATGAAGGTTACGACCTGCTTGAACCCACTGCACACGTCCTTAGCGATCTTTGGGAGTGTTCTGCAATTCAAGTCCATCTCTGACGAATTACAAAACAAAGACCTGGTTGGTGTGATCAAGCAAATTGGTTACGTTGAAGGCTTGCCAGTTGTTACGGATCCTAAGGTTATTAACCCTAAGGAATTCATCGACCAATTGGTTACGAAGCGGTTGCCTAACCCTTACATTCCAGATACGCCACAACGGATTGCAACGGATACCTCACAGAAGATTCCAGTGCGTTACGGGGTAACCATCAAGCAATACGTTGACCGTGACGGTTTCGACCCATCGACCTTGGAATTCATTCCATTGACGATTGCCGGCTGGTTCCGTTACCTGATGGCCGTTAACGATGAGGGTGAAGCCTTCGAACCAAGTCCAGATCCAATGATGGATGACTTGAAGAAGTACGTCGGTGACATCAAGTTAGGCGAACCAACTGATGTTCACGCCCACTTGAAGGACATTTTGACCAACACGTCCATCTTCGGCCAAGATCTTTACGCCGTTGGTTTGGGTGAAAAGGTTGAAAACTACTTCAGTCAAATGATTGCTGGCAAGGGTGCGATCGTGAAGACGATTGAAGACGCCTTAGCTAAGCACGCAAAATAACAAATAAATTGTCGATCGTCACGCAGAATTTATGAGGAGTGAGAAATTTATGATCACCATTCAAAACAGTCGCTTTCGGGTTGCGATTAATGAAGTTGGCGCAGAGTTAACCCATTTTGTGGATCAAACGACAGGCCGTGATTTAATTTGGAACAACGATCTTTGGCCAAAGCATGCACCGGTACTCTTTCCGGCGATTGGCCGTTCGAATGAAGATAGCTACTTGATTGATGGTCAAAAATTCGAGATGCCCCAACATGGATTTGTTAGTGGCTTGACATTCGCCGTTGCTCAGCAAACCGACTCGGCCGTAACCCTGTCGGCGCGGGCAACTGACGAAACGAAAAAAATGTATCCTTTTGACTTCGAACTGCAAGTTACCTTCAGCTTGACGGCTGATGGCTTGAACTTGAAGTTTGATGTCCAGAATCACGATGCGCAGGATCTTTCCTTCTCCTTGGGATCTCATCCCGCATTCAACGTCCCATTCTCAGATGGCGAACAGTTTACGGATTACCAAGTGGCCTTAACGCCGGCACCACAAGACTTAACCCACTTCGAGATCGTAAAAACGCCAAATCCATTCCGGAGCGGCAAGAGCTTGCCCGTCAAGAATGAAGCTGGCGTGATTGATTTGAACTATCCGATGTTTGATGATGGGTTAATGATTCTGAATGCACCGGGCTTGGAACACGTGACGTTGCGTTCTAAAGTTAGCGGCAAGTCCATCACTTTAGATGTGAAGGACTTCGACTACGTGACCTTATGGACCAAGGAAGGCGCCAACGCCCCATTCCTCTGCATCGAACCATTCAATGGTTTGCCAGACGTTTCCGGCGATCTGCGTGAGCTGAAGAGCAAAGAAGGGAACCACCATGTGGCTGCCGGCCAAACGGAAACGATGGCTTACGATATTCACGTCAAAGACTAGCTTAACCGATTGTAGGCCGTGACCTTGCCGGTAAAGTGTGTGTCGTCAGTGGCTTGGGCCACCAGGGTGGTAATGCCGCCGTTGGCCGGATAATTGGTGAGCGCATCGAATTCCGAACCGTATCGCAGAACCAGTGAGCGAATCAAAGTGCCGTGGGTGACCACCAGTAACCGATCGCCATCGTGGGCTTCAGTAAGTAATTCCTGAATGCCGCGATCGACCCGGTTACTGAAGGTTACGCCGTCCTCTGAGAGATGCCGCGGGTCTGCGGCGTGCATCGCGTCGCGGGCGGCATCAAACGAGTATTTCTGAATGATTTCGGCCTGCGTACGACAGCCCAGCTGTTGTTGCTCGCCGACTTCAATCCAGGCCTGGTGAAAGTCCAGACCTTCATAGGAACCGAAGAAGACTTCACGAAAATCTTCGTGTTGTTCGGGTTCAGCCTGCAGGAAACGGTTCGGTCGAATGATGTGTTTGGCCGTGTCGATAGCCCGTTTGAGATCGGATGCATGGTAGCTTTGATAGTGGGTATCCTTGAGCAACTGGCCGACTTGGTCGGCCGTTGCGATCCCGTCCGCCGTCAGGGGTGAATCCGCCCAGCCCTGGAGTTTATCCATGGTGTTGAAGATGGTTTGCCCGTGACGGACGAAATCAATGGTAATAGTTTTCATAAACAAGTAGCCTCCTCAAGATGTCTATCAACATTATACGCATATTTGGGAAGCCACAGGTGTAAGATTGAATTTGAATTTAATTATTTTGGAGGTTTTTGGAAAATGGCACAATATAAAATTGCGGTGGTTAACTCAAGTAGTTTTGGACAAGTCTTCAAGGAACACTGGAAGCAAATCGAAGAAATTGGTGAAGTTAAGCGGTTCATGCTGCCAACGGACATCGATGGTAAGTCATTAGCTAAGGAATTAAACGGCTACAACATTATCATTGCTTCGGTTACCCCAATGTTTAACAAAGAATTCTTTGACAACAAGGACGAAACCTTACTGATTTCTCGTCACGGTATCGGCTTCAACAACGTTGATATCAAAGCTGCCAAGGAACATGGGACGAAGGTTGCCATCGTGCCACAATTGGTTGAACGGGACTCCGTTGCTGAAAACGAATTGGCTAACTTGATGACCTTGGTTCGTCGGACGGTTCAATCCGCAGAACGCGAACGTGATGACCGTTACGAAGATCGTGCCGAATTCATGGGTAATGAATTATCTGGTAAGACCTTTGGGGTTATCGGCTGTGGGAACATTGGTAGCCGAGTTGCTGAATTGTTCAGTGTCTTTGGTGGCCCAATCCTGGTTAACGACCCAGATCCTAAGGCCCCAGCTGGCTGGTTGAAGAGTCACAACGTCCAACGCGTTGACTTGGATACGTTGTTGGAAAAGGCAGACTACATCTCATTGAACGCGTCCTTAAACGATGGGAACTACCACTTAATCGATGCTAAGAAGATTGCTAAGATGAAGAAGGGTGTTTACCTGTGCAACAACGCACGTGGTGCCCTTATCGACGAAACGGCCCTCTTAGACGGGATCAAGTCTGGCCAAGTTGCGGGTTACGCTGCCGATGCTGTGGAAGTTGAACCAGTACGGGCAACCTCACCATTACTGCAAAACGACCGCGTCTTATTGACGCCACATACCTCTGCTTACACCTACGAATGCTTGCATGGCATGGGTGAAAAGTGTGTCAGCGATGTGAAGAATATTGTTGCCAACAAGCCGTTGGTTCGTGAATTAACAAGTACTTTAGCCTAGTGAACAGGCCGAACGGGACCATGTGCTGCTAATTGGGGGCACGTGGCCCCGTTTATAGCCTAACGCGATACACTATGCGCGGATTTTCGGCTACGCTCAGTTGCTAGTAGATGTGAAAAACAAAAATCGCCAAAATAAAAGGAAGTTGAAAAATATGGATTATTTAATCGGAATTGACGTTGGTACCACGAGTACCAAGGCCGTACTGTACAACACTGATGGGGAAATCTTTGGTTACGCCAACAAGTTATACCCCCTGATTCAAGACAACCCGGACATGGCCGAAGAAGATCCAGACGTGATCTTTGACGCCTCCGTTGAAGCCTTGAAGGAAGTCACGGCTAAGGCCGATCCTAAGGAAGGTAAGATCTTAGGGGTTTCCTGGTCAACACAACAACACAGTTTAGTGGGGATGGACAAGGACTACAAGCCAACCACACGGGCCATTACGTGGGCCGACAACCGTTCCGAGAAGGTCGCTTCGCGGATGGCTAAGGACGGCAGTGGTCTGGAACTCTACAAGCGGACCGGTCTACCAACCCATCCGATGGGTGTGGTCTACAAGTTGCTGTGGATTAAGGAACAACATCCAGATATTTACCAGAAGACCCAGTACTGGGTTGGTCTGAAGGAATACCTGTTGTACCGGTACTTTGGTCAACTCAAGGAAGAGACCAACATGGCCTCAACCACCGGTCTGTTCAACATCCATACGATGGACTGGGACGAAGAATCCATGAAGCTGACCGGGATTACCCGCGATCAACTGCCAGAACTCGTGGATACGACCTACCAGATGAAGGGCCTGCACCCAGAAATTGCCAAGAAGATTGGCTTTTCTGAAGACACGCCATTCATCATGGGTGGGACCGATGGGGCCCTCTCTGAAATCGGTTTAGGCGCCATCAACAAGGGTGAAGTGGCCGTCACCATCGGAACGTCCGGTGCGGTGCGGACCTTCGTTGACAAGCCGCAAATTGACCCTAAAGGCCGGATTTACTGCTACCCTGTGATGCAGGGCAAGTGGATCATCGGTGGGCCAGTTAACAACGGGGGGATCGTCTTCCGTTGGGTTCGAGACAACCTCTTTGCGCCCGAAAAGGAACAAGCCAAGAAGGAAGGCAAGGATCCATACGATCTGTTAACCGAAATCGCTAGCAAGGTGCCAGCCGGTTCCGATGGCCTGATCTTCCACCCATTCTTAGGTGGCGAACGGGCCCCAATCTGGGACGGTAACGCTCGGGCCTCTTACTTTGGGTTGACCCGGCAACACAACCGTTCTCACATGGTTCGGGCCGCTCTGGAAGGGATTGTTTACAACCTCTACACCGTTGAATTGGCTTTGAAGGAAGCCATGGAACCAACGGCCATCTTAGCAGCCGGGGGCTTTGCCCGTTCACCACTATGGCGGCAAATGTTGGCGGATATCTTTGAAGAACCCGTCACGATTCCAGAAGCCTTCGAAAGTGGGTGCCTGGGGGCCATGGTGATTGCCCAGATCAGTCTTGGCTTGGCCGATGACTTATCCGTCGTCAAGAAGTTTATCGGAAAGATGAACACCTACAAGCCAAACCCAGAAACGTTTGAAAACTACCGGGAAATCATGCCAATCTACATTCGTCTTGGCCGGAAGTTGCAAACTGAGTACGACAGTATCGCCGAATATCAACGAAAACGCGCACCAAAGGAGTAAATCGTTAGTTTTGATGATTTATTTTCAAAAACTGCTTGAAATTTGTAAAACTTTTTCATATAATAAGAGTCGTTAACTGATATATTACTTTTTTCAAGCAGAGAGGAACTTATACCATGAAGATTGGATTAGTTGGATTAGGTAAGATGGGTAGCAACTTAGCTCAAAATATGATGGACAACGGTCACGAAGTTGTTGGATTTGATTTGAACAAGGATTTTGTTAAAGAAGTTGCCGGATTCGGCGCAGAACCTGCTACGTCACTGGACGATTTGCTTAGCAAGTTGCCTTCACCTAAGATTGTTTGGTTGATGCTGCCAGCTGGCAAGCCAACTGAATCAACTGTTGCCACGTTGACTGAGGTATTAAGTGCCGGCGATTACATCGTTGATGGTGGGAATTCTTTCTGGCAGAACTCCGTTGCGGATGCCAAGAAGGCCGAAGCCAAGGGCGTCAACTTCTTCGACTGTGGGACGTCTGGTGGCCAATCTGGTGCCCGGCATGATGGGAACTTCATGATTGGTGGGACCAGTGCGGAAGCCTTTGAAACGTTGAAGCCAGTCTTCGAAGGCATTGCTCAAGAAAATGGTTACCTGTACACCGGCGCTGCTGGGTCAGGTCATTACTTGAAGATGGTGCACAATGGTATTGAATACGGGATGATGGAAGCTATCGGTGAAGGATTTGATGTCCTGGAACACAGTGACTTCAACTACGATAACGAAGCCGTTGCCCGTCTGTGGAACTCCGGTTCTGTGGTTCGTTCATGGCTGATGGAATTGGCTCAAGAAGCCTTTTCCAAGGATGCCAACCTTGAAGAAATTCGGGGAACGATGCACAGCTCTGGTGAAGGTAAGTGGACGTTACAAGAAGCCCTCAACCAAGAAGTTCCAGTTCCAGTTATCAGTCTTGCACTGATGATGCGTTACCGTTCAATGGAAAACGATACCTTTACGGGTAAAGTTGTTTCTGCTCTACGGAATGGTTTTGGTGGCCACGCGGTCGACAAGATCAAGTAATCCTAAAAATTTAAATGACATCGCAGACGAAAGCTCAGGTCGCATCGACCTGGGCTTTTTTGCTGCGTCCGTAAATTTAGTGAGCAACGGCCAATTGCGATTTGAGAAGTGGTCCGCCGACTCAGTTTGAAGCCTGGTAGTAACGCCGATAGTCAGGTGCGTTGCCGTTTTTATTAAAGGATTAATAAACTGGTATTTAAGTCTGGCGGTTTGGTAGGGAACGGAGGGGAAAATTTTGGGAATTTACGGGGGCTAACGACCCATGGCGCCAATTTACAGAATCATTTTCAAGGACAAAGGCGCCAAAAATTAAATTATTTTGTGAAAATATTAGCGGTGTCATTTAATGCCGAATCCCTTAACAGCAAGCCTGAAGGTGGTTTCCTAAGACTACGCAACACGAATTGAACGAAACGTCCGTTGACAGCGCTTTCACTAACTAGTAAGATATGGGTGTTGGCAGAACTGGTATATTACTATTTCAATTGTAAGGGCCACATTCTTTGATTGGGTGGTTGTATCAGGCAAAGACAGCTTTTTTGGACAAGGAGTGAGATTAATGAAGTTAAGCAGCAAGGTTCAGTCCGCGGAGAACCGCGGCGACTATCTGGCAATTAAGACGGATGGCGCCCAGTTCCAAGTTTACCTGCTGGATAATAACATTATCCGGATGCGGGGAACGTTCAAGGATGAATTTGCTCCAGAAGCATCCTATGCTTTGGTCAAGACTGCATGGGCAGATAAGACCGACACATTAATGGCGGGTGAGCGGGAACGGGTTCAACCGCTTCCCCTCGACCTACAGGAAGATGCGGATAGCTACTCGGTCTCCACAGAGAATTTAACCTTAAAGATCAATCGGGAACCCTTTGGTTTTGAGGTATTCGACAAGGCAGGCAACGTTTTACATAAAGACTTACCAAAACGGGCCTTCCTTCAAGATGACTTGGGTCGTTCGTACCACTACAGTACGATGGGTGACCACAACTTCTTCTATGGTTTCGGTGAAAAGTCCGGAGAACTGAATAAGTTTAAACGCCGGATGCGCATGCACAACACCGATTCTCTAGGGTGGAATGCCGCTAAGTCTGATCCTTTGTACAAGATGATTCCGTTCTATATTGACTTCGATAGCGAACAGAACGTCGCTTCGGGACTCTACTACAACAATTCTCATGATTCGACATTTGATATGGATAGCGAACACAGTAACTACTGGCACCGCTACAGTTACTTCGAATGTGACGGTGGGGACTTGGATGTCTTCTTTATCGCCGGGCCAACCATTAAAGATGTGGTTAAACACTACACGGATCTGACGGGGAAGACCGCCATGATGCCAAAGGCTTCGTTGGGGTACATGGGGTCCACCATGTACTATACGGAGCTCGACAAGGACGCCGATCAAGCGATCTTGGACTTCGTTGACACGTGCAAGAAGAATGATATTCCTTGCGATGGCTTCTTCATGTCTTCCGGTTATACGACCGGTGAGGACGGTAAGCGCTACGTCTTCAACTGGAATAAAGACCGCTTCCCAGATCCTCAAGACTTCGTGAATAAGCTGAAAGAAAAGGGTGTCTTACTAGCCCCTAACATCAAGCCAGGGATGCTGGTTACCCACCCATTGGCCAAGGACTTTGCCGATGCTGACGCCTATATCAAGACGCCGGATGGCCAAGAAGATCAAGAAGACCAATATTGGGGCGGGGCCGCCCACTTCGTTGACTTTACCAGCGAAGCCGGTCGGGCAACCTGGTCGAAATTCATGACCAAGCAACTCCTATCACTGGGCATCACCAGTATCTGGAACGATAATAACGAATATGAAATTAATGAAACGGCGGCGAGAGTCGAAGCCGATGGTGTTCACGAAACCATTGGTGCGGTTAAACCCATCATGCCAACCATGATGGCCAAGACCGCTCAAAAGGCGATTGCCGATTACGATCCTAACGTGCGGCCATATCTGATTAACCGGGCCGGCTTTGCCGGGATTCAACGGTATGCGCAGACCTGGGCCGGGGATAACCGGACCAGCTGGACAAACGTGAAGTATAACATTCCGACGATTTTAGGAATGGGACTTTCCGGGGTGGCTAACCAAGGCTGTGACATCGGTGGTTTCGATGGACCAGCACCCGAACCAGAGTTATTCGTGCGGTGGGTTCAAAACGGGATCTTCCAGCCACGGTTCTCGATTCATTCATCCAACGATGACAACACCGTCACGGAACCCTGGATGTACCCGAGCTACACCAAGTACATTCGCGATGCCATTCAGTTGCGGTACCAATTGATTCCGTACTTCTACTCACTGTTGCATGAAGCCTCAGTGACGGGGGCGCCGATCATGCGACCGCTGGTTTATGAATTCCAAAACGATCCGAAGACCTTTGAAGAGAGTTTTGAATTCATGTTGGGCTCCTCCCTGCTGGTGGCCAACGTGGTGGACAAGGGTCAGACGACTAAGGAAGTTTACCTGCCAAAGGGTGCCGATTGGTATGATTTAACCACTTATCACTACTACAATGGTGGCGAAACCGTTGAGGTGCCGGTTGACTTGGGGAGCATTCCGATGTTCTTACGGACGGGGAGTATCATTCCTGAAAGCAAGGGCTTGATGAATATCCACAACGATACGGTTGAAAACTTAGACGTGTTGGTTGAACCCACCACAGCGAGTGACTTCCAGTTGTACGAAGATGATGGTAAGAGCATGAGCTACAAGCACGGTGACTTCCTGACAACGGATATTTCCGTTCGACCAAGTCAGAACCAAACGTTAATTAAGTTGCATAAGCAAGGGACCTATGATTCCAAGCTGAAGCGCTACACGTTCCGTGTCTGCTGTCCAGACATCGCGCCGTTGACCATCGAACGTCAAGGACAGCCACTGGCACAGTTCTTGAAATTTGATAAATTCAATGCCGCCACTGAAGGTTGGTTCTTCGATGGCGAAAAGCGTCAAGTTATCATTAAATTTAATAATGTAAGCGATTCAGACATCACGTTGAGCATTGAGTCCAGTGTGAAGGACTTAATCTCAATCTAAATCTAGTATTTGCTATATTTGCGGCATCTCACTTTTTAAATTTATCTTGGCAAAATTGCCGGAGGTTGGAAAAATGGATACACAAAAAACAAGTATTGATCGTTCGAAACCGTTTGGTTGGGCAGACCGTTTTGGGTATGCCTTAGGGGATGTTGGGAACAACTTCTCATTCGCTGTTGTGAATACCTTCTTGATGATCTTTTACACCAACGTGTTGGGATTATCGGGGGTGACCGTGGGACTGTTGTTCCTGATTGCCCGGTTTATTGATGCCATTGCTGATATCACTGTTGGTCGGTTAGTCGACAGTAGTAAGTTACACAAGAGTGGGCGGTTTATTCCGTGGATTGCCCGCTTCAAGTATCCGCTGTTGATTGCGACAATCTTGGTTTTTGTGCCATTCGTTAAAGACTTGGCCTTTCCAGTCAAGATAACGTATGTCTTTATCACTTACTTACTCTGGGGGATTTTCTACTCCACCGTTAACATTCCTTATGGGTCCATGGCTTCGGCGTTGAGCGACTCGCCCAACGATAAGACGTCGCTGTCGACTTGGCGGAGTCTGGGTTCCGCGACCGGGAGTGCCATCGTCAGCTTCGTGGTGCCGATCTTCATGTACGTCGGGGCTTCACAGAAGATTGATGGTGTCCGTTTCTGGTTAGTGGCTTCAATCATGGCCATCTTAGGCTTTGGCTGCTACATCTTAACCAGTAAGTTACCGACCGAACGGGTTCGAACCCAACGGAGCAAATCGGTGCCTTTGGGAACCGTCTTGAAGGATATGTTTACGGACCGGGCGTTAGTCATCCTGGTCGTCTTGGATATCATCTTGGTCATTAACCAAAACTTATCCGGAACGAACATTTCTTACCTATTCAATGACTACTTTAAGAATAGTAGTGCGATGTCCATTGCGCTGATCTTTAACTTCGCGACGGTGCTGTTGTTGGCACCCTTCGCCCAGTACTTTACGAAGAAGTTTGGTCGAAAAGAAGTGACGACCGTTTCCCTGTTCTTCGCAAGCATTGTGTACGGGATTCTGGTCTTTATTCACACCAGTAGTGCTGTGGTTTACCTGGTCTTCCTGTTCTTCGGAAGTCTGGGTGCGGCCATGTTTAACCTGATGGTCTGGGCCTTCATTACCGACGTGATTGATAACCAACAGGTGACGACCGGGATTCGTGAAGATGGGACCATCTATGGCGTGAACTCCTTCGCACGTAAGGTGGCGCAAGCCCTGGGTGGGAGTTTCGGTGCGTTCATGCTGACGATGATTGGCTACGTTTCCTCCACTTCCGGTGGTGCGGAACAATCCCAACAAGTCATTGACCGGATCTACTATCTGGCTTCCGGAATTCCAGCGGTCTGCTGTGGATTGGCGGCCCTCGTCATGTTATTCTTCTATCCACTGAACAAGAAGCGGGTTGAATCCAACGCGGCCATTTTACGGGAAAAGAATGCGAAAAATTGATTGAGACGGCGATTAAGTCGGCTGTCGTATAAATAGCGTTTAAAACTGTTCACCAATAATTTTGATCAAAATTAAAGGAGACCTTTTGTTATGGCTTTATTGAACGAAGACTTTTTACTGACAAATGAACCAGCTAAGAAATTGTTCCACGAACATGCTGAAAAAATGCCGATCATTGACTATCACTGTCATCTAGACCCTAAGGATATTTACGAAAACAAGAACTATCCAAACATCACCCGGATCTGGTTGAATGACGGCAATGCCGGTGACCACTACAAGTGGCGCTTGGAACGGGCTAATGGGGTGCCGGAAGAATTAATCACCGGTGACGGCGACGAATACCAGAAGTTCCTGGCTTGGGCAAAGACGATTAACCGGGCCATTGGGAACCCACTCTACGAATGGACTCACCTGGAACTGAAGCGCTTCTTCGGGATTGACGAAGTCTTCAACGAAAAGAGTGCACCAGCCATTTGGAAGAAGGCCAACGCCTTACTCCAAACCGACGACTTTAAGCCACGTAACTTGATCAAGAATGCCAACGTTAAGGTGGTTTGCACGACGGATGATCCGGCTTCTGACCTGCACTACCACAAGCTGCTGAAGGCCGAAGAAAAAGAAAATGGCTTCAAGGTCTTACCCGCTATGCGTCCAGATAACTTGGTTCGGATCAACCAAGGGAATTACGGCGAATACATGGACAAGTTCAGTGAAGTTTCTGGCGTAAAGGTCACTGACCTGAAGTCATTGACCAAGGCCCTCGAACAACGCTTTACCTTCTTCGCTTCCATGGGTGGGCGCTTGTCTGACCACGGTCTGAACACCTTCCACTACGCCGAAGCCACGGATGACGAATTCAATGCTATTATGGCCAAGGCACGTCAAGACAACCAACACTTGACCGACGACGAAGTCAACAAGTACCAGACGACGTTATTGAAGGTCCTGATGCGGTTGAACCAAAAGTTTGGTTGGACGATGCAATACCACATCAACGTCTTGCGTAACGCCAACGGCCCAATGTTCCGTAAGTTGGGTGCCGACACGGGTTGGGACTCTATGGGTTCACAACCAGGTATTGCCGGCGAAATGATGAAGCTGTTGAGTGCCATGTCTGAAGAAGACAGCATTCCTAAGACCATTCTGTACTCCACGAACCCGAACGACTGGATGGAATTGGCAACCGGGATGCAAAGCTTCCAAGGCGACGGCGTTCAAAAGCTGCAATTGGGCTGTGCATGGTGGTTTAACGATACCCGTGATGGGATGCATGACCAACTGAACATCTTGGCCCAACAAAGCTTATTGCCTAACTTCGTCGGGATGCTGACCGATTCTCGGAGCTTCCTGTCCTATACGCGGCACGAATACTTCCGGCGGGTTCTCTGCAACTTGATCGGTGAATGGGTCACGACGGGTCAAGTTCCAGAAGACTACGATTACCTCGGCAAGATTGTGGAAGATATTTCCTACAACAATGCCCATGACTACTTTGGCTTCTTTGACGAAGACTAGGGTTGCCGTAAACTGAAATAGGTTTAAAACTGATGCGACTGACTTTCCTGAGAGGGGAGGTCGGTCGCATTTTTTGTGGTTGTAAGGACAATGCAAAGCGGCGACTAGCCTGAAAGCGGTCTGAAAAAGGATGGGTTTTGGGGTGATAATCGGAGTTAACACGGTAATTCTGAACTAATTTTGGGATAATTTTCAAATTATGGTGTGAATTGATGAAAAAATTGTTGAAAGCGTGTGGGGATAGGGGGATGATAGTGATGCTGCTGTTTTTTGACCCGTTCGTTGGTTTGCCACGAACGCGACCATTTTTGGCAGGATAAACCAGAAAATAGGATTGAGGTAGGAATGTATGCATGATTCATTGTTCGTTCGGTGTATGGCCGAACTGATTGGGACGGCTGTCATGGTCGCGCTGGGTAACGGTTCGGTTGCCAACGTTGAATTGAAGGGCACCAAGGGCTACCACGGTGGTTGGATTTTGATCGGTTTTGGGTATGGTATTGGGGTGATGATCCCGGCGTTGATGTTCGCCACCATTTCCGGCGCCCAGATTAACCCGGCCATGACCGTGGCGATGGCCGTTACGGGGAACTTTCCTTGGCAGGAGGTCGTCCCCTACATCGTTGCGCAGACGGTGGGGGCCATCATTGGCCAACTCGTCATCGTCTTAGCGTACAAGCCGTATTACGACCGAACGACCGATACCGAGGCCATCCTCGGGACGTTCTCGACGATTGATGCGGCCAATAGTCAGTTGAACGGCTTCATCAACGAGTTTGTCGGCACCTTTCTACTGGTCTTGGGGGCAGTCAGCATGACCGCAGATAAGATTGATCCGCGAGCCGATTTTATTGGGCTGGGCTTTCTGGTCATGTGTTTGGTCGTCTCCTTTGGCGGGCCGACCGGACCAGCGTTGAATCCCGCCCGTGACATTGGTCCGCGGCTCCTCCACGCCGTTTGGCCGTTCCCGCACAAGGGCAGTTCGCAGTTTAATTACAGCTGGGTCCCCATCGTGGCACCGACGGCCGGGGCAATTGCGGCCGCGGTGTTGTATCAGCAGGTGTTTTAACAGAAAACTGTAAAGATAAGCATCGGATTGTCAGGCTTGGTGACAGTTCGATGTTTTAATTTTCGAATAGTTTTCGTGCGCGAGCAAATAAATTATTTTGTGAATTCACTTGTGTTTGACGACTAAATTTGAGGCTGCTTAAGCCTTGCAGCACAAGGACTGAGTGGCTGCTAGCTCATCGGTAATTTACAAGTGAAAGGAACAAAGGTTGTGCAACAACGATTTGACAGCGCTTACACTGAACGCTACTATGGGCCATGTTATTGAAATCGGGACAAGAAGGTATGATTGGCAATGAAAATGAGTACAAAGATTACAGCAGTTAAAAATTGTGGCGACTACCTGTTGGTGCAAACAGATGGCGCACAATTTCAGATTTACTTGTTGGACGATAATATTATTCGGTTACGGGGGACTTTCGCCGCGCAGTTTGCACCGGAGGCCTCGTATGCGCTGGTCAAGACGGCGTGGGCTGATCAGACAGATGACTTTATGGCCGACGAACGGCAGCGGGTTCAGCCTTTGCCCTTAAATGTACAGGAGGATGAGGTCGCCTATCGGGTGGCTACCGCGCGCTATACGTTGACGATTAACAAGGCACCGTTTGGCTTTGAAATCAGTGATTTGGCGGGACACATTCTACATCAAGATTTACCGGGACGGACCTTCTGGCAAGACAGTAAAGGACGGTCGTTTCACTACAGCGCGATGGGGGAGAGTGACCGCTTCTACGGATTTGGCGAAAAGTCGGGTAAACTCAATAAAGTTCGCCGTCGGATGCGGATGCACAATACGGATGCGCTGGGCTGGGATGCGACCAAGTCTGATCCGTTGTACAAGATGATTCCCTTCTACATTGACTTCAATCAGCAGCAGAATGTGGCGTCCGGGTTGTTTTACAACAATGCCTATGATTCTGTCTTCGATATGGACAGTGAGCACAGTCAGAACTGGGGTCGCTACAGCTTTTTTGAATGCGATGGCGGCGATCTAGACTGCTTCTTCATCGGTGGGCCGACGATTAAAGACGTGGTGGCTCACTATACGGATTTGACGGGGAAGACGGCCATGATGCCTAAGGCGTCGTTAGGATATATGGGATCAACCATGTATTATACGGAACTTCCGCAAGATGCGGATCAAGCAATTCTGAAATTTGTCGATACTTGTAAGAAAAAACAGATTCCAATCGATGGCTTTTTCCTGTCTTCGGGATATACGAGTGGTGCGAATGGAAAACGCTACGTCTTTAACTGGAATAAGACCCGTTTCCCGAATCCGCAAGATTTTGTGGATGAGATGAAGAAACGAGGGGTACTGATTGCGCCCAACGTGAAACCGGGTATGTTGTTATCCCATCCGAATGCACAAGACTTCTCTCAGGCGCATGCGTACATCAGAACGCCGGATGGCCAAGCGGATCAAACGGAACATTTCTGGGGCGGAACCGCCCACTTCGTTGATTTTACGAGCGAAGATGGCCGGAAGACGTGGTCGAAATTTATGACGAAACAGCTTTTATCCTTGGGAATGACCACGATTTGGAACGATAACAATGAATTCGAAATTAATCAGGAGCAAGCACAGGTTAGTGCGGAGGGTCACGGTCAAAAGATCGAAGCGTTACGGCCACTGATGCCAACGTTGATGGCTAAGACCGCCAAACAAGCCATCGCCGCTTATGACGGCCAGGTCCGGCCTTATCTGATTAACCGTTCGGGGTTTGCGGGGATTCAACGTTATGCGCAGACGTGGGCTGGAGACAATAAGACCAACTGGACCAATTTAAAGTATAATATCCCCACTATTCTAGGAATGGGGCTCTCTGGTGTGGCCAACCAAGGCTGTGATATTGGTGGATTTGCTGGGGTAGCCCCCAAGCCAGAACTCTTTGTCCGGTGGGTACAGAATGGGATTTTCCAACCACGCTTTTCGATTCACTCGTCCAACACGGATAATACCGTGACGGAGCCGTGGATGTATGCCAGCTATACGTCCTATATTCGGGATGCGATTCAACTCCGCTATCGGCTGGTCCCGTATTTCTATGCGCTCTTGCATGAAGCGTCTGTCACCGGGGCGCCCATTATGCGGCCGCTGGTGTATGAATTTCAAGACGATCCGGCCGTGGCGGAGGAGAGCTTTGAATTTATGCTAGGGCCGTCGCTGTTAGTCGCTAACGTGGTCGACAAGGGGCAGACCCAGAAGGCGATTTACTTGCCAAAGGGGGCAACGTGGTACGATTTGAAACATCATCAATACTACCAGGGTGGCCAGACGATTACGTTGCCTGTTGATCTGGGGAGTATTCCGATGTTTCTGCGGTCAGGCGGAATCATTCCGGAGAGTCGGGGCTTGATGAATATTCACCAAGATGTAGTTACCGACTTGGATATCTGGATTGCGCCATCTGAGGCGGCACAATTTACTTTGTATGATGACGATGGCACGACCTTGGCCTATCAACACGGGCAATACCTAACCACGACCATGACGTTGAATCCTGGAAAGACCACCACGATTACGCTGGATAAACGGGGTGATTATCCAGATCAACTACAGCGGTATACCTTCCACGTCGGTTGTCCAACGATTGCGCCGCTGGCGATCCGCTGGCAGAAACGAACCGTACCGCAATTCTTGGAACGAGAAGACTTCTTAGCGGCAGATGAGGGTTGGTTCTACGATGGTGAAACGCAACAGGCGTTGATTCGGGTTAAAAACGAAGCGGGTGTCGATTTGAAACTCGAAGTGCTGTCAGATGCCAAAGATTTATTGGTTTAGTTGGGTAAAATGGAAAGACGGACCTCAGCGGGTGCGTCTTTTTTATTTAGTGATTAGTGATTAACTAAGGCATTAGTTTGTTAGCGAAACGATAAGTCTAAGATTAAATTTAGCGGGAGGCTAAGTTGTGAGAACGGTTGATTGCACGCAACGTTAATCGTTTTACCTAATTGTGAAGTTCTTAACCACTCGTTAAAAATCAAGAGAAAATCAGTGCCGCCTGTGTTAAACTAATATACAAGTAAATTGGTGAACACTATAAGGAGGTGTAATTGAGATGCAGCAAATGACGAAGAATATGCGGAATGAAGCGTACTCTGAGCTTCGCTACCGGATCATGCACAATAAGTTTATCCCCGGCCAGAAGATCTCTGAGAAGACCATTTCTGAGGAATTGGGGATTGGACGGACACCCGTCAGAGAGGCCATCATTCGAATCGAACGGGATGGTCTCATTGACGTGATTCCGCAGAGTGGGACGTATATTTCACAGATTGACATGGAAAAGGCCAAGGATGCGCGGTTCGTCCGGCAAAATGTCGAAGTTGAGATTATGCTAGAAGCCACGGCGATGATGACCGATGCGGCCTATCGCGAGCAAAAAGTGAATTTACGGGAGCAAGCTGTTGCGATTCAGAAGGGTGATCCGGATACCTTCTTTGATCTCGATGAGGCCTTTCACCACAGATTTTATACGATCGCTAATCGTGACAATATCTGGGATTGGTTACAGACGGTTAACATGCAGTTGAACCGCTTCCGCTGGATTCGCCTAAAGGTTAATGCACTTAACTGGCAGACGATTTTACAACAACACGAGGGGCTCTTGGATGTTGTGTATCGGCGTGACCTGGAAGACGTACGATTCCAGACGACGGCCCACTTGCGGCTGATGCTCCAGGAGCGCAAGTATCTGTTGGATAAATTTCCAGGGTACTTCATGAATGTTAGCCCTAGTGACAAAACCGATTTGGATATTTAAGCAAAGGACATCGTCGTTGATGACGTTAACCATCGGCGACGATTTTTTTGCGGGCTGCGGTGGTAGGCTGGTAATGCGACGGGGAATTCAGTATAATGAACACGTTAACATTTTAAATGAATGCGCTTTCAGTCCAGTGCTGGCTGGGGTTCTAAATTCGGGATGCCTGCCTGATTAGCCGGCTTTTCAAGCCAATCCACGAAATGACTTGAACGTGAAACAAGTTACAAGAAGGTTGATCGTGTCCCGAGGGCCGCTTAAGCCGGTGATTGATGAGAGGGAATTTCCGTCAGCATGTGCTAAACTGGTATGTGAGCTGAACGGAGAAAAGAGCATTCATTAGTTGGTTAAAAACTACTATATGGAGGTAATATGATGGCATTCAATATGACCACGCAATACGCACACAGTCCCGAGGATATCGACCATTACAATACGGACCAGATGCGCGAACAATTTTTGATGGAGAAGATCTTCAGTCCTGACGACATTTTACTGACGTATACCTACAACGACCGGATGATTTTTGGTGGGGTGACGCCCGTTCACGGTCCCTTAGAAATCAAGCTGGACAAGGAACTGGGTGTTCAATACTTCCTGGAGCGCCGGGAGCTAGGGTTCATTAACATCGGTGGTGCCGGGACGGTTACCATTGATGGCGAAGAGAGTGCCATTGCGCCACATGATGGCTTTTACATCGGGATGGGCACCCAACACGTGGTCTTTGATTCCATCGACCCAACGACGCCGGCGAAGTTTTATGTCGTTTCTACGCCAGCACACAAGACTTACCCGAATAAGAAGCTGGTCTACAAGGACGCCATCGCGATGCCTAAGGGTGACCAAGAACATATGAACAAGCGTGTGATTCACAAATACATCGATGCTTCAACCATGCAGACGTGTCAGTTGCAGATGGGCTACACAGTATTGGAGCCCGGCAATTCCTGGAACACGATGCCCGCCCACACACACGCACGGCGGATGGAAACGTACCTGTACTGCGAATTTGGTGCCGCCGATACCCGGGTTTCCCACTTCATGGGCACCCCAGAAAACACGAAGCACATTTGGATGAAGCAGGATCAAGCGGTCGTGAACCCCAGCTACTCCATTCACTGTGGGGTTGGGACGACGAATTACGCTTTCATCTGGGCAATGTGTGGTGAAAACCAAACGTATGATGATATGGATCAAGTCGCGATGAATGACTTGCGGTAACCTGGACGACGCGGCAGTGGTGTAAAATTAGCCAGTGCGCAGTTGTGGCCAAGGACCGGGCGTGAGACGCGACGATCAAAAGGAGAGAGTAAGAGATGGAAATGGGATTTCGCTGGTACGGCCCTGATGAGGACGTCGTTAAGCTTCAAGATATTCGACAGATTCCGGGCGCCAAACAGGTTGTCGGCGCCCTCTTCGATGTCCCGGTTGGCGAAGTATGGCCACTGGCAAAGATTGAGGCGTTGAAGGCACAGATTGAGGCAGCTGGATTAAAATTTACGATTGTTGAATCCGTGAATATTCATGACGATATCAAGATTGGCTTGCCCACACGGGATCGCTACATTGAAAATTATCAGCAAACGATTCGCAACCTCGCTAAAGTGGGGGTTAAAACCATTTGTTATAATTTCATGCCGATCTTTGACTGGATTCGCACGGATCTGCACTTTGAACTGGCGGATGGGTCCAAGACGTTGGCGTTTCAAGAACGCTACACGGCAGAAGACCCACAAGCGTTGATTCAGCAGATTCAAAGCGGCGATAACGGCTTTAGCCTGCCAGGCTGGGAGCCGGAACGATTGGCCAAGGTTCAGCAATTGTTTAAGGCGTATGCTGACGTCGATGCACCTAAGTTGGCGGCTAATCTCAAGTACTTTTTGGATGCGATTCTGCCGGTCTGTGAGGACTGTGGGATCCAGATGGCCATTCATCCCGATGATCCGCCAATGCCGTTATTTGGCCTGCCGCGGATTTTCAAGAATGCCGCCGATATGCGGGCCATCGTGGCGATGAATCCGTCACTGGCAAATGGATTTACCATCTGTACCGGTAGTCTGGGTGAAAATCCCGACAATGATATTCCAGCGATTATTCGTGAATTTGTGGCGCAGGGACGTGTACCGTTTGTTCATGCGCGTAATATTAAATTCACCGGAAATGGTCGCGATTTCCGGGAAGCGGCGCACCTGTCCAGTGAAGGCTCACTGGATATGTATGCGATTATGAAAGCTCTTCATGAATCCGGTTTTGACGGCGTTATTCGTCCCGATCACGGCCGTGATATTTGGGGTGAAGCGGGGCGTCCCGGCTACGGTTTGTACGACCGTGCACTGGGGTTGACCTATTTGAACGGACTCTGGGAAGCCATTTCCAAGTCTTAACGGGGAGGTGTCAGCGATGGGTGAACTACTAACGATTGGCGAGCCAATGGTCGTCTTTGAATCTCAGGAGAGCGACGTTGACTTGGCCACAGCTCAGCGGTTTCAGAAATTTTCCGCTGGGGCAGAACTCAACGTGGCTATTGGCATGGCGCGGCTCGGTCACCCAGTTGATTACGTTTCCGCGGTCGGTGACGATCCCTTTGGGGTGTACTTACGACGTGTTTTACGGGCGGATGGTGTGGCGGATGCCGCTATGCTCACGAAGCCGGGACGACCAACGGGATTTTATCTCAAGCAACGGGTCACCCAAGGCGATCCGGCCGTCGCTTATTTTCGTCAGGGATCGGCAGCGTCGAACTATCAACCAGCCGACTTGGCGACGGTGAACCTGGCGGATGTCCGGTTCGCCCACCTCTCGGGAATATTTGCCGCGTTGTCGCCCAATTGCTTGGCGGCTTACCGGCAGCTCAATGCGGATCTGGTCTACCAGCGGATTCCCGTGACTTTTGATCCCAATCTACGGCCAACCCTTTGGGCATCCCAAGCAGAGATGATTCGGGTGACCAATGATCTGGCCCGTTACGGTACGATTGTGATGCCGGGGCTGAGTGAAGGCCGAACGCTGACTGGCCGGCAGGCACCGGAAGCCATCGCGGATTTCTACCTGCAACAGGGCGTCACGACTAAGGCCGTCATCGTGAAACTAGGAGCGGCGGGGGCCTTCGCCAAGTTAAAAGATGGCCGTCAATTTACCGTCCCGGGCTTCACCGTGCCACGGGTCATTGATACTGTGGGAGCGGGGGATGGTTTTGCCGTGGGCCTCATTTCCAGTCTGCTAGAGGGGCAACCACTACCGGTGGCTTTGAAACGGGCGAATGCGATCGGGGCCATGGCGGTCCAGAGTCCCGGTGACAACGATGGTTATCCCACTCGGCAACAGCTAGACCAATTTTTACAAACATCATAATTTAATAAAACAATGAAATCGTCGGCCGAAAACACTGTATTTGGTCGACGGTTTTGTTATAGTAGGTTTATTAGCAGTTCCGCAGATAACGTCAACACCTTAGAAAGTCTCAAGGCGTGCTTAAGTTAACCCGCTCAGCTGCAAAAAAAGAGAGTCGAGCAATTGATGATCGTAACAGGGAGGCAACAGGATAGTGGAAGAGGTAACGATTTTAACAATTGCTAAGCGCGCTAACGTTTCACATACCACGGTTTCACGTGCTCTGAACGATAGTCCCTTAGTCAAAGAAGAAACAAAGCGTAAAATCCGCAAGATTGCGGATGATTTGGGGTACGTGCCGAACATTAATGCTAAAGGACTTGTTGAGAAGCGGTCGTTTATTATTGGCATTTTCTTCTCTGAACTGGATACGGGGACGTCGCCGAGTTTCTTGGTCGATGTGATTAACCGGTCCAAGGAAGCGCTGCCTGCGGGGTACTCCATCTCAATCGACAGTATCGAGGCGCTGAATGGCAGTAATGCCGTGAGTCGTCACCAATACGACGGGGCCATCGTGGTCAGTCAGAGCATCAACGATGATGATTTTATCAATATGATGATTGAACGGGGCTTGCCGGTGGTCATTTTGAACCGTAAGATTGCCCGTGAGGACGTTTCAAACTTTACGACGGATGATTACTTGGGCGCACGGAAGTTGATGGAATATGCCGTACGGATGGGTCACCAGAAGTTTGGGTTGATTAAGGGAGCCAGCGACTTCGTGTCTACCCGTGACCGGCAGAAGGCCTTTATGGACGTCACAGCGGCGAGTCACGCCACCGTTAAGCCAGAATGGGTCCAACAGGGGACGTACCTGCCAGACAGCGGCTACGAAGCCATGCGGAACATCCTGGGGAACATGGATACGCCGACCTGCGTCTTCGCGTCTAACGATGATATGGCGGCCGGTGCTGTGCGGGCCTGCCAGGATCTCGGATATTCCGTGCCAGATGACCTCTCCATCATTGGTTATGATGACATGAGTTATGCGAAATACCTGGTTCCCCGTTTGACCACTGTGCGGAAGCCAACCGACAATATCGTGCAAGAGGGAATTGACGCGCTGACCAAATTATTGGACGGTTCAATGACGGATCCAATAAAAAAAGTGATCGTCCCAACGTTGATAGTCCGGGATTCTGTAAAGGATTTGCGAAAATAATCCTTTTTTTATTAAAAAAATTGTTAACGTGTGCATGAGTTTGTGATAGTATAGACATTGTTAAAGGAAAGCGCTTACTAATGTGTCGTTAGGAGCCCGGACGTTTAACATTTGTTGTGGAAACTAGCGATCAATAGGGATGCCACGTGATAACCCAGGATAATTTGTGTTAACGTGTGTATCAAAATTGTAAGCGATTTCCTTTAATGGTTTGAAGCAGATTCAAGGAGGTGCTCAAATGAGCGAAGAAGCAGCAACAAGTCCAAAACCCGCAGTTAAAGACGGAGAAATGATGAATGACTCCTCTAAGCGGATTCCTACTCATGAAAAGATTGCCTACGGGTTTGGGGACTTTGGTAACGGCTTCATGTTTGACCTTGGGCAAGCATACTTGACTAAGTTCTGGATCGATGCGTGTGGTATCGGTGCCGGAGCGGTCGCTGGAATTTTTGCTTTCACCAAGATTTTCGATGCGTTTATGGATCCAATTGCCGGTTCAGTGATTGATAACCGGAAGAATATCGGTAAACGTGGTAAGTTCCGTCCGGTCATGATGATTTCAGCCATCATTTTAGGGATTATGACCGTCGTAACGTTTACGATGCCATCTGGTCTCACTGGGGTCCAAAAGATCATCTACGCATATGCTGCATACATGATCTGGGGCCTGGTTTATTCATTTACCAATGACCCGTACGGTTCTTTGGCTTCCGTTATGTCCCGGAATTCGCAAGACCGGAGCTTCATGGCGACTTCTCGTCAAGTTGGTTCCGTCGGTGCCCAATTCATCGCCGGGGTTGCTTTTATTCCTTTGATGGGATTGATTGCTAACGGGAACACTGGTGTCAAAGAAGAACACGGTTACTTCTGGGCAGCCGCAGTCTTCGCTGTCATCGGGATTGCCATGTTTGCCGTTTGTTACTTTGGGACTAAGGAAAATGTTAAGGTCCACCGGGCAACTGGTGAAGCCGCCAAAAAGGAAGGGTTCAAAGATTACATCAAAGTTATCTTTAAGAACGGTCCTTTAGGTGCCTTGATTCTGATGACCTTGTTCACGATTTCCGCGATGAACACGAACAACCAAATGATGGTGTTCTACGCACAGTACAACTTAGGTAACATCGGCCTTCAGCCAATCATCAACGCGATTATGATGGGGTGCTCAATCGTTGGGGTCTTTATGATTCCTACATTGACTAAGCACTTTGGCCAAAAGCGGACTGCAATGTGGAGTTTCGTTGTTGGGGCCATCGCGAACATTTTGAACTACTTCTTGCCTTCCAACGTCATTACTTTTATCGTCTTAGTCACCATTGGTTACACGGCTTTAGCTATTCCTAACGGGATTACTTGGGCCATGGTTTCCAACGCGATTGACTTTGGTGAATGGCGTTCAGGTGTCCGTAAGGAAGCTATTACATACGCTGCATTTAACTTCTCACGGAAAATTGCACAATCACTGGCTGCTTTAGTTAGTGCCGGTGTCTTGGCCTTAACGGGTTACGTTGCCAACGCAACGCAAACTCCTCGTGCCTTAAATGGTATCAAGGCCGCTATGACGTTGTATCCTGGTCTTTGCTTAATCATTGCCGCAGTTGTTATCGGCTTCTTATACAAACTGGATGACAAGCGCTTCGGTGAAATTGCCGATGACCTTGACCATGGTCGTTGGGAAGGCGGCAAGATCGGTGAAAGCAAAGCTACCGACAAGGATAAGAACTAAACGTCACACTAAATAATTTGGGATCACGGTTTTTAAAAACTTTATCAAACTACATTATGGAGGGTTATATCAATGGACTTACAAAAGTTAGTTTCAGATGTCTATGAGATTATCGCTGCCCAAGGTAACTATGACAGCTTATCAGATAAAGAAGTATACGCACCTTCAATTCAAGTAGATCGCCGCAACGTCTACTTCATCTTACATGAAACCGTCAACAAGCAAACGGCCAAGACTTTGGTTGTTTACGAAGATCGTGATGACGTCAAGGACTTTGACGCCAAGGAAAGCATCGTTGATCACAACAAGACGTTGATCACTGGTGACTTAAACGAAACCAACTGGCGGGCACTGGCTAAGCGCTTTGCTTGGATCAAGCCAACGTCACGTCATGGTTACAAGTACACCTTTGGTTTAGGTGACCGTTTAGGCAACGCTTCTAACGCCCACTTACGGTTGTTCAAGGGCCGGGGCATTGTACCAGTCTTAGCACAACAATCCATTCGTGAATTACTATTGATGAACCGTACCGAAACCGATGTCTTATTGGATGCCGGCTGGGCTGTCTTTGAAGAAGGTTACACTGATGGCTGGGTTGATGATGGTGACCACGTTAAGAACCCACACGAAGTTGACTACGCTGTTAAAGCCGGTTGCACCATGATTACTTTGGATGCTACCGAAAAGATTCATAACGAAGTTGCCAAGTTCTCTGACGAAGAATTGGATGAAAAGTTCAACGCTTTGGATGATGACTTAGTAGAACGCTTCAACAAGACTTACTTGGACAAGACGTTCCAAATCAGTGACGATGCTTCCGTTCACTTCTCCAAGCGTGACGTTGAAGAATCAGTTCTGATCTTCTATGGAGCTGTTAAGTATGCGATCTTCATCTACCACAAGTTTATCGTGCCTTACAACTTGGACTTCGAAATTTCTATGGATGAAACGATTGTTCCTACGACGCCTGCAAACCACTACTTCTTTGCTAACGAATTACATCGTGAAGGCATTACTCCTGAAACCATCGCACCTAAGTTCTACGGTGAATTCCAGAAGGCCATCGACTACATCGGTGATGTTAAGCGCTTCGAACGTGAATACGTGGTTCACGAAGCTATTGCTGAAAAGTTCGGCTACAAGTTGAGTATTCACTCAGGTTCCGACAAGCTTTCCGTTTACGAAATCATTGGCCGGATCTCCAAGCAACACGGCTGGCACGTTAAGACCGCTGGGACTAACTGGTTGGAAGCTCTCCGGGTTATTGCCCATGTCGATCCTAAGTTCATGGTTCAACTCTACAAGTTTGCTTACGACAACTTGGATGACGTTGCTTCATTCTACGTCTTCAATGCGCAAACCGATGGGACTGCACCTAAGCCAGAAACGATCAACGAATCCAACGTTATGAGTTTGCTGGACGGCGATGACTCTCGTCAAGTTCTGCACACGATGTACGGTTCACTCTTGAACGCTCAAAAGAGCTACAAGTACGTTTACCGTGACAAGTTCTTCAAGATTTTGAAGGAACACCAAGACTTGTACGACAAGTACTTGAACATCCACATTGCAGAACACCTCGACTTACTCCAAGGTTTGGCAAAGTCCAAGGCTGAAGTTCAAGCTAAGTACGAACCAAAAATCAACGAAGACTAATCTTAGTTTAACGGCTAGTTAGTACAACTCTACAAGGAGGAATATCCTGATGGCTTTATTGGACGACAATTTCTTACTCGGCAACGACATGGCCAAGAAACTTTTCAACGACTATGCCAAGGGTATGCCAATCATCGACTTCCATTGTCACTTAAACCCAAAGGAAATCTATGAAAACAAGAATTACCCTAACATTACGCGGATTTGGTTAAACGAAGGCGTTTACGGTGACCACTACAAGTGGCGTCAAGAACGGACCAACGGGGTTCCTGAAGAACTCATCACTGGTGACGGCGATGAATATCAGAAGTTCTTGGCCTGGGCTGAAACGATCGAAAGTGCTCTGGGGAACCCACTCTACGAATGGACCCACCTGGAACTCAAGCGTTTCTTCCACATTGACGATGTTTTGAGCCGGAAGACCGCACCTGCTATTTGGAAGAAAGCCAACGCTGAACTCCAAACTGATGCGTTCAAACCACGGAACTTAATCAAGAACTCCAATGTTAAGGCTGTCTGCACGACTGATGACCCAGCCTCCGACTTGCACTACCACAAACTGTTGAAGGAAACTGAAGCTGAAAACGGCTTCCGGACCTTACCAGCTATGCGGCCTGACAAGTTGATCCAAGTGGATCGTGATGGCTTTGCTGACTACCTGAAGGAATTGGGTGACATCTCTGGTGTCAAGATCACTTCATTCAAGACGATGATCGATGCTGTTAAGCAACGGTTTGAATTCTTCAATGAAATGGGCGGCCGTCTGTCTGACCATTCTCTGTTAACTTATCACTTCATCGAAGCTTCAGACAGCGAGCTGAACGCGATCTTTGATAAGGGTGTCAACAACGAAGAATTGTCGCCTAAGGAAGTTGACCAGTACTTAACTGCCTTATTGGAAAACTTAATGAAGTTGAACAAGGAATTTGATTGGACGATGCAGTTCCATATCAACTCTATCCGTGACCTTAACCGGCCAATGTTCGACAAATTAGGGCCTGATACCGGTTATGATGCCGTTGGGACGCAACCTGATATTGCGGACCAAATTGCCAAGTTGTACACCAAGATGCAAATCACCCATGACATTCCAAAGACGATCTTCTACTCCTTGAATGACAACGATTGGATGCAATTAGCAACGATGATGGGTGCCTTCCAAGAAGGCGGCAAACAACGCTTGCAACTCGGTGCCGGCTGGTGGTTCAACGATACTGCCGAAGGGATGGACGAACAATTGCGGGTCTTCGCCGAAGAAAGTCTGTTGCCTAACTTCGTTGGGATGCTGACTGATTCACGGAGCTTCCTGTCCTACCCACGTCACGAGTACTTCCGTCGTGTTCTCTGCAACTTCTATGGTAAGTTGGCTGAACAAGGCCGGGTACCTGACGATGAAGAAATGTTGGGGAAGGTTGTTCAAAACATTTGCTACAACAATGCTTACAACTTCTTCAAGTTCTTCCCAGACAAGACGCCTGACGAAATTTTCGGCAAGCTGACGGTTAAGAACTAGAACGAACGAAAAAAGTCTCGCAGGAACTTCCATACGGGAGTTCGGCGGGGCTTTTTGTTCGTCATGAGTCACGTGGCGACTTGTGTTCTGGATCAAGAATACCTAAAATTAAGTAATGAATTCGTTTTCGTGGAAGGGGAATAGGCACTTATGAATGAAAATCCACTGAATATTTTGCATACCATTGGATTTAAGCAACTTTATCCGGTGATTCGGTGTCAGTTGACGTTTAGTGATCCGTTGGATGAAGCACGGTTGGTGAAGGCCATTAATTTGACGGCAAAGGTCGTCCCTGAGCTGTTCTGTCGCTATGAGATGAGCGATAACAGCTGGCGACCGGTCGTCAAGGATGGCAGCGAGGTGTTGGCGGTCTTACCTGCCGACGCCCAGTTAGATGCGACACCGGATTGGGAAAGTGAAGCCCAAGTGCGGTTCGAACTTCAACCGGCCGGCCGTGGTCAACGTCTAACCATAACCATGAGTCACATTTTGACCGATGGCAGTGGCTTCAAGCAGTACCTGTACTTGTTGAGTAAGTGCTATAGTCAAGGTGCGACGGCGATTGATGGCGTGGTTAACGTGGTCAATCTCGACTGGTTAAAGGCGCTCTTGAAGACGCACCCGGCCGCGGCTAAGCAAGGAAATGTCGATCACCCGGCCAAGCCATTGGCCCTGCCACAATTGACCAATGAGACCGGAGAACAGCCCTTGCCTAACGTTAGTGGTTGGCGGTTAACGCCGGATTTGACGCGGAGCCTGATTAACGCGACCCACGCGCAAGGCGTTACGGTAAACGATGTTCTGTTGACAACCTTTGGGAAGGCGGTTCAGGCCTTCGACAAGGGTGGCGATGAGCTGGCGATTCCTTGCCCAACGGATATGCGACAAAAGATTGATGAGGAACCGGCGGCACTGCGGATTGCCAATCACACGGCCCGGTTTAATCCAGCAATCCACTCACCGCAGGACGAAGCGGTCTCCGTTTCCGTTCAGAAGATGCACGTGGAGATGCAGCGTTTAAAGGATCACGATCAGTTCTTGGATTCCGTTCGATCCCTGATGGCGCAGTATCAAACGGAACCGATTAAGAAGCTCCAAGAGATTGTGGAAGCCAATTATCACGTTCGGGCAATTGCCTTCACTAATTTTGGCATTATTGACGATTCACGCCTCCAATTTGCGGAGAACACGGTCACCAATTGCTTGATGACGGGGTCCTTCCGCTATGCCCCCATGTTTCAAGTTGCCTGCAGCACGTTTAAAGGTCAGCTAAGTCTGGGCTTTAATATGATTGGGACGACTGAAGAAGTGCAGGTCGGTCGGGTTGTGGTTCACGACATGATTTCACGGATGAAGGAATTTATGACCCAATCTGAGGTTGGTGCCACGGTTCTTGAATAAAATTGTTTATGAAAAAAGCTCTCCCAAAATTGGGAGAGCTTTTTGTCTAAGTCTGAACTACTTCAGTGGTTCAGTTTGCTTTTGAACGAGTTGGGTATAGGTTTGTGATAAGGTCTGTTGTGCGGATGCGTTGTCGTTAGTCGTTGAAGCAACGGCTTGCGTAGCAAAGATTCCGGAACCCAAAACAGCAACGGCAGCAACAACAACTAAAACGCGATTAAATACATGCATGATATAAATACCTCTTTTTCTTTCTTCTCTTCTCTTTTGTTCACGTGAACATCGTATGATTTTCTGAAAACAAAGTCAAGGGTCAAAACCAAATGTAATGGTTTACATCAAAGTTTTTTTGACTTTTAACGGAAATTCCCGAGATAAAGGGCTTTCTGCAACCGATTTAATGGCAAAGTTCCCATGAAAATTTTTGAAAAAATGCGTATGATAGTAAGTAACGAGTTATTGTAGGAAAGTGAGATGTTCAAATGACGCAAGCACAAAAAGACCCAGATAAAATTTCTCGTCAAAATTTGATTGCTATTTTTGCGGTAGCGATTATGGCCTTTCTGGGAATTCTGGTCGAGACTTCCATGAACGTGACGTTCCCGACCTTGATGCGTACCATGCACGTTTCTTTAAGTACCGTTCAGTGGATTACCACGGGCTACCTGTTAATGGTGGCACTGCTGATGATTACGTCAGCCTTCTTAAAGCAAAGATTTACGAACCGGCAATTATTTATCGCGGGGGCCTCGCTCTTTATTTTAGGCGATCTAATTTGTGCGCTCGCACCGAATTTTCCGATTCTTTTGTTCGGCCGGTTAATTCAGGCTGGTTGTGCCGGAATCGCGATTCCTTTAATGTTTAATGTTGTTTTGGAAAGTGTTCCCCGTTCTCGGTTAGGTTTTTACATGGGACTAGCTGGATTGATTCTGATGATTGCGCCGGCTAGTGGGCCAACCTTCGGCGGGATCATGGCGTCGTTAGGGAACTGGCGCTTAATCTTCTGGTCCACGCTACCGGTTGAAGCCCTAATTCTCCTACTCGGGGTGGGCGCGATTAACCAGTTCTCTCCCGTCAAGAAGGTTCATTTCGTATGGGGTCAATTTAGCCTGTTGGCCGTGGCCTTCGTTAGCTTCACCATGGGATTGAATAGCTTCACGTCCGCTGGCTGGCTAAGCTGGCAATTCTTGGGGGGCATTCTGCTGGCCATCGTGATGATGACCGGATACATCCTATTAGCGAAACACAGTGAACGTCAATTATTAAAATTGGAGATTTTTCGGAATCCCGTGTTTACGTTTAGCTTTGTTGCCTACGTCATTCTTCAGTTCTGTAACATTGGGATTAACTTTGCGTTGCCCAACTATGCCCAGATTGTCGTGGGGGCTAGCTCGTTATTCGGGGGACTGATGTTGCTACCAGGTAGCCTGGTCACGGCAATCTTACAGCCTTGGTTTGGTCATCTGCTGGATGAGTATGGTGCGCGGTTGCCGATTTTACTCGGAAGTAGCCTATTTCTAGTCGCTGCCGCCGGGTTTACCCTGTTGGGTCAGCGACTCAGTGTTGTGGTGATTGCGATTCTCTACGTCATCTTCAGTATCGGGCGGTCGATGGCCTTTGGAAATACCATGACCAATGGATTAAAGGAAGTCGACTTTAGTCAACGGGCGGATGCCAACGCCATTTACAATACGGGCCAGCAGTTCGCCGGTTCGGTGGGGACGACGATCTTGGCGGCGCTGATGTCTTCCGTGAAGGTCAGTGGGATGTCCTACGCGCACGAGACGGCGTTGGGGAGTCAACTGGCATTCGGATTGATTCTTACGTTAAGCATTTTGAACTTTGGACTGTATGCGATTGTCTTTCACTATCAAAAGTCTGATAAATAATATTTTCGACGCGGCATTTACGATTTTGGTAAGTGCCTTTTTTAATGCGTCGGTGTTGTTTGGGCGGTAAATGGTATCTTGCCGCGAATACTGGTATGCTGAACTTGATAATCGTATTTCAGGCTTGAGACAGCGGATTAGGCGGTTAGAAGTGATAAATAATTTGATTTTGGGGACTGCAATCATGTGGAAAAAACTTTGGTGGGTGTTAATGGGAATAAGTCTGCTCACCTTGACGGGGTGCGCGCTAAGAGCCGTGGCTCCGGGTTATCAACCGGAGCAGACAATTCGGACGGGACAACTGCGGGCGACGACCTTCTCACTGGTAGCGAGTGCTGAGAATTCGACGACAAACTACCGCGAACAGTATGGCTATATTCAGGATATTGGCGATGGTCGCGGATATACGGCCGGGATTATTGGGTTCACGTCCGCAAATGGTGATTTACGGCAGGTCATTCAACGCTATGTCCAACTAAAGCCGTGGCACAATGGCTTACAGTGCTACTTACCGGCCTTAAAGCGAGTTGTGGGTACGGATGCGCACCGCGGATTGGGACCGAGTTTTGTTCGCGCTTGGCGCCAAGCCGCAAAGACGCCACAGTTGGTCCAAGCGGAAAATTGGCTACTGAATCGTCAGTACTTGCAGCCAGCCCTAACGGCCGCTAAGAAGGATGATCTGAGTCCTTTGGGTCAATATATCTATTACGATGCGATCGTTGTTCACGGACCGGGCAATGATGCGACAAGCTTTGGTGGTATTCGGCACCACGCGTTGAAACTGGCTAAATCACCGCGTCAGGGCGGCAATCAGGCTCAGTATCTCAAGGCCTTCCTACGGGCACGGCGGCCAGTCATGCGGCGCGAGGCCGCCCATAAGGACCTCTCCCGGCTGAATGTACAGCAGCGACTGATACAGGCGGGAAATTATCAGCTGACGCGTCCGTTGAAATGGCGGATGTATGGCGATGATTATCGACTGAATTAAGACGAGGCGGTGGGGTCCGTTACTTGTTGTGCCTGCTGAAGGGCGTGCGGCAGGGTTCCGGCCAGCCATAGGTAATTAAGCTCTAGCAGTTGTTCGTAACGAGATTTGCTGAGAACAACGACACTCTGATGGGCATCCAGGGTCACCTCTAGGGGATGGTTGGTGCGGACAACTCGGGTGAATAGACGCTTGGGGTCGGTGCGAAGGTGCGTGAAAGATGTGGTGGTCATGGTGTTCCTCCTCAATCGGTTGGCCTCGGTAACGGTGACGGTAATCGTAGTATAACAGGCCGCCAGCTAGAAAGATAGAACGAATGTTCCCATGAATAAACTGATGAGCGGACCAGCAGCGAGGTGGCTGGCTAATTCGCCGTAAAAATAAATATCTCGATAACACAAAAGAGCCTGGACAAAATGCCCAGGCTCTTGATGTCTTCGAAGATAAATTGCTGAAACGTCGGTCACAACTCAGCGGGGCTTCGGACCAGTCCTTTGCCCCACGTGGGGTATCAATGAATCTTTATCTGAAAAGCAAGGCGCACCACCAGATTGGTGAGCAGTGAGACCAACAGCGCGTAGCCCAGAATTAGGGCCAACAGAATCACCGCGGCTGTGATGACGCGTAAATAACCAGTGGCGATATTGCCCATGGTTAAAATCACGGTGATTACCACGAATACCGTCACAAAGCCAATCAGGCCAATCCGTGAATTGGCAAAGTCGGCGGCACTGAGGTCAAAGCCACCAATGCTGATATTTAACGATAGCAAAATCATGATGAACCAGCGGATGAGGGGATGACGGTCCCCACCCAGCGCGGCGATGAAGCCGTTCCAATCCAGATTGAAGGGGTCGGCCACGAGCGTAAGCATGCCGGTGAAGAGACTGGGAATCAGCAGGGCCGTTAGTCCCAAGAGGACCAGTGCGCAGCCGAAGATGGGGGCAATCCCAATGAAAAGATTGCCGGTGGTCTGGTACCAATTGCGGCGATTCCACGTGTGATTGACGTAGCCCAACGCGAGGTCGGGGTTACCATCCGCGCCGATTTGCTGGGGATGGGGCCGCTTGAGTAACCGCACCTGATCGATACGGTGGCCAAAGATAATGGCGACCAAGAGGTGACTGAGTTCGTGAAGAAAGATGCCGATGAACCCCAGATAAAGTTCACTGTTGACCCCTAACCCGTTGGCCAAGAATTTCTTGGTGTCGCGGTTCAGATAGGTAAGCAGAGTGACAAAGATAAAGGGGATCACCAGGAGGTCTAGCCCCACGAGATCGAGATTTTTTAAGATCAGGCTCAGGTCGGTATTCATGGTTACTCCAGTAGGTCGGTGAACGTGCCATGAACCAGGTTGGCGAGGTCCGTGGCGTCTAATTCAACTGACCGGCCAATCTGTCCAGATGATACGAGAATCGTCCCTTGTTCCTTGGCGGAGTTATCGAAGTAGATGGGGAAGTGATTCTTTTCCCAAATACCCACCGGCGTATTGGCGCCGTGTTCATAGCCCGTGGTCTTGACCAGATCCTTTAGGGGCACCATATCGACTTTTTTATTACCGGACGCCTTCGCTAGTTTCTTTTCGTTGAGGTGTTCGTCAATCGGGACGACACCAACGACGGGGCCGGTAGTCGGCCCACTGAGCACCAGCGTCTTATAAATGCGGTGTTCCTCGACCTGGGCGTGGTCGACTTCCATTTGAGCCACGTCCCCTTTGATGTGGGTCGCAAATTCAATTTGCTTATAAGCCACCTTGTTTTTATCGAGAATCTGTTCAACTAGCGTCTTGTGCAGACGTTTGCCTTTCTTTTTCTTAGCCATTTGACTCACCTTTCACTACAAAAATTTCAAAATTGGACCGCACTTTAAAAACAAATGGAACGGTTGTTTCCTGATAAAAGCAGACACCGCCGCCAAAACCTGTTATACTCTATCACAGTAGAAGTCTAGTTGAAGAGTTATGAGGAGATATCATGGCAGATTTAGTCTATCGACAGGTCATGCGGGACTTAAAACAACGCATCCATCAAAATGAATTTCCCAATAAGCGGCTGCCAGATGAACGAAGCCTGAGCGAAGCGTATGGGGTCAGTCGCAGCTCAGTTAAGCGGGCGCTCAGTGTGCTCGCCAACCAGGGGATTATCTTTAAAAAGCGGGGTTCGGGAACCTTCATTAACCCATTATATATGAAAAACCAATCGATTTTTCAATATGAGGGGTCAAATTTAGGGATTACTGACAGTATGAAGTCGGCGGGCACGACGCCGGGCATTCGTTTGCTCAAATTCGACGTTATTCCCGCTAGCAAGGAAATTCAGCAGGATTTGTTCTTGGCTGAAGGGGACTTTGTCTATGAGATTAAACGACTCCGGTTGTTTGAGGACAAGCCGTTTATGATTGAAACGGGCTATATTCCCATTAAGATTGCGCCGAACCTGTCCCAAAAGACCGTTTCGGAGTCGATCTTTAACTATTTAGAGTCGCAAGGAAAAGTCGTCACCAAGTCGTTCATGTCCATTCGAACGCAGCCCTCCACGGCGGATGATCAAAACTTATTGAATCTAAAACCCGTGGAACCCGTGGGCATTATGGAGGGTGTTTTCTTCCTAGATGATGGTACGCCGTTTGAAGTGTCCAACATGCGCCTACACTATCAATATTTGAACTATAACACCTTTGTTTCATTAGATGAAGAATAAGCAATGAAAAATGACGCCTGAGAAGGGGTCATTTTTTTATTGGTCTAGTTTAGGGATTAGCATAACACGAACATTATCCGGGCGTATCCTTATATTGGTATAATTTATTTGAATGAAAAAGCCACCGTAAATAAGCCCGCAACTGGCAATTAAGTCAGGCGGGACAAGGATTTGTTAAGAGGTTCGACTTTTTCGTAAATTGATACGGTCCAATTGTCAAAAAGGTTGACTTTTATTTAAAAAGCGTTATTATGATAGTTGTAAAAAGCATCCCGGTAGTCATTACGAGATAAATTTTACGTTAAGTTCTATCAACTAGATTGTGCAGTTACAAATTCAAAGAAGGAGTGTTAATTACATGGCAAATGCAGACTTCGACTCCAAGAGTTACTTGGAAGGCGTTGACAAGTACTGGCGTGCAGCAAACTACTTATCAGTAGGTCAGTTATTCTTGCGTGACAACCCATTATTGAAGCGTGACTTAACCTCTGATGACGTGAAGATCAAGCCAATTGGACACTGGGGGACCATTGTTTCTCAAAACTTTATCTATGCTCACTTAAACCGGGCAATCTTAAAGTACAACCTGAATATGTTCTACATTGAAGGTTCAGGTCACGGTGGCCAAGTTATGGTTTCTAACTCATATCTTGATGGTAGCTACAGTGAAATTTATCCAAACATTTCTCAAGACGAAGAAGGCTTGAAGCGTTTATTCAAGCAATTCTCCTTCCCAGGTGGCGTGGCTTCCCATGCCGCACCTGAAACGCCAGGTTCTATCCACGAAGGTGGGGAACTTGGTTACAGCCTGTCACACGGTACTGGTGCCATCTTAGACAACCCAGACGTGATCGCCGCTGTTGAAATTGGTGATGGGGAATCCGAAACTGGCCCACTGGCAGCTTCATGGTTCTCTGACAAGTTTATCAACCCAATCAAAGATGGTGCGGTTCTGCCAATCATCAACATGAACGGGTTCAAGATCTCTAACCCAACCATCCTATCACGGATGTCCGACGAAGACTTAACCAAGTACTTCGAAGGAATGGGTTGGGACCCTCACTTTGTTGAAATCGACGTCGGCGACACCGACTACATGCGGGTTCACGAAGACATGGCTAAGACGATGGACGAAGTCATCACGAAGATTAAGGCTATCCAAAAGCATGCTCGTGAAAACAACGATGATTCATTGCCTAACTGGCCAATGATTATCTTCCGTTCACCTAAGGGCTGGACTGGTCCTAAGGCTGACTTGGATGGTAACCCAATTGAAGGCTCATTCCGTGCTCACCAAGTGCCAATTCCTGTTGCCGCTGGCGATATGGAACACGCCGACATGTTGGTTAACTGGTTGAAGTCTTACAAGCCAGAAGAACTCTTCAATGAAGACGGTTCTGTTAAGCAAGAAGTCCGTGACATGGCACCTAAGGGTGAACAACGGATGGCCATGAACCCAATCACTAATGGTGGGATCAAGCCACAACCATTGAAGCTCCCTGACTACAAGAAGTACGCCGTGGACACGACTGAACATGGCAAGACGATTGCCCAAGACATGTTGGTTTGGTCCAAGTACTTGGCCGACACCATGAAGTTGAACCCAGATTCCTTCCGTGCCTTTGGTCCTGATGAATCCAAGTCTAACCGGCTTTACGCTATGCTGGACTACGGGAAGCGTCAATGGATGGAAGACATCAAGGAACCTAACGATGAAAACATGGCACATGAAGGCCGGGTCATCGATTCTCAACTGTCCGAACACCAAGCTGAAGGTTGGTTGGAAGGTTACGTTCTGACTGGTCGTCATGGCTTCTTCGCTACCTACGAATCATTCGGTCGGGTCGTGGATTCCATGTTAACCCAACACTTCAAGTGGTTACGTAAGGCTGCGGAACAAGAATGGCGTCATGATTACCCATCCTTGAACTTCGTTGACACGTCAACTGTCTTCCAGCAAGACCACAACGGTTACACCCACCAAGATCCTGGGATGTTGACCCACATGGCCGAAAAGAAGCCAGCCTTTATCCGTGAATACTTGCCAGCCGATGCCAACACCTTGTTAGCCGTTGGTGACGTTGCTTTCCGGAGCCGCGAAAAGATTAACATCATCGTTACTTCCAAGCACCCACGTCCACAATGGTTCTCCATTGATGAAGCCACGAACCTGGTTCACAATGGGTTGGGCTACATTGACTGGGCTTCTACGGACCAAGGTCAAGAACCTGACGTTGTCTTCGCTGCCGCTGGTACCGAACCAACTTGGGAATCCTTAGCCGCAATCTCATTGTTGCATGATGAATTCCCAGAAATGAAGATTCGCTTCATCAACGTGGTTGACCTGTTGAAGTTGCGTTCTCCTAAGTTGGACCCTCGTGGGATTTCCGACGAAGAATTCGACCGTCTGTTTACGACAGACAAGCCAGTTATCTTCGCCTTCCACGGTTTCGAAGGTTTGATCAAGGACTTGTTCTTCGATCGTCACAACCACAACCTTCACGTTCATGGTTACCGTGAAAACGGGGACATTACCACGCCATTTGACATGCGTGTCCTGAACCACTTGGATCGTTACCACTTGGCTAAGGAAGCCGTTGATGATATCGATGAATATGCCATTAAGGGCGCCTACTTCGCACAACGGATGGACGACATGGTTGCTAAGCACAATGCTTACATCCGTGAAGTCGGAACCGATTTGCCAGAAGTTAACGCTTGGCAATGGAAGCCATTGAAGTAATCCTCGGATTACCGATCTGGTAATTAATCTGATTTAAATAAGAGCACTACCTTGGCTTGTTTACGCCGAGGTAGTGCTCTTTTAGTCGTGCGCCCGGCATGGGCGCTAACTAGGCGGTGAAAATCCGCTGTGGGCCGTAGTAGTCGGAACCACGAGCCGAAGGCAAAGGTGTCCATCGCGAGGTGG
>NZ_JAAVSC010000080.1 GCF_012641095.1 Lactobacillus sp. HBUAS51381
ATCGAACTAACCAAGCGAACTTTGCGAAGATTCCGGGGATGCCAATTGCTTACTGGGCCTCACAAGCCGTTATCAGTAATTTTATAAACGGATCCCCTTTATTGGACGTCTTACGTACAGTCGCAGGTGGTAAAACTGGGAATAATGGTAAATTTATCCGCCTGTGGTCGGAGATTAACTATTCAAATTTTGGGGTCAATTCTTCTTCGCGAAATATAGCTTGGGTTCCTTACAATAAGGGAGGAAACAGACGCCTTTGGTATGGAAATAATGAGTATGTTGTTTATTGGGAAAATAATGGAGAAGTTCTAAAAAACTATAGGGACAAAAATGGAAACATAAAATCGCGTATGCAAAGTCCTTATCTATTCTATCCTGGAATAACTTGGTCAGTTATATCTTCTGGGAAAATTGGTGTTCGATACCAAATACCAGGTTCTATAGCAGATATGGCGGCTGCGATGTTCCTTGGTGATCATTCTACCAGCTTACGCGTAATGGCACTTTTAAATTCCGTTGTTGGCTTGTTCTACGTACGTCTTCTATCACCTACAATTAACCTAAAGGCTAGCTATATTGAACAAATTCCGTGGTTAGATGACAATAATGCGATTAAAACGTCACCTATTGATGAACAAATTAACTTGGCAAAATGTGATTGGGATTCCTTCGAAACTTCCTGGGACTTCACCCGCCATCCTCTCCTATCTCACATCGCTGACGATAACCTATCACACTGTCGATCTCCCGTTGGCTAACTAAGCAATCTGTGACAAAATTGTGCCAATTGAAGAATTATGGAGGGTA
>NZ_JAAVSC010000081.1 GCF_012641095.1 Lactobacillus sp. HBUAS51381
TGTCGAAAAAGTTCTGCCAGGCCTTTCCTAAATCAGCGATTGCCAATTGCAAGGTTCGGGCCGAGAGCATGTACTGCCAATCAGCTTTATTCGCGACCAATTCGTTACGGACAGCATACATGTTTGGTTTTGGACTAGCTTCATCAATGGTGTGTAAATCGTACATATCATTCCAGGTAGCTAGGCCCTCATTCCAACAGTATCTGCGATAATTACAAAGCTCATCAAGTATCTTTTCCATGTGGTGATTTGGGTAAAGTCTTACCTTTTGTGTTCTTATCAAGCTCATCACCACCCATCAAATCATTTTTCAATTTACGTTTATACTTCCGTAGCCCATATAATCGACAAGAAAAGACATGAATAATGCTTATCATATCTTCAACTATTTCTTGGTTTGGGGACGTTTCTTTATTGTTTAACACCACAATTTTAGCGCCATGTGTTGCGCATAAACGTTCAAACCACTCATACCCAAAACGGATAAAACGATCTTTGTACGTTATAAAGATTGTGCCAACTTCGTTGTTGAAGACTTCTTCTAACAACTTATTCCATTTTTTCGATTATAATTTAAGCCACTACCAATATCAGTGATTAACTCATCAAGGTAATCCCGATACTGTTCTTCTGTATAATAACGCCGATTTGTTGGTGAGCGATGTGCCGTAAATTTACCGTTGCGATCCCACTCTTGCAAGGTTCGAACGGTAACGCCCAGACGCTTTGCCATTTCATTTGGTTTAATCATTGCCACGCTATCCACCTCCATATTATCTTTCTATGGATAGCAC
>NZ_JAAVSC010000082.1 GCF_012641095.1 Lactobacillus sp. HBUAS51381
ATCGAACTAACCAAGCGAACTTTGCGAAGATTCCGGGAAGCCCAATCGCCTATTGGGCCAGTAAAAGTTTGATTCATGATTTTGAAGTTGGAACGCGCATGGATAAATTGGTGACACCTAAACAAGGCCTTGCTACCGCCAACAATAATCGTTTTTTACGGGAATGGTATGAAGTTAAATATCAAAACATAAAATTTGACGCTAAATCGTTACAGGATGCTGAAGAATCAAGAATGAAATGGTTCCCGTACAACAAAGGAGGGTCATACCGAAAGTGGTACGGTAACTACGACTATGTAGTGAATTGGCAGGACAATGGAAAAGAGATTCGTAATTTCACTGACGCTAAAGGTAAAGTTCGATCACGCCCTCAAAATACTGATTATTACTTTCGTGAAGCGATAACTTGGTCTGATATTACGAGTGGGCATTTTAGCATTCGAATAAGAGAATCAGGAAGTATTCATGATGTGACTGGAATGTCTGCCTTTTCTTCGAGCAATAGTGACTTAATTTCTGTGCTGGGTCTTATGAACTCACCAGTTGGAAACTATATTTTTAAGTTATTGAACCCTACGATACATTTACAAGTTGGTAACTTTAATAATTTTCCAATAGTTAGAACACCTAATAGAAGGATTGTGGAATTTGTAACCCAGCTTATACACTTATCTAAAATTGATTGGAATTCTTTTGAAAATTCCTGGAGCTTCACCCGCCATCCGCTCCTTACTCACATCGCTGACGATAA
>NZ_JAAVSC010000083.1 GCF_012641095.1 Lactobacillus sp. HBUAS51381
AGTGCTTTCTCTGGTGAAAGTACGATGATAAGTGGCATTGAATTTTCGAAACGTGTTTTGACCCGAAATAATCTGAATCTAGCTTATCTCCGAGTCAAAAGAAATAAAGGGGCAGCAGGCCTTGACGGTATGACTGTCGAGGACCTCTTACCCTATCTGAAGGAGCACAAGGAAGAGCTCGTCAAACAGCTGGCACAAGGGACCTATAAGCCACAACCAGTTAAGCGAGTGGAAATTCCTAAGCCCAATGGTGGCAAGCGAAAGCTTGGTATTCCTACGGTAGTTGATCGATTAGTTCAACAGGCTGTAGCCCAGGTAATAACGCCAGTATTTGAGCAAGTGTTCTCGGATAATAGTTTTGGCTTCCGACCGAATCGAGGAGCACACGAGGCAATCGGTCGAGTGACCTCGCTTTATAATCAGGGCTATCACTACGTAGTGGACCTGGATTTAAAAGCTTACTTCGATACGGTCAACCATGACCTACTCATCAAGTTTATCGGGCAATATATCAATGACCCGTGGTTACTGCGACTCATTCGTCGTTTTCTAACCAGTGGTGTCATGAACGGTAAACTCTTTGAAAAAAGTGACAGAGGAACGCCACAAGGTGGGCCCCTGTCGCCGTT
>NZ_JAAVSC010000084.1 GCF_012641095.1 Lactobacillus sp. HBUAS51381
TGGGCAACCGGGTTCACAGCCAACAATTGAACACTATACAACCCACAAAGATACCGATGAGTCGAACAATGTGACAACCATAACCAAAGATTCAACTGGTAATGTTACCAAGGTTACTAAAGTCTGGCATGATGGGAGTACGACCACGTATACCTATGATCCTAAGACGGGTGAACAAGAGGTTACGGAACAAAAGGATGGTAAGATCGTTAGTGAAAAGACAATTGAACCTGGCGATTCGACTGTGACCTTGCCAGATGGTAGTGATGTTGAAACGACGGTTGATGTAGGACAACCAGGTTCACAACCAACGATTGAGCATTATACGACTCACAAAGATATCGATGAGTCGAACAATGTGACGACCACAACCAAAGACTCAACTGGCAATGTTACCAAGGTCACCAAAGTCTGGAATGACGGGAGTACAACTACGTACACCTATGATCCGGCAACAGGTGAAGGGAAGGTCACGGAACAAAAGGATGGTAAGACCGTCAGTGAAAAGACGATTGAACCTGGCGATTCGAATGTGACTTTACCGGATGGTAATGGTGTTGAAACAACGATTGATGCTGGGCAACCGGGTTCACAGCCAACAATTGA
>NZ_JAAVSC010000085.1 GCF_012641095.1 Lactobacillus sp. HBUAS51381
GGGGGCCTAATTTTATGAACGGTCGCGTCAAGCGACCAACCACCTAGAAGACGTGAAAATTGCTTATAATTCAGCTTCCGCACGGCATCCTGATTTGTTGGCCATTGAAGACGACCATTTTCTAGCCGCTTGTATAGCAATAGAAAACCATCACCATCCCAGTAAAGGGCTTTGAAACGGTCCTTTCTGGTGCCACAAAATAAGTAGAGCGCCTGATTATACGGATCAAGATCGAATTGTTCCTGAACAACACCAGCTAAACCATCAATTCCACGACGGAGGTCAGTCTTGCCACAAACAATATAGACTTGTCCGACCTTGCTTGGATCAATGAGCATCGTTAAATACCGCCTTTAAGAGGGCGTCAACGATGTAGCTGTTGGCCTTATTGTAGATAATAACTGACTTGTTCTTGCCTACTTTGAGCTGAACTGCCCGGCTGGGAACAACTGGCGTTGTTCCTGCAGCCTGACGTGGCACTTTGACTTGTACGATATCTGGTTTATCCATAACAAAAACCTCACCAATTTATTTGATGAGGTAATCATATCGTTTTGCGACCATCAATCATAGACGGTCAGTTATTAGGTGCTTAC
>NZ_JAAVSC010000086.1 GCF_012641095.1 Lactobacillus sp. HBUAS51381
CTGGTTTATCCATAACAAAAACCTCACCAATTTATTTGATGAGGTAATCATATCGTTTTGCGACCATCAATCATAGACGGTCAGTTATTAGGTGCTTACGGACTACACTGGTTGGCAAACACCACCACATTTAGGCTGAAGTCTCTGGGTTCCCGTTATCCACCTAAACTCCTATTACCTAAAAAGAGCAGACTAGGTTATTACACCCAGTCTGCCCAAAACCATAATCACGCATTGTATCATGACCATCTTACCTAAGCCGCTTATTGGATTTGAACCAACGACCTCTTCCTTACCATGGAAACGCTCTACCTCCTGAGCTAAAGCGGCATACTCTCATTATCGCTGTTTTTTCGAATATTGACAATAAAAAAAGAACCCAATCACTGGGTTCTTTCGTTCGCGTGGCAACGTCCTATCCTCGCAGGGAGCGATCCCCCAACTACTATCGGCGTGCTAAAGCTTAACTTCCGTGTTCGGCATGGGAACGGGTGTATCCTTTAGGCTATCGCCACCACACTATAAGAGA
>NZ_JAAVSC010000087.1 GCF_012641095.1 Lactobacillus sp. HBUAS51381
ACCTTGGTTTTGACTTTCTTCCATTGCTTCCAGAAATACTGACGGATTCTACTCCGCAACCATGAATCTAGAGTTCTAACGAATGTCGCCATTTTCCCAATGCCATAGTACTGAAGCCATCCACGCATCTTTTGTCGAATCTCTACAAACATTTTGTCCGTAGAGATTCCCCGACTACGTTTGGTTAGGCGCTTTAATTCTTGTTTGACTCGCTCTTTGGCCTGGCGCGCCGGGCGAGCGTAAGCTCCTCCGCGCCCCACACCTAAGGAAAATCCCAAAAATTTAAGGCCCAACGGCGACCCCACTTGTGTCTTTTCTCGATTGACCGTCACTTTCAGGTCTTTTTCCAAGAATTTGGTTACGTTCTCTAACACCCTCCGTCCAGCACGTTTGCTTTTGACATAAATATTACAATCATCGGCATAACGCACGAACTGATGGCCCCGAGAAGTGAGTACTTTATCCAGCTCATTCAAATAGATGTTGGCCAA
>NZ_JAAVSC010000088.1 GCF_012641095.1 Lactobacillus sp. HBUAS51381
AGGATTCATCTAGTATTCGGAATCAAAAAGGTTGCCTAATCACAATGCGATTAGGCAACCCTATACAGCAGATTACCAACAACAGTTGACAAAGAGCCGAAACTTTCTGGATTCTTTTTTTATTTTATTGCGATTTCTACTTGACCAACCGGGGGATGATTGATAAGATATTACCTGTTGCTGTTTGAGGCACGTCATGCATAAATAACAAATTATTGAATAGTCATACAAATTTGAAATTAGTGCTTGACGAGTTGAATTGCAACTGATAGAATGAATTACGTTGTCAAAACGTGTTTCATACGTCTGATAATCTTCTTGAAATGTTGAATAAATATTCAGGAAGTTGAAAAAGATGTTGACATGATTTTGACAGCATGATATACTTTAAAAGTTGTCACGGAGCAAACGCTTCATTAGATAACTTGGTAGACCTTTGAAAACTGAA
>NZ_JAAVSC010000089.1 GCF_012641095.1 Lactobacillus sp. HBUAS51381
ACTAATTAAAAAACTCAAAAATACGCAGTTGTTTCTCGGTTTAATTATCTTAATAATTAAAGGAAAATAATTTGATAATATCTAGTTTTCAAAGAACAAATTCCTTGGTACTTTCGTACCAATGGAGAATAGCGGGATCGAACCGCTGACCCCCTGCTTGCAAAGCAGGTGCTCTCCCATCTGAGCTAATTCCCCAAAATGATGACCTTGCGGTCAATGGGCATAAATGGACTCGAACCATCGACCTCACGCTTATCAGGCGTGCGCTCTAAACCAGCTGAGCTATACGCCCAAAATCATTTAGCAAAATCATATAATATTGAGAGTAGACCTCTCAAAACTGACCATTGTTTCGACAAAGTATGTGTAGCCTCCGTATATTCCTTAGAAAGGAGGTGATCCAGCCGCAGGTTCTCCTACGGCTACCTTGTT
>NZ_JAAVSC010000009.1 GCF_012641095.1 Lactobacillus sp. HBUAS51381
CCTCGCGATGGACACCTTTGCCTTCGGCTCGTGGTTCCGACTACTACGGCCCACAGCGGATTTTCACCGCCTAGTTAGCGCCCATGCCGGGCGCACAACCAAAACGGACCGACGCCTGAACAGGTCTCGGTCCGTCTCTATACGTTTAGTCTTTCTGATCGGTTACCGGTGCGGGTTTCTTGGCCCGTGGCCGCCGTTTGCGGTTGTGCCGGGGTTTGTTCGTCGGCTGATCCGCTTTAGCAGTCGCCGGTTGTGTCCCCTTACCCTTAGTCGACTTTGCCTTGGATTTAGCCGTCGTCTTCGCCTTTGGTGCGGCCTTAGGCTGCCCCTTTTCCTTGCTGCTGGAACGGCGGTGATGCTGGTTAACTTCCATAATCACGGGCAGAATAACCGGCCGTCTGTGCGTCTGTTCAAACAGGTAATGGCTCAGATGTTCCCGAACATCTTGTTTCAGGTGACCCCAGTCGAATTCCTTGTTATCCAAGTTATTTTGGACCGCCTTACGGATAATCTGGCCACTTTCCTGCATCAAATCTTTGTTGGCTTTAACGTAGACAAAGCCCCGCGACGTAATCTTGGGTTCGGCCACAATCTGTTTCTTCTTACGGTCAATCGTTACCACGGCGATAAAGATCCCATCGTCGGCCAAGACCTTTCGATCGCGTAAGACGATGTTCCCGATATCACCGACACCGATCCCATCGATCATGGTATCACTGACATCGATGCCTTCGCCCAGTCCCATGGTGCCCTTGGCGTAGGTCAACACGTCGCCCTTGGCCAAAATGAAGATGTGGTCGGCAGGCATGCCCAGTTCCATTGCGGCATTGGCATGGGCGTTTAACAAGCGATATTCCCCTTGAATTGGCACGAGATATTTCGGCTTCAACAGGTTCAACATGAGCTGTAGATCGCGCTTGTAGGCGTGACCTGAGGAGTTCATCTCGTCAGAAATGGCCTTGACCTCGCCACCGGCCCGGTAGACCATATCCCGCGTTTGAGCAACAGTCGTATCCATGGCGTGTGAGGGAGTCGTCGTAATGTAGACCAGATCGCCGGGTTGAATGTTCAGCGTCTTCTCTTGCTTGTTGGCCATCCGTTGAATGGACTTGATGGGTTCGCCCATCTTACCCGTCTGTAAAATAACCGTCTCGGCTGGCGTCAAACTATCCAGTTGTTCTGGCGTAACCAGCAGGTCATCGTCAAAAGACAGTTTTCCCAGCTTCATCGCCGTGTTGACAATTTTTTCCAGGTCTTGTCCCGTCAGGCAAACCTTACGGCCCGTCTTCTGTGCAGCGTCAAAAACCTGTTGAATTCGTAAAATATTCGAGGCGACACAGGCCACAACGACCCGGCCATCACGATAGTTAAACGTCTCCTCGATGGATTCAGCAATCGCCTGTTCGGACGCGTTCATGTTCGGATTCTCGGCGTTGGCTGAATCACTCAGCAAGGCCAATACGCCGGCCTGACCAATGGCCCCCAACCGGGCATAGTCCGTTTGGTACCCAGGCTTGGCCGTTTGATCGAACTTAAAGTCCCCGGTATAAACGATCTGACCCTCATCCGTCTTTAAATCAATCCCCAGCGATTCGGGAATTGAGTGGGTCGTTGAGAAGAAGGAAACGACCACGTCACCGAAGTCAATTTCCGTCTTTTCATCAACCACGTGAAAATCATCGTAATTCTTAACCTTAGGCTCGTCAGCGACGTTCAGCTTGGCCAACGCAATCGTCATTTCGGACCCGAATACTGGAACGTTGAATTCACTCAAGAAATAGGGCAAAGCGCCAATGGCATCGGCATGGCCGTGGGTCAAGAAGACCGCCACAATCCGATCCTTATTCTCACGGAGGTAACTCCAATCTGGAATCACCACATCAATTCCCAACAGTTCATTTTCCGGGTACTTTAACCCACAATCTAAAATATAAATACTACCATTAACGTCAACCGCATACATGTTTTTTCCGTTCTCGCGGACACCACCGAACGGCACAATCTTTATCTTCGCACTCATAAGTTCACCTCAAGTATCTTCACTAGTTTTAAGTTAATCACTGATCACAACCGACCAGTCTTTTCTTATAGGTATCGCTACCTAGATTCGTCCATGATTAAACTTACACCAGTGTAGCATACTTTGGACAATTACTGAACTATGAAGGTACGCCGCATAAAAAAAGTCCATCTCCCCTAAAGGAAATGGACTCGCAGGTGCGGCGAATTAACGACGCAGGCCTAAGCTCTTGATTAATTCACGGTAACGTTGAACATCAGTCTTCCGTAAGTAAGCCAACAGGTTACGACGGTGACCAATCTTCTTCATCAAACCACGTTGGGAATGGAAATCCTTACGGTGATTTTGCATGTGCACGTTGATTTCGTTGATATCAGCGGTCAAAACAGCAACTTGGACTTCAGTAGAACCCGTGTCGCCTTCGTGACGTGCGTATTGCTTGATGATTTCGTTCTTCTTTTCTGGACTAATAGCCATGGTAAATGTACCACCCTTCATATAAGTGCCCTAAACTGAGTAAGCCGACGGTGGTGGTCGCACCAACTAAGTTAAGGGTTTGTGCTTTTGCACAGTTACCTATCATACTGAACTCCCGGCAAAATAGCAAGTTTTTCTTCACAATTACCTATCAAGTAAAAATGCTTTACATTTATCGCGTGAAAGTATTGCATTCGGTCGGTGGGTTCTGTATAATTACATACGTTGAAATTAAGATTTCCGGTACAGGAATTCTCATTCGGAGGTGAAATTTTCATGCCAATTATCAAATCAGCAATCGAACGTGCCAAGACCAACGTTAAGGCCAACGAACGTAACTCAGCACAATTAAGCACGATGCGGACTGCCGTTAAGCGTTTTGAACAAGCTAAGACGGCCGGTGCCGACAATGCGGAAGAATTATACCGTTTAGCTAGTGCTGCTGTTGACCGTGCCGCTTCCAAGGGCTTGATCAAGAAGAACAAGGCTTCCCGTGACAAGTCACGGATGGCTGCACGTTTAGCTAAGTAATCAATTAATCAATCAGATTAGATGATGCAATTCAGGGGGTCGACCAATCATGGTCGACCCCCTTTTTTGTGCATTTAAGCGGTTTGACCACCGGCAAACTGCGTCATAAATAACGAAAACAACATTTCTGGTTCCATGGACGTGGACTTCATCTGCTTTTCCACCTGGAATAAACCTAAGTATGCCTGATTCAGATCGGTTAACCGAAAACGGCGTTGCGATTGCAGGGCCAACTTGATCCGGTACGGATGCACCTTCAGTAGGCTGGCCAGTTTTCCCTGACTATAGCCTTGCTTGGCCAAGACCTTGGTCTGGATTAGCAGGCGGAATTGGCCCTGCAAGATGGCATTAATCTTTAAGGGTTCTTCCTTAGCGAGTAACAGCTCACGATACAACGTGACGGCCTTAGCCGTGTCCTTGGCCAAAACCTGATTAACCAGGTCAAAGACGTTTTGGGTCAAGGTTTGCGCGACCAGCCCCGTCACCGCATCCGGTTGAATGGTCTTTTGCGGATAGGCAAAGAGCTCCAGCTTCGGGAGTTCCGCCATCATCAAGGTTAGATCCGCATCGGTTCGTTGAATCAGCGCGTTCAGGGCGGCGGGGGCCATCGTATAACCCTCTTGCTTGAGCTGTGCCGTCACAAATTGCCGAACGTCGCTCTCGGAGAAGTGGCCAATGTCGATGGTCGTAGCCACCTTTTTCAGCTGCTTAGAGACCTTCTTACGGCCATCCAGCTTCTCATAGGGCGCGAAGAAGACCAGTACCGTACTCTCCATCGGCGCACCCAGATAGGTCTGCAGGCTTCCCACATCGTGCTCAACCTTCTGTTTCTTGGTTTCGCCCGTCAGAAATTGGGGATTGTCGATGCAGACCACCCGTCGTTCTCCGAAGAACGGCGCCGCCATGGCATCGTCTAGCGCTACGGCTAAGGGCACCGTATCCATATCGTAGCTGGCATAGTTCATGGTCTGCTCCTCTGCCGGAACGGTGGCCTTAAACGCTGCCTTGAGCCGCCGTTGGAGGTAATCCGCCTGCCCCATAATCAGGTAGACCGGGTCAAGTTGTCCGCCCGTGGCTAAAGTTTTTAAAAGTTCGTTAATCGTCACGCTTTATTCCCCTTTTAATTTAGTCTGCCAGCTACCGTGGTCCCCCACATACACGTAGCGAATCATCCCACTGGTCTGTGTGCTGATTGCCGGCACCTTTGCGGCTTGAAGTGTCGCTAAGGTCTCTGCGTGCGGGTGACCATACCGGTTCTGCCGACCGGCCGAGATTATCGCCCAGTGCGGCTGTAGCTGCTGAATGAAGGCCGGTGCGCTGGCCGTCTTACTCCCGTGATGTCCTAATTTTAACACGTCCGTTCGGAGCTGTGGGTGATCGGCCAAGATTTTCTGCTCGCCGGCCCGATCGAGATCCCCCATGAATAGGAAGTTCAGCCCACCAAAGTCCCCTTGCAGCGCCAACGAATTAGCATTTTCCGCCGGCGCCGCCTCATAGGGGTGGCGCACCGTGAGTGGCACCGAACTGCCCACCTGGATGGGTTGCACCACCGTGGGCCAACGACTCTGCCGAATTAACCGTTGCCACTGTGGCTCACGTTCCATCCCCGCCGGAACGAGAAGTCGTTTAACCCGCAATTCCTTGAGAAACGCCGGTAAGTCACCGATGTGATCGGCATCGTGGTGGGTAAGATACAGGTCATCCACGTGGTCAATCCCCCGACTACGGAGATAATTAATGTTGGTATAGGTCGCGCCATAGCTCGGTGGCACGGCGGGTACCCATTTGGGCTGGGGCAGGGCCAAGCGACCTCCAGTATCAATCAGTGAGACGCGACGATTAAACGGTGTCCGCAACAAGATGCTATCACCTTGTCCCACATCGAAGTAGGCGACCTCCCCGTGGAGCGGGGCATGTATCAGGCCGTAGACGAGTCCATAGCTGGCCAAGAGTCCCACCAGCCAACGTTTACGCTGCGTTGGCGGCCGACGGAACATCCACCAACTAGCGGCGATCCATAGCCAACAAACCCACCACCAGGGCTTACCGAAGCTGACGTTACCAGGCAACTCGGCTAGCCTGGCCAAGAGCCCGTCCAGACCGCCCAGTAATTGCGCACTCCCCCGACTGAGCGCGGGTAGCCAAGGAAAACTAACCACCCCCATTAGCGTGAGTGGCAGCATGACCAGCGGAAACAACGGGACCAAGAGCACATTGGCCAAAATCGTCAACGTATGCCACTGAAAAATACCACTAAGCAGACTCGGCAGGCCCAGCAAGGTAAGCCCGATCTGACGCCACCAGCCCGATTCACCCGCTAGTAAAACCAGTCCCAGTGACAAACCGTAGCTCAATTGGCTTCCCAGCTCAAAGAGCAAGCCGGGATTCACGAGCAGACCGACCATCAGGGCCCCGGCCCAAGCATCCAGACCGGTAACCCTAAGCCGCAGCTTATGACCACCCAGTTGAAAGCCGCGCATGAGACACGCCCGAAGAACGCCGCTCCCACCACCGGCTAAGATCAAATAACCTGGCAATCCTAGGAGTAGCCCCCATTCCCAGTGCTCGCGTTGCACGCGTAAATGCACACACAGCCACTCCACTACGGTGAGTAGCAGGGCCACGTGCAACCCCGAGATGGAGAAGAGATGCAACAGGCCCAGCGTCTTCATTCCCTGAAGTTCCTGGGCGGCTTCTACCGACCTACTCCCGGGTAACAGCCCCAGGGCGTACACGCGTAACGCGCCCGGTAGTCGTTCACAGTATCGAATGAGCCGAACCCGCCACCCGTGCCACCAATCACCAAACCAGGTCAGTGGCGTGGTTGACGCTACCGCTTGCCGATTGAGGTGGCTGACCTTGAGCGTCTTGGTAATTCCGCGATGGGCCCAGTAATCAGCCGCTTCAAATTGATTAAAGTTTGTCGCTGGCAAAATCCCCGTCTGTTGACCGGTGAGCTGCCAGACTTGTGGTCGTCGCAGTTGCCGCAAACGGTGTAATTCCGTGGCCGACTTAGCCCAGCCATGAACCAGCAGGGGCTCGCCAGTCACCTGGTTCTTCGCCACCAACGAATAGCCGGCCCCGCGAAAGGTAAACGCATCGGGACGAAAGCGTAGGCTCAAGGTTACGGTCGTTGACTGAAATGGTGAAATCCGGCGGTGCACCACTTGCTGATGCCGCCACCCCAAATACCCACCGCCCGCCATCAATACCCCTAGCGTTATTAGCAAAGTTGCCCAATGCCGGAGTGCCACCACCCGACTGAGGGTCAGAAGCAGGAGTACCCCGCCGGCAACCGGATGACCACCTAGACTGACACTCAGAGCGGCCAGGGATAAGGCCACGAATAACCAACGATTTGTCACTAATCGTGCTTGGGTTGGTCAAAGGACAACTGCGTCAGCAACTGCGGATCGACCTGGACTTGATTCAACGTCACGTGTTTCAAGGCAATCAGCTTCTGGGCGTACGGGTCATTATGGTAATTTCGCATGTAAGTAATCTTACGGATTCCCGCCTGCAACAACATCTTCGTACACTGTAGACACGGGAAATCCGTCACGTAGATCTCCGCACCGTCTGTCGCCTCGCCAAACTTTGCGCACTGTAAAATAGCGTTCATTTCGGCATGAATTGTCCGCACGCAGTGACCATCCACGAGGTAACAGCCCTCGTCTAAACAGTGGTCATCCCCCGACACTGAACCGTTGTAACCGGCCGCAATGATCCGTTTATCCCGCACTAACGTCGCACCGACCGAGAGTCGATTACAGGTACTCCGGGTCGAAATCACCAACGCCTGAAGCATAAAATATTGATCCCAAGGAATTCGTTCTCGCTGCATCGTAAAGTCCCCATTTCATCTTTTTTCGATGCGGTCAGCCGACCACACCTTCACGCTAATAAGCTTACACCTACGTCATCGATTTAACGATACCCTTTTTCAAGTCGACAATCGCCCCCGCTCTAGGTCGTCAATTGATCCTGCAAATTAGCAACCGTCTTCTCGCCAAAGCCCGGCACCTGGGCCAAATCCTTCACCGTTTGAAAAGAGCCGTGGGCCGTCCGATAATCGACAATCTTCTGGGCCTTCTTCTCGCCGACGCCCGTGAGTTGTTGGAGATCCGCTACCGTCGCCGTATTCAGGTTAACCACGGTCGTCTGATCACCACTCTTCGCCGTGCCACTACTTGCTCCCGCCTTGCCCGTGGCAGTCGCTACCGAGCTACTGGCCGACGCCGCGGGGTGCTCCCCCTTTTGAGGAATGGTTAATTGCTGTTGATCCGTCAACCGACTGGCCAAATTCACCTGTTGGCGATCCGCTTTAGCCGTCAATCCACCGGCCGCCTTAATCGCATCGGCAACGCGCATCTCCGCGGCAAACTGGTAGAGTCCCGGATGCGCCACCGCCCCCTGCACGTCCACAAAGACACGCGTATCGTGGTGACTGACCTGACTCGCCAAACTGGCCCCCGTGGTCGACGACTGACTGACCTGCCTCTGAGCGGTCGGTTGCGGCGGTACCGCCACGGGTAAGGTCGTCGGCGCCGGTCGACTCAGGATAAGGCCACCCCACACGACTAATCCGACCACCAGCAGGCCGCCCGCCCCCAATATCACTTGATATCGGCGGGACAATCCGCACCACCACGTCATCACCTGTTGCATGTTATCTACCCCCTTTAAGCCTAACTCCGCAAACAATTGCCCAATAATTTTTGAAACGACAAAAAATTCCCCTTTTCTCAAAGAGGAATCTCGATTTAATGTGTTTTTAGGTAGTGAACCGCGTCGTTAAAGGACTTGACCGGTACGACCTTCATATTCGGTGCGTACTTCTTTGCCGTGGCCTTCGCCAACTGATAATTGGTCTGATGGTGTTCCTCATATTTGAGTAAAAGCTTCGAGGGCTTGACGTACGGTGCAAAAAAGACCGTAGCACCGGCACGCTTGGCCGCGATAATCTTCTTATCGATGCCCCCAATCTCGCCAACATCCCCATTGGCGTCAATGGTTCCCGTTCCGGCCACTTTCTTGCCGCGACGTAGATTCTGTCCCGTCACTTGCGTGTAGATCTGGAGGCTAAACATCAGCCCACCGGACGGACCGCCAATGTTGCCGGCGTCAACCGTAACCTTGGGCTGCGCCTTAACCTTGACGTTATCGGTCAGGGTAATCCCAATGCCCGCCTTCTTCGTCGGCAAGCGCATTAACTTCTGCGTTGCGGTGTGTGTCTTCCCGTTATGTCGGTAAGTGATGGTCGCTTTAGAGCCCACCTTTTGACGCTGAATGTACCGTTGGTAGCCGGTCATCGCGTTGAAATGGTGGCCATTGACCCGCGTCACCGTATCGCCAACCTTCAACTGGTGAGCAAACGGCGACTTGGCGTCCACACTCAGCACGTAGATACCGAGATACTGACGGCTCACAGACTTGTGGGCCGCCTTGTACGCCGTATAAATGGATTCATTAATGGCACTCTGCATATAAAAATCCTGAACCTTGTCGTAGGTCGCATTACTCTGGCCACCCGTGACCTCATCAACACTTTCAATGCTGTAGTAGGAATTTAACTTGGCATACAAATAGGTTGCCGGACGGGCCTGCGCCAGGGCCACCGAGGTAATCATATACTTACCGCTATTTTTATCTGGATGTCCCGGCATTTTCACAAATGTTTTCAGATTATCGGCCTCGCCCGGTCCCTCAATGTACTTGGGCAACGGCAGAAAGAAAAAGGCCAGCACGGCCAAGGCCGCAATCGCTGTGCCAATCACCTGCCACCACTGTTTGCGCGTTAGTTTCCACATGGCTTAATCACGCTCCAATCGCTCACGAAGGCCCTGCGCCACGGCGGGGGGAACCAACTGCGACAGATCACCGCCAAATTGGGCGACTTCCTTGAGCAGACTGGAGGAAACGAACTGGTATTTGGGCGCCGCCATTAGACAAACGGTGTCAATCTGATCGTCTAACGCCCGATTCATCCCGGCAATGCCCTGTTCAAATTCAAAGTCCGTCCCGTTGCGCAGACCGCGAACCAGCACGGTGGCATGAATCGACCGCATAAAGTCCACCGTGAGCCCCGTTTCAACCTGCACGGAAACATTGGGCAAGTCCCGCGTCCCAGCCTCTATAAAGGCCACCCGCTCGCTGGCCGTGAAGACGCCACGCTTCGACGTGTTCTGCCCCACCGCTACCACCAGGTGATCGAAGAGTCGACTGGCCCGTTGGATGAGATCCAAGTGGCCGTTGGTTAAGGGGTCAAAGCTCCCCGGAAAAACCGCAATGGTCATACACGTTCACTTCCCAACGCATAAATCGTCAGCTCCGTAATCCCGTAATCACGACGCTCCACCAGGTCAAATCCCGGTAAATCATCCGGTAATTGGGCGTGCTGGTCCGTCTCACAAATCACGCGTGCATTGGGCGCCAACAGTTTCAGCTCCCGTAGCGTCGCCATTTGATCGGCAATCTTCTGTAAGGCATAGGGCGGGTCAAAAAAGACCAGATTGAATTGATCGCCGCGACTCGCCAACGCCTTAATGGCTTGATTGGCATCGCGTTTCAAGATTTCGAAACGCTCCGGCGCCTTGGTCACGGCCACGTTATCTTTAATCGTCTTGATGGCCGCATACTGCTTATCAATGAGGACCGCCTGTGAGATTCCTCGCGAGACGGCTTCAATGCTCAGTCCACCCGAACCAGCAAACAGGTCCAGACTACGCCCACCATCGAAATACGGCCCAATAATATTGAATAACGCTTCTTTAACCTTATCCGTTGTCGGCCGCGTGGCCATGCCGGGAACCGCCTTTAACCGCCGGCCACCAAAATCACCTGCTACAATTCTCATTTCTCATCATCCTTTGCCGCCGCCATCTCTTCGGCGACACCGTTAAAAGTTTCGTTAATTGCTGGTCGCTGTGACGCCACGACCCGTTTCACGAAGCGCAAATGGTTCAATTGTTCCGTCAACGCCGGCACATCTTCGCGATTAACGTACAGCACCACGTAACGCATCTTTTTGGAGACATACATCACGGTACCATAGCGTTTTAGCTGCCGCGTTTGTTTCAGACTATACGTATACACGACCAGACTTTGGCGTGCTTGGATTTCAAATGCCATCGCTGTAACCTCCTCGTTCTAATGCGTGACCCGGTAACGTTTCTGCCGGACACTAATATTCATGACAACCCCCATCACGAGGGCTAACGTCCAGGTACTCGACCCCCCGTAACTAATGAACGGGAACGTCACCCCGGTAATGGGCAGTAAACCCAGGACGCCCCCTAGATTAAAGAGCGTCTGCACCGTCAAGTAGGTCGCCGCCCCATAACAGATCAGCGTATCGTACCCGGAATGACTGCGAATTCCCACCAATACCGTTCGACTGATGATCAAGAACAGCAAACTAATCACCGCTAGGGCTGTAATCAGGCCCAACTCTTCGGCCAGAATCGCCATGATAAAATCGGTGTTGGGTTCGGGCAGGTACCCCGTTTTTTGGATACTATTGCCCCAGCCAACCCCAAAGATCCCCCCATTACTTAAGGCGTAATAGGAATTGACCAGTTGTTGCCCAACGCCTTGTGAGTGTTTAAAGGGGTCTACAAACGCCACCACCCGTTGCAACTGGTAATTATTCTTCGCAAATCCCAGTTCAGAGACCTTGATGGCCAGCGGAAAGATAATCCCAATCACAACGACTATGGCCCCCAGGAAGTAGGTAATCGCACGTTTCCAGTTGAATCCGCTCGACAGCAGCATCACAAACACAATGCTGGCATTGATGGTCGCCCCGCCTAAATCGGGTTGGATTAGAATCAATCCAATTAAAACAGCACTGATTAACACCGGCCGCAACATGACCGCCCACCATCCCTCAAGGGCGATGGCGTCTTGACGACGATCAATGACGTGGGCTAACCAGACAATCAGATAAAATTTGACAAACTCCGCGGGTTGAATGCTCATTGGCCCCAGGCGAATCCATCCGGCCGCCCCGTTGATGGTTTTCCCAATTACCAACAGGAACAGCAGGGACGCTACCGCTAGAATGCTGGCATACTTTAAAACCTTCTTGTCACGGAGTTTATTTAGATTCATCAGAACCATAAAGGTGTAGATGGCCAGTCCTAGAAGAACATACATCAGTTGCTTGACCAAATAGCTACCGGGACTCCCCCCATTTTGCGTTCCAATATCGGCACTGGCGGAGTACACCATGACGATACCAAAGATGCTTAAGATTAAGTACGGCACAAATAGCCAATAGTCTAAATATTTTAACTTTCGCATACGGTTCACTCGCTCCAAGTCTACCGTCCGTAAACGGTAATCGAATGTTTACATTATAGCATAGCTTCCGGTTAAGAATATATAAAACTAGGTTGACCGCACCACCCAATCACACCGGCCCTTCTAACCATCCCCATCAAAAAAGTCGGTAATTGACGTGAATTCTCACGCCAACTACCGACTCAAATTAAGTTAAAGTTTAGAAATTACTTCCGTGCAGCGGTCTTCCGCTTCTTGGCAGCCTTTTCCCGTTCGCTGGTGTTCAGAATTTGCTTCCGCAGACGAACGTGTTCTGGTGTGATTTCACAGTATTCATCTTCGTTGATGAATTCCAGTGATTCTTCCAGAGACATCTTCAATGGCGTCTTAACCTTGGCAATATCTTCAGAACCGGCGGCCCGGACGTTAGTTTGGTTCCGGCCACGGGTGATGTTAACGGAGATATCGTTGTCCCGGCTGTTTTGGCCGATGATCATGCCTTCGTACACTTCAGTCCCAGCTTCGGTGAAGATGGTCCCACGGTCTTGAACGGCCATGATGGCATACGTCGTCACCTTACCAGAGTTGATGGAAACCAAGGTCCCGTTGTGACGACCAGGGTTCCAGTTCTTGATGACTGGCAGGTACTTGGAGAAGGTATGGTTCATGATCCCATAACCACGCGTTAAGGATAAGAATTCGGTTGAGTAACCGATCAACCCACGTGATGGGGCCAAGAAAGTCAAACGAGTTTGACCGTTACCTACGGCTTCCATGTTCTTCATTTCACCCTTCCGTTGGGAAAGCGTGTCAATGATAGAACCGGTGTATTCGTCAGGCGTGTCGATCTGAACGGATTCGAATGGTTCGCAACGCACGTTATCGATCGTTCTGTAGATAACTTCTGGACGAGAAGCTTGTAATTCGTAACCTTCACGCCGCATCGTTTCGATCAGGATGGACAAGTGAAGTTCACCACGACCAGAAACGATCCAAGCACCAGGGTTATCGGTGTCGTCAACCCGTAAGGAAACGTCGGTATGGAGTTCACGCTTCAGGCGTTCTTCCAATTGACGAGAGGTCACGAACTTCCCTTCACGACCAGCAAATGGTGAGTCGTTGGTCCGGAAAGTCATTTGCAGCGTTGGTTCGTCAATCCGCAAGATTGGAAGTGGTTCCAGGGTATCAGGCGCAACCACCGTTTCACCAACGTTGATTTCATCCATCCCGGAAACGGCAATCAGGTCACCAGCTTGGGCTTCCTTGATTTCCAACCGCTTCAAACCGAAGTAACCAAATAACTTGGTTACCCGGAAGTTTTGCTTAGAGCCATCCAGCTTCATAACGGTAACGCTATCGCCGACCTTAACCTTCCCACGGAAGATCCGGCCAATCCCGATCCGACCAACGAAGTCGTTGTAATCCAACATGGCAACTTGGAACTGTAAGGGTTCGTCCGTGTTGTCGATTGGGGCTGGGATGTGCTTAATGATCGTGTCAAAGACAGGCTTCATGGTGTGTTCTTGCGTGTCTAATTCTGGATCGTAGCTAGACGTCCCGTTCATTGCTGAAGCGTAAACCACTGGGAAGTCCAATTGGTCTTCGTCAGCACCTAATTCGATGAAGAGGTCCAAGACTTCATCAACGACCTCGGAAGGACGGGCGCCTTCACGGTCAACCTTGTTGATGACCACAATAGGGGTCAAATGTTGGTCCAAAGCCTTCTTCAAAACGAAACGGGTTTGGGGCATCGTGCCTTCGTAAGCATCGACAACCAGCAAAACGCCGTCAACCATGCGCATGATCCGTTCAACTTCACCACCGAAATCAGCATGTCCTGGGGTATCCAAGATGTTGATTTGCTTGTCGCCGTAACGCACAGCAGTGTTCTTGGACAGGATCGTAATTCCCCGTTCCTTTTCGATCGCGTTAGTATCCATGGCGCGGTCGCCAATGGACGTGTGTTCGTCTAACGTATCGGATTGTTTAAGCATTTCGTTAACCAGGGTCGTTTTCCCGTGGTCAACGTGGGCAATGATGGCAATGTTACGGATATCATCTCTGAATTTCAAGTGTATTTCTTCCTTTCGTGCTTGTTGAATTAGATGGATCACGGCATGCTTACGTCGTCAGTAAGTACGCTTATTGTAGCGTGATTGATTAATAAAGTCCATCTGTACCGACCGGCCGCATAAAAAAACTGTGACCGTGTCACAGTGAGACGTCATCTTCTTCAATTTGGAGAATATCACGTTGCGCTTGTTCCGTCGCTACTAGTACAAGGTTAGATGATAGCATATTGAGCGGCTGGCCGTCAATGGTTGAGACCCGAACACCCAAAAAGTTTAGCATAACTTGCCCGGCCGCAATGTCCCATGGCTTTAAGTATGAGATGTAGCCGAGGGTCTTCCCTAATAAAACATTGATCATTTCGATTCCGGCGCTACCGTAAATCCGCATCCCCGCACTGTCGTGAACAATCTTCTGCATGTGCGCCACATCATGCACCACCAATGGCGCGCTGGCACCAATCAGGCCATCAGCCAACGCCAAATTAGCCGGTGCACTGAGGCGCTGATCATTCGCCCAGACGCCATTAACTGCCGGGCCACCAGCGTACAAGACATCGTTCATGACATCATAGATAAAGCCCAGTTGTCCTTGACCATCCTGATAAATCCCGATCATCATCGCAAAATTATCGTGCTGTTTGACAAAATTCATGGTGCCATCGATTGGGTCCACAATCCAAACCCGGCCGTCCAAGCTGGTGAGTTGATCGCCAAAGCCTTCTTCACCTAAAACCTTCGCTGTGGGATCTAACTGTCGAATCCCTTCAATTAGAAATTGTTCATTGCTCTTGTCAATGTTGGTCACTAAATCCTTGCGACTGGACTTTTCACTGACCGTCATGGGACCCGCCATCTTGGCAATGACCTGTCGCCGTCCTTCGCGTAATAATGAAGAAACATCTCGTACTACCTGTTGCCAATCTTCTGCCATCGCTTAACGACCACCCTTCATTTTAATCCGACCGCCCTGTTCACGAGCCAGCTTCACCGTGCGATAGATGCTGTAGCCGGACGCCTGTTCAAACTCGCGACCTAATTGTTTTTCCTCGAACTTCTGTGGCACGACCTGCTGAAACGCACGGTATGCCGCTAGTAAAACGTCCGCCATAACGCCCTGATTCAGTTCATAGGCATCTTCCACGCGTTGATAAAGCGTGGTGACGGCCACGATGTCTGCGGTCGACCAATCGGCCTGCAATGGATATTCATAGTTACTTGATGATTGTGTCACGCGTTATTTTCCCTCCGTTTGTTGTGCTTCAATCGTTGTAATTTGCTCACGAACCGCCGCAATCTGACCGGCATAGGCTTGTTGTTCGTCTTCAGACAAGACCAGATTCGTTAAATGCCGGACGCCCTGATCGCCCACCAATACGGGTGACGCCGCCGCAAAGGCCGGATCTTCCTCGTGAATGTTGGTGACGGCGGCAATCACCGGCTGATGTGACAGCGTCGCGTGGAGTAGGCGAATGATCGCTAAGTGCCGTAGTGTCGCTTGTTGTTCGGCCGCTTCTCGCGTCAGCCACGTGCTCATCTTGTCCAAGTCGTCAGCATCAAAACCAGCATCGGCGTTGGCTAAGTACATGAGAAGTGGTGCGGGGCCGACATAGGTCCGACTCCACGCGATAATCGGCGACTGCGCTGTGCCAACCACCGTCGCTTGGATCATCGTCGCCCCAACGCCTAGTCGTTCGGCCAATCGGTACGTCAGTAGCCGGGTCAGTGGATACGTCCCCAGGCCCCAGATCTGACTGGCGGGTAACCCAGAGAATTTCCACGCAAAGTAGGTTAAAATCGCATCCTGCTTGCCGGAGAAGATCAGTTGGCCATTGAAGCCGTTCTCCACAATTCGTTTCATCAATAATCGCAGTTCCGCCACCATGCTCGCGACGGGCGTCTCCACCGTCTCACGGTCGAGCACCATCAGCCAAGTAGCCTGACCATAGTCGGCCGCAGTGCCTACCCGAATCGTCAGGCGCGGGCACAGAGCACTCGCCACAACCAATGGCTGATAGCGTGGCGCATCGTCCGTTGTATTCGGCATCACCACGCAATCGAGCGGCAGGTCAGTCACCAGTAGTTGATGTAACAGCTGACTCGCCTGATCAAAATTTCCCTGAATTAATAACGTTGGTTTCATGGGTAACCCTCCTTTTACCAAAACAATGGGGTATTTCCGCTGCCACAAGCACACCCAATTCACCGCGCACAGGGCGTCTTCCGACACATTTTCCCGGCGATAGTCCTGTCTGACCACCGCCAATTCCCGTTAAAAATAACCACATAATCCCATTATAAGTGAACCCTGTCGGATAGCAAGTTAGAACTCCCGCGACATAAAAAAGGTGACGCCAACTGGCATCACCTTTTTCAATCAAATTAGAGTTGTCGCAAGTCGCCTTAGACGTGGGTTGGGAACCCTAACGCAATGTCTGCGGTTTCTTGGATTGGTTCGTTTAACGTTGGATGTGGGTGAATCGTCAATGCGACGTCTTCTACATTTAACCCACCGTTGACAATCAAGGATAATTCCCCGGTCATCGTGCTGACTTCTGGGCCAACCGCTTGAGCACCGACGATGTTCTTGTTGTCATCATCCGTGTAGACGAAGCGAACGAACCCTTCAGGCGCATCCAGTGAAACGGCCCGGGCATTCCCGGCAAATGGGAACTTCGCCGTCTTGACCTTGATTCCCTTATCCTTGGCTTCGGCTTGGGTGTAGCCCACCGTTGCCAATTCGGGATCGGCGAAACATACGGCCGGCACACTCAACCAATCGTTGGCGGTCTTCTTACCGGCAATAGCACCAGCGGCCGTCTTGGCTTCAGCAAAGGCCTTGTGAGCCAATGCGGCACCAGGAACCACGTCACCTACGGCCCAGATGTGTTCCGAAGCCGTCCGACCTTGGTTATCGACTTCGATTTGACCATGGTCGTTCAACTTAACCTTGGTGTATTCCAAGCCCAAGTCGTCCGTATTTGGCTTCCGGCCAACCGTGACCATGCAGTAGTCCGCCTTGATCGTGGTTTCTTTGCCATCTACAGCGTAAGTAACATCGACACTGTTGTCATCTTGCTTCGAACTCTTAGCCATGGCGCTGGTAATGACGTCAACACCCTTCTTCTTCAAGTTCTTCAGCACAACGGAGACCATATCCTTTTCAAAGTTAGGCAGAATGGATGGCGTTCCTTCAATGATCGTGACGTGTGCACCCAGACTAGCGTATGCGCCCGCTAATTCGGTTCCCACGTAACCACCACCGATGACGACGAATTCTTTAGGAATTTCTGGTAAGTTGAGCCCACCGGTCGAGTCAATGACCCGGCCTTCAAACTTGAATCCAGGAATTTCGATTGGGTGGCTCCCCGTCGAAATAATAATGTTATTGTATTCGAAGGTTTGACCCGTATCCGTCGACATGAATTGCTTTTCACCGGTTGGCATGACCCGTAGCTGGGTATCGCTCAAGAAGACCGCTTCACCATTGACCACGTCAACGTGATGCTTCTTCATCAGCATCTTAACGCCACTGGTCATCCGATCAACAACCTTCTTTTGTTTCCAGTCCTGGGTCTTCTTGAAGTCGATCTCAGCCGAACTCGTCGAAATCCCGTAAGTGGACCCATCCTTGGCTTGTTCTAACCGGTGACCCGCTTGGATCAACGCTTTGGAAGGCACACAACCAACGTTCAGGCAGACACCGCCCAGCGTATCGGATTTTTCAACCAAAGTTACTTTTTGGCCTAATTCAGAAGCCCGAATTGCGGCAACATAGCCACCGGGGCCGGCACCAATGATGACGGTATCCTTTTTTTCAACATCTGCCATATTTCTGTCATCCTTCCATTAAGAGCATTTCTGGATCATGAAGCAATGCTTTCATTTCGTTTAAGATATTTTGAGCCAAGGCCCCGTCGATTAAACGGTGATCGTAACTCATGGAGAGCTTCAGCATCCGACCAACGACGATGTCACCATCTTCGTTGACGTAAGGTGCCTTTTCAATCCGGCCAACCCCCAGAATGGCCACTTCAGGTTGGTTAATGACTGGCGTGAACCAGCCGCCACCAATGGACCCAACGTTACTGATGGTAATGGACCCACCGGCCATGGATGCTGGCGACAACTTGTTATCGTAAGCGGCTTGGGTGTTTTCACTAATTTCCTTAGCGATTTCAAACATTCCCTTGGAGTCCGCATTCTTGATGTTTGGCACGTACAGACCGTGGTCCGTGTTCGTGGCAATCCCAATGTTGTAGTAGTGCTTCGTGACAATCTCTTGGGTCGTGTCGTCAATAGAAGCATTCAATTCTGGGAAGTCCTTCATAACAGCGACTAACGCCTTAACGATGTATGGTAAGAAGGTTAAGTGAATGCCCTTGTCGGCAGCGGCTTGCTTGTACTTCTTCCGGTTAGCCATCAAAGCTGAAACTTCAACTTCGTCAAACGAGGTAACATGTGGCGCAATGTCCTTGGAAGTCCGCATACTCTTGGCGATAATCTTCCGCATTGGCGACATTGGTTCGCGAGTTTCCAGTTCTGGCCGATCCGCGTTCCAAGGCTTGATTGCTTGACCCGTTGCTTTAGCGGCAGCTGGGGCAGCCGGAGCAGCCTTTTCAGCAGCTGGGGCAGCGGCACCATTGAAGTTATCAATATCAGCCTTCAAGACTTGGCCGTGGTTCCCGGTTGGCGCTACCTGGGTAATATCAACACCCTTGTCCCGGGCATACTGCCGAACCGATGGCATCGCCATGACTAACTTGTTCGGGTCAGCGGCAGCAGGCACACCGGTTGGCGCAGCAACTGGTGCTGGTGCGGCGGCTTCCGGTGCAGCGGCAGGTTCCGGTGCAGCTTCTTCAGCAGGTGCAGCATCGCCGCCCTTGCCTAAGTCAGGTGGTGTATCTGAGCCATCGTCAATCACAATCAATGGGTCACCGATCTCTACGGTATCCCCTTCTTGTGCGACAATCTTTGAAATCGTACCATCAACGGGTGATGGCAATTCTGAAACAGACTTATCGTTTTGGATTTCGACTAACGTGTCGTCTTCCTTAACGGCGTCTCCTTCTTTAACAAGCCATGAAGAAATTTCACCTTCAGCCATTCCTTCACCAAGCTCAGGGAGTTTGAACGTATAAGCCATGGGAAAACTTCCTTTCTTTCATTTAATGCAGGATGTTCCCACATCGATTTTTATCTTTTAAATAGAGCGGTTACATTTTAGTAATTAACGATTTCACGTACCTTGGCTTCGATGTCATCGGCATTTGGAATCCAGTCGTTTTCGGCTTGGGCAAATGGATAAACGCTATCCGGTGCCGCAACCCGACCGATAGGAGCATCCAAGGACATAATCTTTTCTTCGGCAATGTCGGAAGCCACAACGGCACCAACACCGGCCATCCGTTGTGCTTCTTGAACAACGACAACCTTGTGTGTCTTGTCGATGGAAGCAAAGATGGTATCCGTATCAATTGGTGACAGTGAACGCAGGTCAATCACTTCAGCTGAGATGTTGTCCTTAGCCAAAGCATCCGCAGCCGTCAGAGATTCGTTGACTTCGGCACTGTAGGCCACAATCGTAACATCGGTTCCTTCGCGAACCACTTTAGCGGAATCTAGCGGAACCGTGTACTTTTCGTCAGGAACTTCATCCTTCATTGACCGGTAAAGCTTCAGATTTTCCATGAATAAGACAGGATCGTCACTCTCTACCGCAGAGATGATTAAGCCCTTCGCATCGTATGGATTGGCTGGGGTTACAACCCGCAGACCTGGGGTGCTCGTGAAGTAGTTTTCCAAGTTATCGGCATGCATTTCGGCGGTATGCGTCCCACCACCAAATGGTGTCCGCACCGTAACTGGGAAGTTTTTCTGACCACCGAACCGGTAGTGGTCCCGTGCTAATTGGCCAACAATCCCATCCATCGCTTCGAACGTGAAGCCCATGAATTGGATTTCTGGAATTGGCCGCCAACCAGTCAGTGATAACCCGATAGCTAACCCTAAAATCCCGGATTCGGCCAATGGGGTATCGAAGACCCGGTCTTCACCATACTTGTCTTGCAGCCCAACCGTGGTCCGGAAGACACCACCGTTTTTCCCGACATCTTCACCGAAGATCAAAGTCTTGGGATCATCGTTTAAGACTTGATCCAGACCAGAAGTGATCGCTTTAATATACGTCATTTTAGCCATGATTACTTCGACTCCTTTGCTTCGAATTCTGCAATTTGCTTCTTAACCGCTGGAGTAGGAACATTGTAAGTCCACTTCAGGAAGTCGGAAACCTTTTGTGCTGGTGCAGCTTCTGCTTCCTTCATTGCTTCCTTAAATTCGTCTTTGTATTCGTCGACTAACTTATCTTCTTGATCTTGTGACCAAACGCCCTTGTCCGTTAAGACTTTCCGCATCCGAATCAGTGGATCGGCATCGAACCAAGGCTTTTCTTCTTCCTTCGTCCGGTAACGAGAAGGATCATCACCCGCCGAAGAGTGAGCACCATAACGGTAGGTTAAGGTTTCGATCACGACTGGACCGTTACCAGCAACAGCGAATTCACGGGCAGCTTTAGACACTTCGTGAACCGCCACAATGTCCATCCCGTCAACTTGAACGGAAGGAACCCCCATGGCAACCGCCTTTTGTGCCAAGGTTTCGGCACCGGTTTGCTTGTAACGTGGCACGGAAATAGCCCAACCATTGTTTTGAACAAAGAAGACGGCTGGTGCTTGGAAGGCACTGGTGAAGTTAACCCCTTCATACCAGTCCCCTTGTGAGGTCCCACCATCACCGGTGTAGACAAAGGCAACGCGGTCTTCATCTTTATTCTTCTTGATTCCCAGTGCAACGCCGGCAGTTTCAACGTACTGGGCACCGATAATAATTTGTGGGAAAAGCATGTTTGGATTTTCATGTTGGTTTCCTTGAACGTGGCCTTTAGACCATAAGAAACCTTTAGCAACAGTTGTACCGTGTTGAATCATTTGTGGTAAATCACGGTAAGCAGGTAACAGGAAGTCTTGATCCTTAAACGCAGTCACACTTCCCATTTCACTGGCTTCCTCACCGGCAGTTGGAGCATAGAAACCGAGGCGACCCTGACGGGAGAAGTTCATTGTTTGTTCGTGTAACGTACGCTCCCAAACCATTTTCTTCATGAAGTCGACAAGTTGGTCATCTGAATATTTCGCCAACGTGTCTGGATCTACGACCTTCCCTTCCCGGTCAATGACTTGCACCGGGTGCTTGTATGGGTCGGCCATCGTAGCTTTGATTTTGGCAAAGTCTACAATCTGTTTGCTTCCATTAGCCATAAGTAACACTTTCCTTTCACTTGATATGAAATTGTTAACAAGAGTGAGTTAACGTTGCGTTTCCTGACTACACCCCTAAAGTACCATTTTTTCACAACCGTTGCAAGCCCTTTCATTAACGTAAATAAAGGTTTAGTGCGAAATCTTTGACTATGCTTGTGATTATCAGCTTTCGCCTTTTTTAATGTATAGAAAACGTTTTCTTTCATTTCATTTTGTTTCGATGATATGTTAAAATGGTGATTAGTTATGAATAATTTGCGGAGGTAATGCTCTTGTTTCTCATGAAAGATATTGTCAGAGATGGCGATCCCGTACTGCGTAAGGAAGCGGCAGAAGTCACTTTTCCCTTGTCTGCAGAGGATCAACAGCTCGCTAAGGACTTAATGGAATACCTAGTGGTCTCCCAGGACCCTGAGCAGTGTAAAAAGTATGGGTTGCGGGCCGGTGTCGGACTGGCTGCACCCCAAGTTGGCGTCTCGAAGAAGATGGCCTCTGTCCTGGTCCCACCAGCAGAAGAAAACGGCAAGTCACCGTTCACCGATGTCATTATCAACCCCGTCATCGTGTCCGAATCCGTTCAACTGGGTGCCCTCACTGAGGGTGAAGGTTGTCTGTCCGTGGACAAGGATGTCCCTGGCTTCGTTCCCCGCCACGATCGGATCACGTTACGTTATTACGACGTTACGGGTGAAAAGCACCAGATCCGCCTCAAGAACTACCCCGCAATCGTGTGCCAACACGAGATTGACCACTTACACGGGACGTTGTTCTACGATCATATCGATAAAGATCAACCGTTCAGTCGAGCCGAAGATACGATTATGATTGAGTAATCACTTGCAAAAAACGAGTTGCTTTCACAATTTCTGCGAAAGCAACTCGTTTTTTCTTTACATATTTCGTTTACTTGACGACTGGATCGCCCAATTTTTTCAAATCCCTTAGGTATTCCACCGTTGACTCGTTCATCAGGTAGGCCACGTCTAAGTGAAGTTCCCCCGTGTAGACCCAGATATCGCTGACCACAAAGGCCGACCCCGTGACCACGGACTTGATGTCGTGATCGGCACTGAAGCTGGCCAACGCCCGATTAAACGCCTGTTCCAGCTCGGGTAAACGCCGCTCCGTATCCAAACCAGCCGGAAAACTGTATTCAAACGACATCACACCGCGCCCCCAGACATCGGCGACCGTCTCCGCCGCCTCAATCTGACACTCGGGTTCGGTCAGCACATCTTCGTTCACTAACCGCTGGAGGGCCGCTTTGACTGCCACATCCGTCTCGTCTTGGGCAGAACGCCGAACAATCCGGGTGGCCCGTTGAACGATGGTGCGGTGAATCATTTCATATATCACGATGGCAATGATAATCCCAATGATGATCTCTACTATTAATGCCATGGCGTCTCCTCCGTTCACTTTGCGTTACGTTAATCATAGCATGTTTTGTCGTCCAGTGGTAATTCTATACAATCGCCTGAAACTATGCTAAAATTGTGCTAATTGTTGTGTAAGCAACCCGCAGTTCGGATGGACCAATGACACGCCGCGAATCTGACGTGTTAAATTATTTTGTTAAAGGAGTTTTGTCAGTGATTTATAAAGTTTATTACCAAAACGATAAAAAGCGGAATCCTAAGCGCGAGGATACCCATTCTCTTTACTTGGAAGCGGACACCGAAGTTGAAGCTCGGGCCCAAGTAGAGGCACACACGGAACACAATATCGAATTCATTGAAGCGATTGAGGGCAACACGCTCGCTTATGAACAACAGAATCCGAATTACAAGTTAACGGAGTTTAATGAATGAACAAGTTAAACGTCAAAAATAACGAGACCGCTATCTTTGGCGTGGGTGGACTTGGTGAAATCGGGAAGAACACCTATGGCATCCAGTTTCAGGACGAAATTATCCTGATCGATGCCGGGATTAAATTTCCGGAAGACGAATTGTTAGGGATCGACTATGTCATCCCCGATTATCAATACCTCGTCGAGAACCAGGCCAAGATCAAAGCGCTAGTGATCACCCACGGCCACGAAGATCATATTGGCGGTATCCCGTATTTGCTAAAGGCCCTAAACGTCCCAGTGTATGCTGGCCCGCTGGCCTTGGCCCTGATTAAGAACAAGCTTGAAGAACACGGATTACTTAAATCGACTGAACTACACGCAATTGACGATGATACTGTGCTTAAATTCCGGAAGATGAGCATCACCTTCTTCCGGACGACCCACTCAATTCCCGATACTTTGGGGGTTGCGGTTCATACACCAGTCGGCACGATTGTGGAAACTGGGGACTATAAGTTCGACTTAACCCCCGTGACCAACCAGCCGCCTGATCTTCAGAAGATGGCCAAACTCGGCGAAGAAGGCGTCCTCTGCCTGATGTCAGACAGTACCAACGCCGAGCGGCCAATTTGGACCAAATCCGAAAAATGGGTGGGTAAATCCATTCGAAAGATTTTCGACCAAGTTGAAGGCCGGGTCATCTTTGCCACGTTTGCTTCCAACATCTCACGTATCGAGACGGCTTGTGAAGTTGCGTTGGCGCACGGCCGAAAGATTGCCGTCTTTGGCCGCTCAATGGAAGCTGCTATCGTCAACGGTCGTGAACTGGGCTATTTGAACATTCCTGACGACGCGTTAGTGGATGCCAATGCCATTCGTTCCCTCCCCGCTGAAAAAGTGATGATTCTTTGTACCGGGTCGCAAGGCGAACCCATGGCCGCCCTTTCACGGATTGCCAACGGGACTCACCGTCAAATTTCGATTCAACCCGGCGACACCGTAGTCTTCTCCAGTAACCCAATTCCTGGGAACACGATTTCCGTGAACCGGGTAATCAACGAACTGGAAGAAGCCGGTGCCAACGTCATCCATGGCAAGGTCAACAATATCCATACCTCTGGTCACGGTGGTCAAGAAGAACAGAAGCTGATGCTCCGGCTGATGCAACCGAAGTTCTTCATGCCGATTCACGGGGAATACCGGATGTTGAAGATTCACACCGAATTGGCCGAACAGTGTGGCGTGCCTCTGGATCACAGCTTCATCCTCCAAAATGGGGATGTGTTGGCTCTGACGCAGGACTCCGCACGGGTAGCGGGTCACTTTACCGCCGGCGATGTTTACATCGACGGTTCTGGTATCGGTGATATCGGTAACGTGGTCTTACGTGACCGTCAACTCCTGTCCGAAGAAGGTTTAGTCGTGGTCGTGGCCACGATCGATCTGAAGAACCAAGAGATCAAGGCTGGTCCCGATTTACTCTCTCGTGGATTCGTCTACATGCGTGAATCCGGCGAGCTCTTAAATGAGGGTCGGCGGCGCGTCTTCCAGACGATCCGGCGGGCCATGCGTAATCCTAAGGCCACTGAAGCCTCGATTCGTAACGCCGTCATTGATGACCTCCAGAACTTCCTCTTTGCAAAGACGGAACGTCACCCAATGATCTTACCCATGTTTATTATGACGAAGTAACCTTGATTGAAGGGATGCTGTTAGGGCATCCCTTTTGTCTTGCTCTTTTTTCAGTAAATCTTACAACTCGGGAAAGTTCCGCTAGAATCACTAGGCAGTTTCCTTGATTTCGTTTATAATGGTGAGGATTAATAATTGAGAGGAGAAGTATGGTGAGTGTCCAGTTCTATATCATCTTAAACGAGCACGCGGGAAGTGGTCGTGCCAAGGACTTGTGGCCCGAGATTAAGCAACAACTCGACGACGCCCAAGTCTCCTACCAGCTCGCCATTTCAGAATACGCCAACCATGCGATTCTTTTAAGCGAGCAATTTGCCAAACAATTACCAGACGCCGCCCATCAAAACTGGGTCGTCCTCGCTGTCGGTGGCGACGGTACCCTTCACGAAGCCATCAACGGCCTCACCAAACAACCACGCACCTACCCCATCCCGGTTGCCTACCTGCCGATCGGTTCTGGCAACGACTTCGCCCGTGGCGCGGGGATGGCGCTCAAGTGGCAGGAAGCCCTCAAGCAAGTGATTCAGTGTACCCACGCAACGACCTACGATATTGGGAGTTATAACGAAACCATTAAGCAGGAACGCGGGGTCTTCACCAACAATCTGGGGATTGGCTTTGACGCCGCTATTATTTCGCAGGCTAATCAATCCAAGGCCAAGGTGTGGCTCAACAAGCACCACATGGGTAAGCTCTCTTACCTCGCATCAGCGCTAGATGTTTATTACAATCAGACGGGGTTCACACTGACCGTCCACGTGGGTAATCAGCGTGACATCTACCCCAACGCCTTTCTGGTCACGACGACCAATCACCCCTACTTCGGTGGTGGCGTAGGTATCGTCCCCAACGCCACCATTACCGATCATCAGCTCCATTTGGTGGTGATTGAGAAGCCCAACTTCTTCAAGCTCATGTGGCTGGCCCTACGGCTCGTATTTAAGCGTCATTTGACGTCTAAGGCCGTTCACTACTATCAGGCATCAAGTGTCCACCTGACCGTTCCAGCCATCGAATACGGCCAATTAGACGGCGAAGAGATGGGTGGACGCTTCTTCGACGTCTACGTCGGGGTCAAGCAGTACCCGTTTTGGTTTGATGTGACGATTTAGTTTTCTGAAACTGACAGACAAAAAGATCGCGTTACGACAAGTTTTCTTGTGGTAACGCGATCTTTTTTTAAATTAGCAATGTAAACTGAACGTTCAAACGTACCGATCTACGGCCAACTATCCCGGCTTAAGTTGGTCGCCGGACACGGGGCGCGTCCCCACATTTGGTGACTGCGTCAATCAAAAAAGCCCCACCGTCACACAGACGATAGGACTTGTCGATGATCAACCATCGACGGTTTATGCTAATCTTCAGAAGCATCCATTGCTTCCAGAATCATGTCTAGCTGAGCGCACTTATTACTGAGGTAGTTCATTTCCTCACCATACCGCGGTTCAATCTGTACGGTTTCACTAGTACTTTGAACAGTTGCGGATTCCTTTTCTTTCAACGTGGCTAGCTGTGAATTAGCCTGCCGATACTCTTCCAGAATCTCTACCCGATTACTCATCACTACACAACTCCTTTAACAAAAATAGTTTTTAATTCCCGTTTTCTCAAACGACTAAAAGGAATCATACCACTTGCGAAAGGATTTGTTAACGATTATCTTAAACTTTTTCAACGAATTTCATAAAATTCTGGTCTGCAACCGATTACTTAACCGTCCCGGCAAAGGAAGGCATGAAATACTTGCTGATTTGGTGAACTTGCACGTTTTGCCCAGGCGTCGGCGCATCAACAAATTGATTGTTACCTAAGTAGATTGCATCATGGTAAGTCGCCCCTTTGGACCCCCAAAAGAGAATATCGCCCGGTTTAGCCGAACCAACGGAATGGGTCGAAACGTAGGCTTCTTGCGATACCGTGTTGTGTGGTAAACTGACGCCCATTGCGTTCTTGTAGACGTAAGCGACCAGACCGGAACAATCCATGCCACTCAGCGAGGCACCGCCCCAAACATAAGGGATATTGGCGGAGGCTAACTTCAGTGCCAACCCCGTCACGGAACCACTGGTTAACCCGGCGGTATTCGTGGTCTTCTTCACGCTGCTACTGGACGTGGCCACGGAAGAGCTGGCAGAACTGGTACTGCTAGATGCAGCTGCCTGCTTCTTAACGGCCGATTGCGTCGTGGTCTTGATCCGCTTGGTCGTCGTTGTAGCCGTCGCATTTTGACGACTTGATTGTTTCTGTGCTTGACTAGTGCTGCTACTCGTCACGGCACTAGCAGAAGACGTGGTCGTCGCAGCCGACTGCGTACTGGATTGACGAACTGGTTGCGCTACGCGACTAGACGTCGTTGCTGCGGCACGAGACTGGCGCTTGGGCTGGGTGACTTGGCTGGTACTCGTCACGGCACTGGCACTCGTACTGCTACTTGAAGGCGTTGCTACGGATGAGCTGCTAGCCACTGACGTCTCACGTGAAGCGACTGATGATTGACTCGTCGACTTCGCGAAGCTGGCCCGGGACGTTGACGTCGTCGCGTTCGTATGATTATCCTTCGTCACGCTACTGCTCGTTGCTGCTGAGCTTGTGGTGGTCGTTGCTTGTTGTGTCGTCTTGCTGGAAGTTGTCGCCGACGTCCCAGCCACCGCACTCTGCTTTTGTTGCTGCTTACTTGCGGCGGCCTGTTGTTGTGCCACAATCTGGGCCTGAACGGCGTTGGCCTTCTGCGTCGATTGCCGAGTCGCACTACTGGTCGTTCCCGTTGACGCCTGTGCGCCAGTCGTTGTCTTGGCCGTGCTTCCCCGCGGAATCGTCAACTGTTGTCCGACGCTCAAGACGTCCCCACTCATGTGATTGGCCTGTTGCAATTGCGCAACGGACAAATGATACTGTTGAGCTAAGTCCCACAGGGTATCGCCGGACTTAACGGTGTATGTTTGCGCCGTCTTAGCGGACCGGACCTGTAACTTTTGACCAACAAAGATTAAATCAGTTTTACTGTCAATTGAATTTTGTGCTTCCAGGTCATCGATTGAGACCCCAAGTTTTTGTGAAAGTTCCCAAACGGTATCGCCCTGCTTGACTTGAATACTGTCGGCATTAGCCGTAATGGTCGCACCAGCCGCCAGAGCACCCATGGCGCCAACGACCCCGACCAACGCTTTTGTTTTTCGTTGTCCTGTACTCATTTTCAACAACACGTCCTTTTATGACTTTTTTCAAACGTAAGCGAACGAGAAATCTAGCTAACTCAGCCAGTCGTTCATAGTAAATACGAATCACAAACTAATATTACCACACGTTTTCCCTGTTTCTTGTGAAATATTAAGAAAATCATAACAGATTTTTAAGGTTAAACATCCGTTCGCATTTCAAAGATTCAATAAGCTTTATGTGTATGAAAGCACCGCCACACGAGCATTAAGCGGTTACACTAAAGCGAACGAACGTTCAAATTCGGTAAACAATCACTGCTATCGCTCAGCTTGAAGCGGTCAACTAATGCGGCCCATGAAAGCAGTTGCAGTCTACAAGTTGTGCCCGATAACGCTTTCTGTAGGCTACAATTAGCCAGAATCACGGAAAGTTTGTGAAATCAAAATAATGTGCACAAAAAAAACGGGGAAATTCCCCGTTAGTTAGTAATCCCGCCGTTCTGACCCCTTTTAGTTGAAGAGTCCTTGGAAGAACGCCACGACTTTATGCCAGATTTGAACTAAGAAATTCTCTGCTTTTTTGGCATCCGCACTGTTGGCAAAGTCTTTCACATTTGCCATTTTGTTACCGATACTGTTGGCCAAATTACTGGCCACGTTGGTGACATTGGTCACATAAGTTTTGCTGGTCGATACCGGTGCTTGCTGCACTTTGCTCAGTGCCACCGCAATATTCGTGATCTGCGTTTGGCTGGTCTTGCCATCAATCCCCTGCTTAGCCAAAGCCTTCTGCAGCATGGCTTCGATGTCGGCCTTAGTCGCTAAGTCATCCCCGTTCTGTCGTTGCTTCGCGAGATCGGACGAGACTGACCCGACGGCGGACATCAATTTGCCCGGATACTTCTTATCATTATTGTTATTATCGATCGCCGGTTGGGTGGCATCCAAGACGCCATTCGCCGCTTGCGTATTCTCCGCGTTCAACGTCAATCCGTCGGCGGCCAACGCCTTATACACACCCGTCAACGCCGATTCGCCAGAGACTGACTTGTCGGCCGTCACGGTGATGATCACATCCTTCACCCCGGCCATTGTTGCGACCATGGCGTACTGCTGCGAAGTGACTTCCGTAATATTATTACTACCATTATAGTCCGCGATGTTCACCTTAACACCGGTTCCTGGATCGGCGGGTGCTAGGGCCACCGAACTAATCATGCTGGCATCGGTGGTTCCGGCTGAATTCAAATACTTGGCGTAGTCGCTCCCCGTGGCCGTCAAGGCACTGTAATTGGACTTAACGCCCAGCGCTGACGCCACACTGTCCTTATCTTCACTAGCTAGGCCTGCCCCATAGACCACGTAAGCCTTGGACAATGCCTTGGTTTGAACCGTGCTCCCACTGGTGGCAGAACTACTTGTCTCGCTCGTGTCGGTCGCTGTCGTATCGGCATAACCGCTAATCCGACCACCGATTCCCACGACCAGAGCGGCCGCAGCTAAGCTCAAAATAAGTCGCTTTAATTTCATTGTCTGCACTCTCTTTTCACTTGAATTTAACTTCTCCCGTGAAATCAGTATAGCACGTGAAAACCTCGGGAAGCCAAGTTCAACGTGACCTTAGAGAATTCTTCAGACTTGGCGCTATTGCCAGAAACGCCGTGCGCCCGCGTATTCTGGAGCAAACGCAGACTTTGCCATACTGGTTTCTTCGACCTTCCCGCCCGGCTTCGGTGCATGGAGAATCTGGCCGGCACCTGCATAGAGGCCGACGTGATGAACGGCGCCCGTGCCGTGTTCCGTGGCAAAGAAAACCAAATCGCCGGCCGTCAACTCTTCCGGGGCAACCGGGTAACCATTGGCAAACTGATCCTGAGCATCCCGAGGAACCGGAATTCCCAGGGCGCGGTGTAATGCATAGACGAAGCCCGAACAGTCAAAACCGGCTGGGGTCAATCCCCCCCACAGGTAAGGCGTCTCAATGAATTGACGACCCAGGGCCAAAATGCGATCGCCATCATCCACACCACTGATCCCAAGTTTAGCCGCAGCTGCTGGAATTTGCCCCACACCCAAAGGCGTCACGACTTGAATCCAGTCACTGTCCTGACTCGTCGTGGTCAGAATCGTCCCCATGGGTAACTCCAGGACGGGCTGCTGATTCACATCCAGTAAGGTCGTTGACGGCTGCACTAACCGCACCGTCGTTGTTGGGTATTCGAGTTCGGCATCGCTTGTGGTGAGCTGCCCCATCGGAATCCAACCGGGATAGCCCCGACGTTCAGCTCGATTGGACTGCCGCGTCACAAAGACGTGGGCCCAGTCGCCCTCTTGCCGGTCCAAAATCACCCGGTCATTGAACAGCGCTTCCGTGACGATACTATTGTTATCGGCTAAGCGTTGCCGATCCGTTGGCTGAAGTGCTGCCACCCAAGCCGCTAAATCGCCGTTCTTCAAGTACGTTTGATCAGTCTTTGTGGCTGCCGTCGGTGCGGACCACACCAATGCCGTGGGAACCTTAATCCGTCGAATCTCCATTAAAACCGCCTCCAGTTTCTTTACCCCAATCTTACCAATAATTTGACCAACTTACTAGATTGTTCTGAATTTCTTCATGGTTCACAACTTAATGCTTAGGGAACGAGAACGCCAGCTACGTTCCGAATTTTTGGTCGACACCGTCTCCTATCTATAAAAAGCCACGCTAGTTGCGGAAGCCTAGCGTGGCTGGAAGACGACATATTATAGTAGAAATGAAACCCTTTTACTGTAAATCAAGGTAGGCTTGGACAACGTGATCCACGGTAAAGCCAGCCGACTTAACGACGGTCGCCCCGTTACCACTCGCCCCAAACCGTTCCTGGGTCAACGCCACGCCATCTAGGCCAACGTAACGGTACCAACTCGCCCCGCTAGCCATTTCAACGGCAACGCGCCGTCGTAAGTGCTTGGGCAAGACCTGTTCTTGATAGGCAGCGGTTTGGGTGCTGAATTTTTCAAAACTTGGTAGGGACACCACGCGAACATCATGGCCCAATTCGGCCAAGCGTTGCTGGGCATCCACCGCCAACTTCACTTCAGACCCGGAGGCCATCAGAATCCCTTCCGCCTCATGTTGTGCCTCGGTCACGACGTATCCCCCACGCTTAACGCCACGACGTACCTTAGCCGCCGCCTTTGGCAGGGTCGGTAGGCCTTGACGCGTCAACACGATGGCCGTGGGATGATCCGTAGCCGCAATGGCTTGTTCCCACGCGGCCACGGTTTCGTTCCCATCGGCTGGCCGGTAAACGGTCAGTCCTGGAATCGACCGCAAGGCGGCTAACTGTTCAACGGGTTCGTGCGTAGGACCATCCTCACCAACCGCCAATGAATCGTGGGTGAAGACGTAAATCACTGGGAGCTTTTGCAGTGCGGCCAACCGGATTGCCGGCTTCATGTAATCGGAGAAGACGAAGAAGGTCGACCCATAGACCCGGGTGCCCCCGTGCAGCGCAATCCCGTTCATAGCCGCCGCCTCGGCGAACTCGCGAACCCCGAACCAGAGATTCTTACCGGTCGGATTGTCCCGGCTAAACCGATCTTCGCCCTGAACATTGGTCTTGTTGGAGCTAAACAGGTCCGCCGAACCGCCCCAAAGATTCGGGCAAGCCGCGCTCAACTGCTGGAGAATCTCGTGGCCACTAGCCCGTGAAGCCAAGGCGTCTTTCTTGTAGTAGGTCGGCAGGCTAGCCGTGTAATCGGCGGGAAGGGTTTGACTAATCCCCTGAGCGAATTGTGCCGCCAGCACGGGTTCTGCGGCGGAGTAACGTGCCACCAGATTCGACCATTCTTGATGGCTAGCCCAACCACGAGACTTCACGGTACTCTGGAACCGGTCACTGACCGCCGTTGGGACCGTAAAGGGATCGTTGTGCCAATTGTAAAATTCCCGGGTGGCTGCGAGGTCGACATCGTTTAACGGCGCGCCGTGCACCTTGTTGGTTCCCTGATGGGGGCTCCCCGCACCGATCACCGTCTTAACCTCGATCAAGGTTGGCCCCGCCTGGTTGTTCTTAGCGGTATTAATCGCATCATCGATGGCCGTTAAATCATTGCCATCCGCAACCCGGAGATAGTTCCAACCGTAGCTTTCAAACCGACCGGCAACGTCATCATGACAAGCATTGGCCAGCGGCCCGTCGAGCGACACATCATTTGAATCATATAACACAATCAGTTTATTTAATTTTAATTGGCCGGCAAGACTGGCAGACTCTGCTGCCACCCCTTCCATCAGATCGCCATCGCCACAAATCGCGTAAGTATAGTGATCAACGACATTAAAGGCGTTGCGATTATAAGTAGCGCCTAGATGCATTTCTGCCATGGCCATCCCCACGGCCATACCAATACCTTGGCCCAAAGGCCCCGTTGTCGCGTCTACCCCTGGTGTAACCCCGTACTCCGGATGACCGGGCGTCTTACTCCCCATTTGTCTGAAATTCATCAGGTCATTCTTGCTCAACGCGAAACCGCTCAAATGAAGGAGGCTGTACAGCATCGCCGACCCATGTCCCGCGGAAAGGACGAAACGATCACGGTTAAACCATTGCGGAAAAGAGGGATCAATCCGCAAGTGCCGTGAAAAGAGGACGTAGGCCATTGGCGATACCCCTAGTGGCAATCCCGGATGACCCGACCGTGCCCGGGAAATCATATCCATACTGAGCATCCGCACTGCCGTCACGGCCTGCGTATCAACCTCATCAAAATCTGCTTTTTTTACGACCTGTTCATTCAACATTGTAAAATAACCTCACTTTGAGCGACCGGACCATTCACGATCGCAAGTTTTGATTGGCACATGCATACGTTGATTTAATCGATATCGTCAACGGCATCTCCTTGACTTTTCTAAGTATACCAATTCAACTGAAATAATGCAACCATTCTTTAGAAAGTTATTCTATCAACGTTTATGTTGGACAGATACCTGTATTGGTAAATATACCGATTCATTGATGTTGCAACCGGTTGTCTCAAAAGTGCAAAAAAAAGCAATCTTTTCCGAAAAATTCGGCAAAGATTGCTAACTTAATGATCACTTTCAGAAAATTACTTTTGGCTTGCGGCGATGATGTCCGCATACGTTGGGATCGATGGCATCGCCCCTAAACCTTGCACCGTCAAAGAACTTGCCCGTTGTGCAAAGGTTAAGGCAGATTCAATATTGCTCAAATCAGGCTTTAACTGGGAACTGAGGGCCCCGATGAACGTGTCCCCGGCAGCGGTCGTATCAACGGCCTTTACCTTAAATGCCGGAACGAACCCGGATTCCTTTTCCGTGGCGTAGTATGCCCCTTTACTCCCAACGGTAATAATCAGGTTCTTGACGCCCATTTCCCGGAATTTAGCGGCGTTAGCGTCCATGGAAGCCCGATCCGTCACTTCAATCCCCGTTAAGTCGGCACTTTCGGTTTCGTTAGGCACGACCAAATCGGTCACCTTTAACAGCGCAGGATCGATCTTAGCTGCGGGAGCAGGATTCAAAATCGTCGTGACGTTGTGCTTCTTAGCCACTGTAAAGGCAGTCAATGCTGCGGCCTGTGGCGTTTCAAATTGCGTAATTAAAAAGTCGGTCTTGGCAATGGCGTCTTCATCCGCAATGACCTCATCTTCCTTGATCTGCTGGTTTGAGCCACCGTAGACCAGGATACTGTTTTGGCCTTCTTCATCCAACAGAATGAAGGCAGAACCGGTTCCGACCGTCTTATCGGTCACAATAGCGCTCGTGTCAATCTTATCTACTTGCAGCGATTCCACCATGAAACGGCCAGCATCATCATTGCCGACCTTACCGATGAACTGGGTCTCCGCACCGGCACGCGCTGCGGCAACCGCTTGGTTTGCACCCTTCCCACCAGCGGCACTACTCTTGTTTTCAGTTGACAGCGTTTCGCCTGGTAACGGCATCCGGGGAACCCGTAAGGTTGTATCCACGTTGAGACTTCCAAGAACAGTTACTTTGTTTGCCATAATAAACTTCCACTCCTTAACCATTTATCCGTTCGTAAAACGTTTTACGTATTACCGACACGCCCGGTAACCCGTTTCAGATTACTCCTAGCGTATCATGTTTCGAAAAGGCTTACAAGTAAAACTTGAACTTTTTTTCAGCTAATTTTAAAATCTTGTTGGCTTATTTACGTATTACCGCGGCCGTACTCTCTCGTTGGCGTAACTCAACGGGCAATTCGACCGTCTGCGGGGCCAGTTGTCGCTTTTGAATTCGATTAATCAACAATGTGGTGGCCTGCTCTCCCATGGTGACCACCGGCTGATGGACCGTACTGAGCTTCGGCACCACGTAATCATCGAGATCAATGTCATCATAGCCCAGTACCGAGATATCTTCCGGCACACGAATTCCCCGTTCGTGGAGTCCACGAATCAGGCCCAACGCCATCTCATCGTTGACGGCAAAGACGGCCGTTGGTGCCTGTTGAATCACGGCATCCGTGGCTTGATAGCCGCCCAATTTAGTCATTGGGGAAATGATGAAGGCTTCCTCGGGAAGGGTCACCCCAACCTGAGACAAATGGTGTTTAAAGCCTTCCAACCGCACCACCAGATTATCCGTGGGATCGGCCGGCATAATCACCGCAATCTTCCGGTGCCCCAGTGACAGTAAGTGCTCGGCCGCCAGCTTGCCTCCGCGTTGATCATTGATTCGCACACTATCCAGGCTGGGCCCGCCATTTTGATCGATCAGTAGATACGGAATTCCATTCTTCTTCAGGATATTATCAATATCTTTAACCGTAATCGAAGAACTGGCAATGATCAAACCGTCCACTGCCCGTTTAATTAACTCCTGTAAGTAGTAGCCTTCCAGGTCTTCATCGTAATTCGCCCCAAAAATCAGCGGGATAAAGTGCCGGTCACGGCTGGTCGCCTGCACCCCTTTGATAAACATGCTGAAGAACGGGTTGCCTAAGTTCGGCACAATCACCCCAATTGTCTGGGCCGACCGCATAATCAGGTTGCGGGCATTGAAGTCCGGCACGTAGCCCATCTCTTCTTGGAGCTGATGCACGCGGGTCCGCGTATCAATGCTAAACCGCTCGCCCTTTCCATTTAAAATCTGCGAAACCGTGGTGACGGAAACGCCGGCGGCTTCTGCCAGGTCTCGAATCGTTACTTTCCGTGTCATAGCACCCTCCACACCAATCTATCAAATCTCGACGAAATTGCCGTCCCCCCCGTATTCAACTGGGAGACCACAACCACTTGCATTAATTATACCCTATCCGCACCGTCAGTTGCTGAACAATTTTAGTTATTTTTTCAGTTGGTATTCGTTATTATTAAATTTATCAAACGGCAAACCGCGTCAAACGGGCCCCTGAGCGCCCAAGATTCGGAAACGCCGGCCAAATACACGAAAAAGACCAGTCAAGAGTGGGCCAAATGGTGGTTAGCTGGTGAGCATTAAGGCTGATCCTCGAATAATCCCGGGTTTGGATTGTTTGATGATCCGTTTTAAGCGAAACCGGCTGCCATTTGGCCCACGTTTCAGCAAATTATATGCGAAGACATCAAGCGTCTGGCGGCCGCAATACACGAAAAAGACCAGTAACACCGCAGTCCGGTGTCTTCACTGGTCTTTCCCCACGCTAAGCTTTTAAAATTTTATCAATCGCTTGTAATTCTTCAGCGTCAAATTCCAAATTCTGAACGGCCTTGACGTTTTCATATAAATGTTCTGGTTTGGAAGCACCCGTAATCACACTGGTAATCACTGGGTTGTGGAGCAACCAGGCTAAGGCCATGTGCGACAACTTTTGGCCGCGACTGTGAGCAATCTTGTTCAAGCCCTGCAGCTTCTGCAGCATCTTGTCACGTCCCGCGTCCAGGATGAATTCACTCGACCAATGAATGTCGACGTCTTCCGGAATGCCATCCAGGTATTTGTCCGTCAACAGACCCTCACACAATGGTCCGTAGGCAATCGCCCCGGCGTTGTTCTTCTTTAACATGTCGAACAAGCCATCATCATTGGCCGTCTGGTTCAACATGTTGTAGGATACCTGATCCACCACAAACGGCGTATGCAGGTCCTTGAAGATCTTAATCATCGCTTCGGCTTGGGGTGCCGTGTAGTTCGAAATGCCCACGTAGAGGGTCTTTCCTTGCCGCACCATGTCATCCAACGCCACGGCCGTTTCCTCCGGTGACGTTTCAGCATCGTAACGGTGGCTGTAAAAGATATCCACGTAGTCGAGACCCATGCACTTGAGTGAACGGTCGAGTGATGCCATGAGGGCCTTACGTGAGCTCATTTGGCCGTAAGGGCCGGGCCACATGTGGAAACCCGCCTTACTACTAATGACCAATTCGTCACGGTAGGGCTTTAATTCACGGTCTAACACTTCACCAAAAAGCCGCTCTGCTTCGTAGGACCCTGGCCCATAGTTGGCGGCCAAGTCAAAGCTAAAGATCCCGGCATCAAACGCCTTTAAGATAATGTCGCGGGTATCGCCGTAATTGGCGTGTTCCCCATATTTATGCCACATCCCAAAGGAAATTGCTGGTAATTGAAACCCAGTATTTCCGGCACGCCGCACTGGAATTTTTTCATAACGATGTTCATCTGCTAAATACATTTGCCACATTCCTTCCCTTTATGCCTAACGACCAGTATAAAGGAATTGGTGTGGACCAGTCAAGTTTTGCCTTACACGTGTTGCACGTCATCGCTCAGTTTAACAGCCTGTGAGACGTGGCCGCCGGTGGCATTGAGTAACTTTTTGGCTTCCGCGATGGTTCCCTTGGTCTCAATCAGGACAATAGCCAATGGCACGTTGTTGCCAGCGCGATCGAGTGCCCGTTCCGCCGCTAATGTGGACGTTTGGGTCGCTTCCGCAATGATCTTTTTGGCCCGCTCGAAGGTCTTCCCGTTAGTCGGAACCACGTTAATCATCAAGTTCTGGTAAACTTTTCCGGACTTTACCATGATGCCCGTTGACAGCATGTTCAACACCATCTTCTCGGCGGTTCCGGCCTTCAGGAGCGTGGCACCCGTAATGACCTCGGGGCCCACGACCGGCGTGATTGGATAATCGGCTAACTGAGCCAGCGGACTATCCTCGATGCAAGAAAACCCAATACCCGTCGCCCCTTGTGCCTGCGCAAACTTCAATGCGGCTACGGTATACGGCGTCTGACCAGAAGCGGCACTGGCAACAACCACGTCGTTTTCGGTTAACTGAACGGCAGCCAAGTCGTCGCGCGCCAGATCCGGTGAATCTTCAACGGAAGGTAACGTATGGGTCAACGCCTCGTTACCGCCGGCAATTAGGCCAAACGTCTGCTGCTCCGTCAACCCATAGGTCGGTTGTAACTCGGTCGCATCAATCACTCCCAGGCGACCAGACGTGCCGGCCCCGACATAGATTAGCCGCCCCCCCTGATCAAACTTGGGATAGGCAGCATCGATTGCCGCCGCAATCTGAGGCAACTGCTTTTGTACCGCTCGGGCTACCCGATGGTCTTCACGGTTAATCGTCCCAACCATTTCCAACGTCGATTCGCGGTCAATATGCGTTGACCGATGATTTCTCTGTTCTGTCAGTAAGTCTTCAAATTGCATGGTGTTGGCCTCCAACTTTCATTAGACTTGTCAAGTTATGTATTCGCTTTCATCGTGACTACTTTAGGTATAACATGTTTCATGCCGAATTTCAATTGTGAATATTAATCGGCTAATATTCACGGAAATTTTCCTAGTCTTCCGACTGACCCCATGAAGTCACGCTTTTTTCGCGAAAACCACGCCCAGCCGCTCCCCCGATTGCCCCGGTTTTCATCATTTCTGAAACGACAGCAAAGGGCCTCCCAAAGCCAGACCCGGTGTCTGCCTCTAGGAAGCCCTCTTCAAACTTTTTTACTTTTCAACACGCATCCATTGGTACCCACGACTCATACCGGCCGGATTCCAAACATAACCCGTGACCTTCGAATTCCACATTTCAACCGTGGCGGGTTGATACAGTGGGATAACGCCTTGTTGGGTCATCAACCGCTTCTCGGCATTAACCAAATCGGTGTACCGAGCCGATGGCTTATTGGCGTCCTGATTCTCGGAACGTTTCAAATAGTCATCGTACTTCGCGTCGGAGAAGCCCCCGTTATTGTTGGTGTTCCCGGTACTCATCAACGATAAGAAGTTGATTGGATCGGCAAAGTCCGCGCCCCAGTTGGACAGGACCAGATCAAAGTTACCGCTATTGGAACGACTCAACCGCGTCTTGTATGGCAACGTATTCAGTGTCACCTTCACGTTGGGTAACTTTTGCAAATCGGCTTGAATGTCCTGAGCGACCGTCTTGGTCACACTGGTATCGTCAGCCATCAACGTCAAGTTCAGTTCTTTCGTGCCACTGGCCTTTAAGCCGGCCTTCATCAATTGCTTGGCCTGCTTCAAATCGTAGGTCACGCCACTCTTAACGTACGCATCCTTGGCGAAGTCCGCCTTGGTCTTGGGGTTCTGCGTTAAGTTTTGTGAGACAAAGCCTAACGGTGCCTTTGAACCATCCCGTAGCACATTTTTGGCTAACTGTTGCTTGTTAATTGCCATGGACAGTGCCTGACGAACCTTCAAGTTCCGTAAGGCCTTCACCCGTTTTTGGTTCATTTGCATGTAGTAAGTCGATCCGCCAACAAAGGTCTTCATCCCCTTGTTGTTCTTCAGATTGGCCACCTGCGTGCCGTCTAAAGTCGTTGCGTCCAACTTCTTTTGTTGATAAAGGTTCAATCCCGTTGACGGATCGACAACCACTTGGAAGTTGATCTTTTTCAACGTAATCTTCTTTTTATCCCAGAACTTGGTGTTCTTAACCAATTGCCAATTCTGATCGGTCCCCTGCCACTTGGTCATGACAAACGGACCATCGTAGGCCGTCTTCTCGCTGGAATGACCGTAGCTCTTACCATACTTGTCCACGACACTCTGTTCCTGTGGGAAGAAGGTTGGGAACGCCAGCAACAGCTTAAAGTAGGCGACGGGCTTACTCAACGTGACTTCTAACTTGTACTTGCCCACGGCCTTAACGCCCAATTGGCTAGGCGCCAGCTTACCGTTCTGGACTTGACTGTAGTTCTTAATCCCCGCCATCAGATAGGCATATTCTGCCGCCGTCTTGGGGTTAACGGTCCGTTGCCAGGAATAAACGTAATCCTTGGCCGTAACCGTCTTTCCGTCATTCCAGCGGTTGTCGTGCCGGAGATTAAAGACGTAGGTTTTCCCATCATTGCTGACCGTGGTCTTGGTTGCCATGGCGTTGATCAGCTTCTCATTTTTACCTAAACGATACAATCCCTCTTGCGTATGATACAACTGCGTTAGACTGGTTGAATCCGCCGCCTTGGACACATCCAAGGTGGTTACCTCGGACTTCGTCGACAGCTTAACCTCTTGATCCGCCGCCAACTTGCCCGACTGACTCGATGTCGACGATTTACCGCAAGCGGCTAAACCACCCACAACCAACGCCGCAACGCCCAGCAAGATGCCAAAATGTTTTCCTCTCAAGTGACTCGCTCCTTTACCTAAAAACTGACTAGTCAATACCGAACGACAACGCGAACCAAAAGCCCGGACGACGTTAACCGTCCGGCTTTCGATCGCTGTTCGTTCCCCTCTTTTGCTGATTCAGCATGACACAAAATAAGAACCATCACCAGCGTGACGGCTCTCGTCGTTTACTGCTTATGTTGCTTCAACGCCTTGTGGAAGAGGGAATCCACCGGCTCTTGATGATAGATTAAGTCCATCGCCTTGCCGAATAGTTCACCGACCGACAATACCACAAATTTATCACTCTTTTTCTCGTCTGGCAACTGAATCGAATCGGTGAAAACTACCTTTTCCAGTGGCGACTCATCGATCCGTTCCGTGGCTTGCCCGGATAAGACGGCATGCGTTGCGCAGGCGTAAACGTCCGCGGCGCCAGCGGCCTTTAATGCCCTGGCAGAAACCGTGATCCGGAGGGCCGTGTCAATGATGTCATCGACCAGAATGGCGCGCTTGCCCTTCACATCCCCAATGACGGCATCGGGATGCGCGGTATTCTCAGCATCATCCCGGTTGTCAATAATCGCAATCGGGGCGCCCAATAGTTCGGCCAACCGCCGCGCCCGGCTAACACCGGCATGATCAGGCGCCACCACGACAAAATTATCGTCCGCCATCTCGGGATTGTCTTCAAAGTAACTGGCCAGCAACCGATCGCTTTGCAAATGGTCAACCGGAATATCGAAGAAGCCTTGCAGTTGAGCCGCATGCAGGTCTAATGCAATCACCCGATTGACACCGTCCATCTGTAAGAGCGACGCCACGAGTTTGGCCGTAATCGGTTCCCGTGAACGTGCCTTACGATCGGCCCGTGAATATCCATAGTAGGGAATCACCACGTTAATCTTCTCAGCACTCGCCCGCCGCGCGGCATCGACCATGATTAACAATTCCATCAGATTGGTATTGACCGGATCAGAGACCGATTGGATGATGAACAATTGGTCACCCCGAATGCTTTCATCGATACTAATCTGAATCTCGCCATCGCTAAAGTGCTTGATTGTCGCCTTACCTAAGGCAACACCAGCGGCCTGTGCAATCTTTTCCGCAAGTGGCTGGTTCGAATTCAGTGCAAAAACTTTCATTCTGCCAGCTTCGACATGTTCTGCCATAACAGCCTCCCAGTGGGTTTCCCCAAATTCGTTTTTCGTTTAAGGTGCGCACTTTGGTCACGGTCCCGGCTTCACGACAAGGTTCCCCGTCAGACCGTCACCAAAGCTCCCGCCACGTTGTCTAGTTTACTGTTTACATTATCGCAATCTTTGCTTGGAAACGCAATGATTCACGCCGGACTTTTAGTGACTTGCCATGAATTTTTCTGGCGTAATGCCCTGCATGCCAATCATCGGGTCAATCTGGCGACTGAGCACCAGCTCCGGTGTTAAGCGATAGTTAGCCGGTTCGGTGGGCGCTTCAGGGTCTGCTGATGGCGTTTGCGTCGTCTCTCCCGACGCCGCCACCGTTTTCTCATCTTTCACCGGCTGCGCTTCGGAAGTTGCTGTGGGATCCACCTTCACGGGGGCATCCGGGGCCAAGACCCCCTGAATGCGCATGGTCAGGGTCGTTCGTCGATTAACGGACAAGTTCGTCACGCAGGTGGTAAACGCATTCGGTTCGCCTAGTAGAATCAGCATATCCGCGGCCCGCGTGACCGCCGTGTACAACAGGTTACGTTGTAGCATCCGGTTGTACTGTCCCACCATCGGCAGAATGACCATCTTAAATTCCGACCCCTGCGATTTATGAATCGACATGCAATAGGCCAAAGTTAACCGATTCCAGTCATTTCGCGAATAGGTCACTTCGGTCTGCTCGAAGGCAATCGTTAGTTGATCCGCCTTAAGCTTCTTGTCCTTGGCACTCAGATCAATTCCAGTAATGGTGCCAATATCGCCGTTAAAGACGTTATTTTCCGGGCTGTTCACCAGGTGGAGAACCTTATCACCAATCCGAAATTTCTGATTGCGAAATTCAACTTCCTTGGTCCGCTCAGATTTCCGTGGATTCAGGATATCCTGTAGGACCACGTTGAGCCGATCAATCCCCGCCGTTCCCCGATACATTGGGGCGAGCACCTGAATATCACTTGCCGTGAACCCCTTGGCGTGGGCCTTGGCGACGATCTGATCAATCACATTTGCCACCTGATTGGCGTGACAGGGAATGAACGACCGGTCGGGTTGATTCTGCGTAAAGTCCGCCGGTAGCTGTCCATTCTTGATGGCGTGGGCCAGCGGAATGATCGATGACCCATCCCCCTGCCGGTAAATGGTATCCAGTTGAATCTTCTGGAGCTGATCGCTGGCTAAGAGATCGTGGAAAACCTGTCCCGGTCCCACCGAGGGCAACTGATCCTTATCGCCCACGAGAATCACCTGCATCCCTACCGGCACGGCCCGTAACAGCGTCTTCATCAGGTAAACATCGACCATTGACGTTTCATCAATGATCAATAGGCCACCCTCCAGATCCTTGGTCGCCGCGGCGTCTAGGTCCTCTTCACGCCCCGTTAACCCCAGCAACCGGTGAATTGTACTGGCCGGCAACCCGGTAGATTCGCTCATCCGTTTAGCCGCACGGCCAGTCGGCGCGGCCAGTAGCACGGGAAAGGGCTTCTCCTTGTATTCATTGATGTCCAATGAGACCTCGTGGAGTCGCGCATAGAGATTGACCAAGCCGCGAATAATCGTCGTTTTCCCGGTCCCTGGCCCCCCGGTCAGCAACATGATCTTGGCCTTAACCGCGGCGGTCAGTGCGGTCGTCTGGGACTCATCGTAAACGATGTCCGCCTGCTTCTCCACGATCCGGATCTGCTTGGAAATGGCCTCATCGCTGAATTTCTGCTCATCGTCGCCCCCCTGTAGCAGGCGCTGTAAATGCTCGGCAATCTGCCATTCCGCATCGTACAACGACTTTAGGTAAATTCGCTGATCGTCACCGACCACCTTTTGCTGTTTGGCGAGTTCCAACAACTGATCGGCAATATCTTGCGGATTCAACCGCACATTGCGTGCATTTTCCAGGAGACTCAAGGTATTCGCCAACAGCGGCTTGGCCGTCGTGTAGGTGTCCCCATTTGCCACCGACAAATCGGTCAACGTCTGAAGGAGTCCGGCGCGCAAACGTTCGGGACGATCCGCGGCATAGCCCAGCTGGGTGGCAATCTGGTCGGCCCGTTTGAAGCTGACCCCCGTGATGTCTTCGGCCAGTTGATAAGGATTATCATGAATAACGTCGAGGGTCTTCGCCTCGTAACGGTTATAAATCGCCGCGGCCAACGTACTCCCAAAACCGTAGCCATTTAGCCCAATAATGATCTGTTCCATCCCATTGTTGGTCTGTAATTGGCTCACCAGCGTGGCCACCACCTTGGCGGATAGCCCGAGTGGGGTCAAAACGTCACTGTCATCCAGAATCTTTTCAATCGCATTGGTGCCCAGTTGATCGACAATCTTGGTCGCCGTTTTCTTCCCCAGGCCCGGGAAGTCGTCGCCACTCAAATAGGCAATGACGCCGCTACGGGAGGTTGGCGTTTCGTTTTGATAGTTATCCGCCTGAAATTGCACCCCGTACTTGGGATGTTCGACCTTTTTGCCGGTAAAGCGATAGGTCACGTCGTCCTTCACATCGGCAAAGTTCCCGGTCACTACGATCTCGTCTTCGTGCCAGTCTAGACTGGTTTCGGATACCTTGACTAACATGACCTTGTAAAAACTATCCTGGCTGGCAAAGAAGACCGCGCTGACGGTGCCGACCACGTAATCGGCCTGATCATGACGGTCCGCCGCAAATAAGTCCAGTGATTCGGTTGCCATCTGCTTGTCTCCTCCCTACTGCTCCGGCGTATCCGGTTGGCCCTTTTGGGTCTGAATAAACCGTTCGATATCGGCTAGCTTCTTCTGACCCTTCTCAAAATAAGCGGGATCTAACGTCTGCGCCGCCTTGAAATACGGTCCATAGTTCTCACCCTGAACCATCGCAACCAATCCACGGTCAAAGTTAGCCCGTCCATTGTTCGCGTCCAACTGCAGTACTTGGTCGTAGTACTGGGCGGCCTGGGCCATGTTTCCGAGCGCTAAAAGGTTCTCCGCCACGACCTGTAAGGTTGCGACATCCTTGGGTTGACTGCCCAAGGCCGTTAATCCAAAGACCAACGCACGTTTATGGTCACCGCTAGCCATATAGCTCTGCGCCATCATCAGGTAACCGGCGCCCTTCAGTTGTGCACCGAGTTGGTCAAACTGGGCAATGGCTTTCGTGTAGTCCTGCGCCGCGTAATAGACGTTACCCAGGCCGTAATGTAATTTCTCCACCGTTGCCGGTTGCGCGGCAAATAATCCCAGTGCCTTCATCAGTAATTCCTCAGCCTGCGCAAAGGAGTTGAGATCCACCAAGACCGTTGCTAATTCGTAATAGGCATCCGCGTCGCCGGGGTGCCCGTCAATTCGCTGTACCAATTCATGAACCATTTGTTCAGAGCGTTGTTTGTCTTGCTCGCGACCTTGCCCTGTCTGTTGTGCCGTCATTTCTCTAATCACCTTATCTTCTAAATCGTATCGGTCGGCGTTGCTGTCGCCGTTAAGAAGCTCGTATCGTTCCAATCCCGGAGTTCGAAATTCCGGCCGCCATCCGTCGTTTCCAATACCGTGACACTGGTATTGCGCAGGCCACCGCGTTTCCGCAGATCCGGGAGTGGTGTCCCCAACAAGGCGTTAATCTCGGCGTTCAGCGCGGCCCCGTGGCTCACCACCAACACATTGGCTTGCGGTTGCGGATTTGCCGCGACAATAGCTTGAATCCCCGGCGTCATTCGATCAATGACCTCTTGGAAGGTTTCCCCGCCAACCCGGCTCGTCTCATACTGATCGGGATGATTACGAAAGGCATCTAATTCGGCTGGGAATTGCTGCTTCACATCGTCAAAGGCCATCCCTTCCAACTTACCCAGATGAAATTCCTCCAGCCGACTCATCAGGGTCAAGGGCACGTGTTGGTGCAGTTCCTTCACCACGTGTTGGGCCGTAATCCGGGCTCTGCGAATGGGGCTCGAATAAGCGTGCTGAAAACGCGTATGACGCAGGAAACGACCCACTTGAACCATTTGCTGGTAGCTTTCGGTTAACAGCTCAGAATCGCCACCAGCTCCTTGAAACCGGCCCTCTAAATTCCACTGTGTCTTCCCATGGCGTACAAAGTATAATTTCAAAGCGCGGTGCCTGCCTTTCTTTTTTCAGGATTAATCGTTCATGAACAACTGCTCCCACGGCCGCACAAACCAGCGGCGACCGGGAGAAACAGCCATATCACCTTATTATGCCAGTTTTTCCTTATTTTTCAAAGAAACAACTGCGAAAAATCCCAAAAACCCGCTAACGAGGACGACCTCATTAACGGGTAAGTATTGCAATCTAAAGGTTGAAAATTCACGAACACGCTCCAGTCCCCAGCTGACAAGGCTTATCGCCATAAAATTAATCATCAACGACCACCTGCGTCAGTCAGAGATTCCGGCGCTGTCACGGCTACCTACATCTCTGGCTGCCTCCGGTTACAATAGTTGAAATCGACTAAATGTGCGGGGACATCGCTGGAGTGGCAACGTTCTGCCAGTTTAATTGGCTACATCTCATGTAGCCGTGAGTGAGTCAAATTTGGTCTCAGCCGTGGGAGTTTCCAAGTGATTTTGCTTGGAAACTGGCGACTTTGAGACGTGAATTTCCGGCTCAAAGCGAGGGAAAAGACAGCACTTTGGCTTTTCCCGATCCTTTCCACAGCGATCCAGACCAAATTTGACGAACGGTAAGGCGGCCAGTACGCGACGATCATATTATCATGGTTGTTATCCTTGTCACACCAGGAATCCTAGCTGCGTTCTATCTTTCAACTTTTAGGTTGCGTTTATTTAAGTCGTCAAAGATTAGGCGTTGAAACCTGGTGGCGTGATTAAATCCGCCACCCAAGCCTAAATCAACTGTAATTCGCGGTCCTTGTTGTAAGCGGCGTCGATGATGGCACTGCCCAAGCACTCGTCACCATTGTAGAAGACAACGGCCTGACCCGGTGTAATCGCACGGGCGGGATCGTCGAACTCTACCGTGACCTGCTGGCCATCTTCGCTCAGATGAACCGTCACGCCGGTGTCCTTTTGCCGGTAACGGAACTTCGCCGTGCAGTGGAAGTCACTGCCGCGATCAATCGTGTTCACCCAGTGAATGTCGGAAGCCGACAGATGGGTCGCGTAGAGGTGCGGGTTGTGATACCCCTTCCCCACGTACAGGATGTTCTTCGTCAGGTCCTTACCGATCACAAACCATGGCTCGTTGTCCTCGCCGTCGCCACCGATACCCAGACCACGACGCTGACCGATCGTGTAGTACATCAGGCCGGCGTGATCACCCTTGATCTCGCCGTCAACGGTCATCATCTTGCCGGGCTTGGCAGGCAAGTACGTGTTCAAGAAGTCCTTGAAGTGGCCCTTCTCACCGATAAAGCAGATACCCATGGAATCCTTCTTATCAGCGGTTGCCAAACCAGCGTTCTTCGCAATCTCACGGACCTGGGGCTTAACCAGATCACCGATTGGGAACATCACGCGATCCAACTGCTCCTTGGAGAGCTGACTCAGGAAGTACGTCTGATCCTTATTCTGATCAACGGCCCGCATCAAGTGGGCATCACCGTTCTCATCACGCGTCAACTGCGCGTAGTGGCCGGTTGCAATGTAGTCCGCACCCAACTCTAAGGCATAGTCCAAGAACGCCTTAAACTTGATTTCCTTGTTGCAAATCACGTCGGGGTTGGGCGTCCGGCCCTTCTTGTACTCGTCCAAGAAGTACGTGAACACGCGGTCCCAATACTCCTTTTCAAAGTTAACCGAGTAGTAAGGAATCCCAATCTCTGAGGCAACCTTGGCTACATCCTTGTAATCTTCCGTGGCGGTACAAACACCATTCTCGTCCGTATCGTCCCAATTCTTCATGAAGACGCCGATCACATCATAACCCTGCTGCTTAAGCCGCAAAGCCACGACGGAAGAATCGACACCGCCACTCATACCAACGACAACTCGCGTTTGGCTGTTGTCCTGCATGGTATCACCATCATTTCATTCAGATTCTGGAGAATCTACGATTTGAAGGTCGCATAAATCCAGTATTGCCTAGTTTACCTATTTTACCGGTGATTTGCAAGCCTGGCGTTTCCTTTCAGAAAACAGGAGGCAAGCCGCCCACCGCGAGTAGCGAGTTGCCTTACCTACCAAAAAAGACTTACCGCCACCCGCAATTACTGGTGAACGATAAGTCTGTCACACATTAAGCCTTTTTTTGAATAATCTCACGGTCAATCAGGTTCTGCAAGATAAAGTGATACTGTTCCACATTACCCTTGGCGTGCGTCCCCTTGAAAATATTGATCCGGCGATTACCGGAGGCGTTGGTTGTCGACATCTTAAAGCCGCTGAGATCCTTCGCAACCACCACCCGCAACATTTGATTCCGGTTGTACGGCGACGTTGGGTCTACCGACCGTTCCAACGTGTAGTTGCCGGCGTTGGAGAGTTGGAACCCCACGTCCTTCAAGGCATAGGACTTCACTTTTGGATTCAATTCGTAAATATCCGGGTCGCCATCAACTTGCATTTGCTTTTCGAATAACATCCTACTTCACCTCACTGTGCTTCTTATTTAGTCGCTTGACGATGGCCGTCACGTTCTTGATGAACGCGTCGATCTCGTCACTGGTCGTCTGTTGGCCAAAGGATAGCCGAATGGACTCCGCGATCCGGGGACTCTTTTCGCCAAACATCGCCGTTAAGACGTGGGACGGTTCAATGGAACCGGCCGTGCAGGCGGAACCACCGGAAACGGCAATCCCAGCCAGGTCCAAATTGGTCTGCATCACGTACGTGGAGATCCCCTTGATCCAAATGTTCAGGACGTGATCGAGGTTTTCCCCCTCCAGCGACCCATTGACCGCAAAGTCCACGCCATTGGCAGTCAGGCCCTGAACGACCTGTTCCTTGAAGCCGTGGAAGCGGGCCCGCTTTTCGGCCTTGACCTCCGGCGTCAGGAGTTCGGCAGCCTTGGCAAAACCAGCGATAGCCGGGACATTTTCCGTGCCGGCACGGCGCTTTTCCTCCTGGTCGCCCCCCTTAATCAGGCTAGGGAAGTTGATGCCCTCACGTTTGTAAAGAAATCCGATCATCTTGGGACCGTTAATCTTGTGGGCCGACGTCGAGAGCATATCGATATGGTCGCGCTGAACATCAATATCCAGCAGGCCATACGTCTGCACGGCATCCGTGTGGAACCAGGCCTGATGATCCTTCAAGATCTCACCAATCTCGTGAATCGGCATCCGGCTCCCCACTTCGTTGTTGCCCATCATGATCGTCACGAGGATCGTATCGTCTCGCAGTGCGGCCTTGAAGTCATCCAGGCTGATCCGCCCGTGTTCGTCGACCGGCAGATAGGTCACGTCAAACCCCTGTTCTTCGAGGGCGTGGAGCGGTTTTAGGACCGCCTCATGTTCAATCGCCGTGGTAATAATGTGCTTGCCCAAAGACTGCCGGGCATGGGCAGTCTGCGTAATGGCCGTGTTATCGCCCTCACTACCGCCACTGGTAAAAATAATTTCCTCGTCACTGGCCGCGTTGATACTGTTGGCAATGACCTGCCGGCTGTTTTCCATCACGGTGTGGGCTTGCCGGCCCAGGCCATACAGCGTGGAGGCATTTCCGTACACGTTGGCCATTTTGTCGGTCATCTCCGCCAAGACCTCTGGGGCCATTGGCGTCGTCGCGGCGTTATCCAGGTAAATTTCCTGAACGGCGTGACTGTTATCAATATGAATCTCTTTCACCCTAAAAACCTCCTGAACGGCCGAGTTAGTCTTGTGCGGCTAACAGGGCTAATAACATCTGTGCAGAACGGTGTCCCGCATCAATAATAAAATCATCAAAGTTAACACCGGAATCGTTGTCGGCATTATCGGACATCGCCCGCACCACGACATAAGGCACCTCAAATTGGTGGGCAACCTGACCGACTGCGGCCCCTTCCATTTCACCGGATAAGGCATCCGGGAAGTGACCCATGATGGCCTTGATTGTTTCTGGGCTATTCAAGAATTGATCACCAGAGACGATCAAGCCCAGCTTCGTCGTCAAACCGGTATCGGCCGCGGCGGCCACAATCTTTTCGCCCCATTCCTTCGAAGCGGTAAACCGAGCCGGTTGTTGAGGTAATTGACCGTATGCGTAACCAAAGGCCCGGGCATCGGCATCGTGGTAGGCCGTTTCCGTCGAGACCACGACATCCCCAATGTTCAGATCGGGCGCCAAGGCACCGGCAGAACCAGAGTTAATCACCAGATCCACGTTGAACTGGGTAATCAGTAAAGCAGTCGTTAAACCAGCCTCAACTTTACCAATCCCGGAACGAACCAGCACAACGGCTTGACCACTAATGGTTCCTTCGTAAAATTCAAGACCGTGGATGTCGGTGGTCTTAGCGTCTTGTAACGCATCGTGTAGTTCCTTGATTTCTTCTTCCATGGCGCAAAGAATTCCAAATGTCATGTGGGTTGTCGCTCCTTAAAATTTTTAAAATTGCTGAAAATACCAGTGGTCAGCCGCCTAGTCACGCCCGCCACTCAACGACTCTCAGCTAAATTAGTGCACAAAAAACAAAATTAGATAGACTACGATTATCAGGGCACTTAACCAAAAAATCGCCCAATTGAGGCGATGACCCAGCCGCTTTTGTTTCACTTCAGTTGGGCTGACCCGCTGATCCATGGGTGGTTCTTCGGTCGGTTCGTTGCCCTTGGGATTGCCGTGTTTTCGCGCATATTCCTTTTCGACTTGAACCCGTTTGCGGTCGCGCTCCTGAAAGTCCTTTTCAGCCTGCTCTTGTTCCCGCCGATAATCCGCTCTGGTCTTGGGCGGTTCGTTATGATCTTGCCAATCATCGTTCATTGCTGTCACCTACTTCTGCAATAGCCAGTAATAGATGGCCGTAATCGTCTTGGCGTCATTAATCTCGCCGCTCGCAATCATGGCCTGTGCTTCCTGCTTCGTGACCGTCAAAAGCTCCAAGTTTTCGCCGCGGTCACGGGGTAACTTCGTCGTCACGGGTTTTAAATCCGTAGCCAGAAACAATGTCATATATTCGTCGGAGAATCCTACGCTAGAGTAAAATCCAGTAATTCGTTTTAACTGACCCGGTTGGTAGCGGATCTCTTCGTTCAACTCGCGAATCACCGCGTGTTCGACGTTATCGGCATCCCGGCTGTCTAGCTTGCCAGCTGGAATCTCCAATGTCGCAGCGGCGATAGGTGCCCGCCATTGCCGTTCCAAAATCATCTTATGATCGTCGGTTAACGCTAGAATCCCCACGGCTCCCGCGTGCCGCACAATCTCTCTGGTCGCGGTATCGCCGTTGGGTAGCCGAACACTCTGTCGTTCTAATTTCACAATCACACCGTCATAGAGTTCCTCGGTGGATTCAACGTGTTCTTCTAAATCCATGTTAAACCTCCTCCGTGGTCCCCGTGACAACGGGCGTCACCTTAGCTGCCTGTGGCCCACGAATCCCTTGGACAATCACGAATTGCACGGTTTGGCCGGGTTCCAGCTTACGAAAGCCTTCGCCTTCACCGATAATGCCCGTGTAGTACACGAAGACATCTTCACCTTCTGGCGTGGTAATAAATCCAAAACCGCGTTGTTCACTGTAACTCTTTACTTTTCCGGTTAACATGGTATTCCCTCCCATACATAGTTCGAATTATACTCGCTTGACCGGTCGACCGCAAACGCGGGGGCTTGACCGTCGCGGATCACCGGCTCGTCCTGCAAAAAGGCGTGCTGTCCGGCCCTCACGCTTGGGTGAGGCTGGGCAGCACGCCTTAAATTTTAGCTTAGCTTAATGTGATCAAGACGACCGACTACTTCTCGTCAAAACCTTCCGTTGCCGTTTCGGGGAAGTTTTCCCGAACGATAGCGGCACAACGGGCACAGAAGTGAGGATAATCAGCATCGCTGCCGACATCTTCCTTGGTCAACCGGCAACGATCGCAGACCTCACCGGCAGCGGCGGTTACCTTCACGGCCAGGTGGTCAAAGGTCAACGCATCGGCTGGCGCTTGATCTAAGGCAGCAAAGTCTAGGCCGGAAACCAGCAAGATTTGTTGAACATTGATGTCCAGCTTATCCAACAGCGTCTTGGTCTGGTCGTCAACGTACAAGTCGAGGTGGGCTTCAGCGGCCTTCCCAATCAGCTTGGCATCCCGTGCTTCTTCCAACGCCTTCAAGACGTGGCTCCGCAACTTCATGAAGTGATCCCAAGCAGAATTTTCACCGCTATCTGCCACTTCATTGGCATCGTCCATGTCCAATACCTTTGGCATTTCGGCCAATTGAACGAAGTCTTCGGGTTCCTTCAAGAAGCCCCAGAGTTCTTCGGCCGTGTGTGGCAGGATTGGCGTGATGAGCTTGGTCAGACTAACGGCAATCTGATAGAAGACCGTTTGCATCGAGCGACGGGCCTTGCTGTCGGCGGCATCGATGTACAGAATGTCCTTGGCAAAGTCCAGGTAGAAGGCGGATAGGTCCGTCACGACAAAGTTGATCAATTCCTTGTAAATGTTCAGGAAGTCGAAGTTGTCGTAGTGGGCTTCCACACTCTTCGTAAATGCGTTGAGCTTGTAGAGCATGTGACGATCCACGGATGCTAATTGGTCAAAGGCCACGGCATCGGTCTTCGGATCGAAATCACTGGTGTTGGCCAACAAGTAACGCATGGTGTTCCGCAGCTTCTTGTAGCTGTCGGAAATCTTCACGAAGCCTTCAGTGGTGACCCGCACATCGGCTGAGGAATCCACGGAAGTGACCCAGAGGCGGACGATGTCGGCCCCCATCTTCTTGATGATTTCGTCCGGCGCAATTGTATTACCCAGTGACTTGGACATCTTGTGACCGTCTTTATCCAACGTAAACCCTTGGGAAACGACCTGCTTGTACGGTGCCTTGCCGGTGGCGGCAACGCTTGTGATCAGACTAGAGTTGAACCAACCACGGTACTGGTCGGACCCTTCCAGGTAAAGGTCGGCCGGGAAGTCCAGGTAATCGCGTTCGGCCAGCACCCCTTGGTGAGACGAACCGGAGTCGAACCAAACATCCATGATGTCGGTTTCCTTAGTGAACTCACCGTGAGGCGAATGTTCACTGGTAAAGCCTTCGGGCAACAGGTCCTTGGCTTCGCGTTTGAACCAGATGTTGGAGCCATACTTGCCGAATAGATCGGCCACGTGATCGACCGTCTCCGGCGTGATGATGGCTTCTCCGTCTTCACCATAGAAGATAGGCAGCGGTACACCCCAGACCCGTTGACGAGAAATAACCCAGTCGCCCCGGTCCTTAATCATGTTGGCCAAACGCCGTTGACCCCAGTCAGGTTGGAACTTCACGTCCTTCAACGTGGCTAGAATTTCATCACGAATCTTGTCCACGGATGCGAACCACTGTGGCGTTGCCCGGAAGATAACGGGCTTCTTGGTCCGCCAGTCAAAGGGATAACTGTGTTCGTAAGGCATGTACTTCAACAGCGCGTTGGCTGCCTTCAACTTGTCCAAGGCAATCTGGTTGGCATCGTCGTAGAAGACGCCATCGAAATCAGGACCGGCCTCGGCCGTCATGTAGCCTTGGTCGTTGACTGGTACGATGACGGGTAAATTGTACAACTTACCGACGTTAAAGTCGTCTTCCCCTAAACCGGGCGCGGTGTGCACCAGTCCGGTCCCAGAGTCGGTGGTGACGAAATCGCCCAACATCACGACCAGCTTCCGGTCGGCGATGAAGGGGTGTTGGGCAATAATGTTGTCCATGTCTTGCCCCATCACGGTCTTCAGCACTTTGACATCTTTCCAGCCAAAACGTTCGGCGTTCTCGGCCACTAATTCGTTGGCCAGGACAAACTTACGGTCTTCACCGGCGGGTTGAACGACGGCGTATTCGATACCGGCATCAATGGTAATCCCTTCAGAACCCGGAATGGTCCACGGCGTCGTGGTCCAAACCACCAGGTAGGTGTCGTCGTCTAGGACGCCCTTGCCGTCAATGACTTTTTCACCGTAAAAGGCGGATGGTGATGTCACATCGTGGTATTCCACTTCGGCTTCAGCCATTGCGGATTCGGAAGACCATGACCAGTACACAGGCTTCTTCCCCTTGTAGATCAGGCCACGCTTGGCCATTTCGCCAAAGACACGGACCTCGGCAGCTTCAAACTCTGGCTTCAACGTCAGGTACGGGTTGTCCCATTCGGCAGAAACACCCAACCGTTTGAAACCGTCACGCTGCAAGTTGACTTGCTTTAACGCATACTCGCGGCAAAGATCCCGGAAGTCAGCGGTCGACATCTTCTTCCGGTCGTAACCGGCCTTCGTCAATTGTTGTTCGATGGGCAGACCATGGGTATCCCAACCCGGAACGTAAGGTGCCCGGTAACCACTCATGGACTTGTAACGGACGATAATGTCCTTAGAAACCTTGTTCAGCGCATGGCCCATGTGAATGGGACCATTGGCATATGGCGGGCCATCGTGCAGAATAAACGTTGGCTTCCCCTCATTTAATTTTTGACGGGCTTCGTAAATCTTGTTTTCAGCCCAGACTTTTTGCCGTTCGACTTCTTTTACTGGCAAATTGCCACGCATTTTAAATTTGGTTTTACCCAAGTTTAACGTGTCTTTCACTCGCATACCGTCATTTCCTCCTTTATTTTACTGTCCTCACGGTTGGTGAACCGGTGAGCTCAAGCCGCTTCTGGCCTCAGCTCACCGGTCAACCGCACCGGATTTATCATCTATATTGTATTATCTTTCGCCTTACCGGGCAGTCCGCTAGACGCTGGAACGCCGTGGCCACGACTTGAAGCCACACAAGAACCGTGAGTCTTCAAGCTCGGGCTTATGCTAAGCTGACAGAAAAACACTGTCAACTAAGCATAACGACACGGCTGAGCATCTAGCGGACCGCCCTCACGGCTTAAACTGCGGTTATCATCCGCCACGATTGATCCCAGTTCAACTTAAACTTAACCAGACCAGCTCATCGAACCAGCGGCATCTCGACCGCCTACACAATCAGCTAGATACGACTGCAGCAGCCACTAACCTTAGACATACAAAAAACGACCTCGCCGCAAGGGACGAAATCGTTCGTGGTACCACCCAAATTCAGAAGACGGTTGACACCGTCTTCCCTCAACACACCGTATCGGGGTGTTCCGCCGTCGCTTACTGTTGGTTCAGCCACGGGACTTGGAGAATGATACCCACTAAACAGGTCGGATGTTAGCCTTCCACTATCGCTAACTCGCTGGTACCCTCTGCTTTAGTCGGCGGATTTCTCTGCCTTTTTATTTATTATCTTGGTCAAAATGCGGTTGATCGTTATCTGGGAAAATCACAACGGTCTCGCCATTATCATCATTCGTATCCGTCACCGGTGCTTCTTCCACTGGCGTTTCCGTCACGGGCGCTACCGGTTGTGGTTGCGATGCATCTGAGTTTACGCCTTGGGCCGGGTCGTTGTCAAGCCGGTCGCCGACGACCTTCTTGATTTCCTCGTAACTCGACATGGACCCTTCCTTCAACAGGCTGTCCCAGTCGTTGGACTTCACGACCTCCAACTGACTTTCCAGCATGACTTGCAGGCGTTGACGGAAGACCCGCGTACTCTTCTTCAAGTCATCGGTTTCGACGGCCAGCTTCTTGGCCCGTTTGGAAGCCTCATCCATGATCTGATTGCCCTTGTTCGTGGCCTCAGAAACAATATCAGAGCTTTGCTTCTGCGCCTCTCTGATAATGATTTCGGATTCCTTTTGAGAGTTGGCCTTCACTTTATCCGCCGCTTCTTGTGCCACCAGAATGGATTGGTTCAAGGAGTCCTTCAAGTCGTTAAAATACTTGAGTTTCTCGTTAGCTGCATCTAATTGTTCTTCTAACTCTTTGTTGTGGTTCAACGTAATTTGATAATCCTTAATCACTTGATCCAAGAAGTCGTTGACCTCATCAACGTTGTAACCACGCATCTTCGTGCCAAACTCTTTATTATGAATGTCTAATGGACTCAGTACCATTGTGTTCCCTCCGCATCTATTTCTTCAACACCGCTAGGGTGACCCGAATTTTTTCCTTTTTCGTCCGACCGGCAACCTCATCCAATCGAACCCGGCCAAATCCGCGTACGGACACAATGTCCGCAACGTCGAGTTCGTAATCCGGTTTGAGCGTTTCCGTCCAATTAACCCGCACGTGATTGCCCTCGATGAGTGCCTTCGCGCGGTGTCGCGACAAATGAAACCCGGTCCCCACGATGTTATCTAACCGTAGCGATGATAGGGTTGCCGATTCGGCCTCCCACTCATCGATTGGCTGAATCAACGCGGCAAAGTCACTGACGACTAATCGAGCCTTGACGCGGCCGATGTGATCGACCTGACTCGTTAAGTAGTCCGCCATGCCGGCTTCCGTGACCACTTGCCACACCTCGCCGTCAGTCAAAATGTCCCCTAAGATTTCTCTTTCAATCCCTGATCCCAGTAAGGTTCCGAGAATTTGGCTGTGGTGCAACGTGGCGAATTTCACCGGATAGTCCACCCGCAGTAAGGCTAAATCAAAGTCCTGAGGTTCGGGTTCATAGTAATCTGGGAAAAACAGCGCCCGTTGCATCTCCGCCAGCTGATGTCCCCCGCTGAATTGAACTTTCACATCGGCGCGGTGGGCCAACGTGGTGGCAATGTATACTTGCCGTGGGTTCAAGAAATGCGTGAGGACGGGCCGATATTCATCGGCCACCTGTTGGAGCCAGCCCCCAACGGCATCAATGAAGGATGCCTCGTCGGGCCGGAAATGTTGCATCACGTTCTCATCCACGTCTCAAGCCTCCCCTCGACGGATTAAACCAGCAGATTCAAAACAATGTATTGCAAGTATTGTAGCCCGTATTGGACTAAGGATAGGACGATAATGGCCACAACCGGGCCGAAACCTAAGGGTCCTACCGAAATGAAATTGAAGTAACTTAGAAATGGTTCGACCAGTCGACCAATTAATTGGCCCAATTTGGACTGGTAAGCCCCCGGTAACCAGCTCATTAACGCATAGACCACAATTAACAGGATGTATGCACTAACGGCCCAGCTGAGGACTTGAAAAATAAGATTCACTATCGTTAACAAGGCGTCGCTCCTTTACTTCGTAAACTGCGTTCCTAAATTAGCTGCGACGTCTCCGCTAACTTCAAAGTTATGCGGGGTGCACAGAAAGATCTGTTCACCAATCCGCTTAATTTCGCCGCCCACTGCAAATGCTGTTCCGTTAAGAAAATCCACAATCCGTTGCGCTTGAGTCTCGTCAACCCGAGCAAAGTTCACGATGACGGCATCGCCGCCCGTGAGTTGCTTGGCAATTGACTTGGCATCGGAGTAGATTCGCGGCTCACAAATGGCAATGTGGCTAGCATTGGGTTTTGCATTGCGCATGGCAACCACCTTTCGACTATCAACCGGCCGATTAGGGGGAGCTGGCGTTGGTTTCGCTACCGGAGCTGATTCAGGTTCCTGATAGTCTTCGTCATAATCATCGTTCACACCGAAAAATTTGCTAAGACTAAACTTCTCCGCCATGGTTGGCCACTCCTCTCATAACGATTCCTACCAGAATGGGATTACTTGCGCCGCCGCTTAAAGAATGGTGGCGTATCCTCACCCTTATTGCTGTCGTCAGCCGCATTATCACTGTTCGAGCTTGGGTTGAAAATGTTGAAATCTGGCTTGTCGACGCCCGCAAATTCATCACGGGATGAACTTGGTTTCGGTTCTGGGCGGTGAGCGGGTTCGCGAATGTCCCAATTGCCGAATGGATCCTTGTCGGTATCCTGCGTGGCTTGCTTGGTCGTGGCTTCGGCGTTCGTCGACTGACTGGCTTCACGCCGGGCAACGCGACTGTGTTGGGCTGCTTCACGTTCTTCTTTTTTCTTGTCGATTCCCGTGGCAATCACGGTGACTCGAACCTCATCGCCGAGTTCTTCGTCAATGGACGTCCCAAAGATAATGTTGACATCGCTGGTAGCAGCATCGGAAACAATCTGTGAAGCGGCTTGGGCTTCAAACAGGGACAGGTCCGGCCCACCCGTGATGTTCAGCAAGACTTGTTCGGCACCATCGATGGAAACTTCCAGCAACGGTGAGGAAATTGCCTTCTTGGTGGCATCTTCCGTCCGGTTTTCGCCGTTGGCAGACCCAATTCCCATTAAGGCAGCGCCCTGATCCTTCATGACGGTCTTCACATCGGCAAAGTCCAAGTTCACGTAGCCTGGGCTCGTGATCAGATCAGAAATCCCTTGAACCCCTTGACGTAGAACATTATCGGCTTCTTGGAAGGCTTCCATCATCGGCGTCTTCTTGTCGACAATTTCTAATAAACGGTTGTTGGCAATGACGATCAGCGTATCCACGCTTTCCTTCATTGCGGCAACCCCTTCAGCGGCAAACCGTGCCCGCCGGGGGCCTTCAAAACTAAATGGTCGGGTGACAACCCCAACCGTCAGTGCGCCGCTATCCTTGGCAATCTTAGCCACGATTGGGGCAGCCCCGTTACCGGTTCCCCCGCCCATGCCGGCGGTCACAAAGACCATGTCGGCACCGTCTAAGGCTTCCGTAATCTGTTCTTCGCTTTCTTCGGCCGCCTTGGCCCCCACTTCTGGGTTGGCCCCGGCACCGAGACCCTTGGTCAGCTTCGGCCCAAGTTGAATCTTGGTTTCAGCCTTTGAGGCTTCGAGGGCCTGAACATCGGTGTTGGCCACGATAAATTCGACACCCTTGACATCTTCGGTGATCATTCGGTTGACGGCGTTGTTACCCCCGCCTCCGACACCGATAACTTTGATATTCGCGCCGTGATTTTGCGCTGAATCTAGTGAGTATTCCATATTTGTGTATTCCTCCATCTCGCGTTAGTCGAAGAAGTCGCTAAAGAACTTCCGGAACCCGTCAGTTCGCTTTTTCTTTTGTTTTGGTTGTTTGGCCTTCGGCGTCTGAGCAGATTGGTTTGCCGCGTTATTCGCTGCCTCTTGTGCAGCCTCACGGGACCGAATCTCATCAGTTTCATCGGCTAGTTGGGTGGAGCCCGTCAAAGCACTCTTAATGAGCAAGTCAATCTCACTCAATCCCCCAAAGTATTTCACTAAAGCCAAGGCCAGCGTGAACGATGGGTGCCGAAGCCCCATTTGATCGGGCACGTAGACCCGTACGTTCGTCCCAAACGCATCCGTCGCCAAGTCAGTGATGCCTGGTAGTGCCGCGACACCACCGGTCAACACAATACCCCCCGGTAATTCTAAGGCTTGGACCTTGTCTAGGTTTGACCGTAATCGCTGGAAAATCTGATCGAGTCGCGCTTCAATGATTTCAGCTAAGTATTTTTCCGAAATCGGCGTTGGTTGGCTTTGACCAACAACGTCAACTGGAAATTCATCTTCGTCGCTTGCCTGCGTTGAGTCAGCGTAACCGTAATCACGCTTTAACTTCTCCGCACTGTCCAAAGACGTGTTCAGGACCACCGAAATATCCTTGGTGATGAACTGACCACCCTCCTGGTCGACATCAATGTATTTTAACTGATGATCGTGAATCACCGCGGCCGTCGACTGACCCCCGCCGAGATCCACCAAAATGGTCCCAAAATCTTGTTCACCATCGTTCATGACCATCATACCTTGAGCCATCGGGTTAATAACTGTTCCGCGCAGGTTAAGACCGGCCTGTTCCACAGCTTTGCGGGTATTGTGCATGATCGTCTTTGGTCCGGTAAACAGCGTCCCGTGAATCTCGAGGCGCACGCCCACCATGCCGCGGGGATCTTTAATCCCGTCAAAACCATCGACCACAAATTCGTCGGCTAAGATGTCAACGACCTCGCGTTCCGGTGGCAAGCTCTGAATCAAGGCAGCATTGGCCACCGTCTGAACGTCACGTCCGGTAATTTCGCGAGACTGATCGTCAATGGCAATCATCCCGCTACATGGTTCAATTTTTAACATATTTGCGGGAATTCCCACAATCACATCGTGAATTTCGATGCTGGCCTTCTCTTCGGCTTGTCGAACGGCGCGCTGAATCGCTTCAGCTGCCTTGTCAATATCCACGATTACGCCGCGGCTGACACCATTCGAACGTTCGTTTCCCACACCAATAACGTTCATTTGCCCTTTAACATTCTCAGCAACAATGACTTTTATTGAGGTGGTTCCTATATCGAGACCAACGTACATCCCTGAATTATCCATAGAAAAAGGAACCTCCTAAGTTAATCTAATATCAACACTGCATGAATTCGCTTTTTCCCCTAATTATTTTTCAGTTTACCACATTTACTAGGGGTTGAAAAAGCCTAATTGACGCTTTTTCACCGTTGCAATCAAAATGAATTATTTTGTAAAGGGGTACGAGTACGCCCCAACCTCCAAATTGACCACACCTTTTTGCTTCATCTTCGCCGCAATCCCGGGGTAATACGCCATTTTATGGGCAAAAGTTGGGATGCTGGCGTAGACTTCGTTCCCATCATTCATGAACAGATGAACCCGATTGGGATTGTCTTTATTCGGCGCATCATGAATTTCACTGATATTGCGCTTAATCTCCGAATCCAGCTGTGCATATTGCAAAATCATGCGGTGGAGCGTTTTTGCATTTTTAAAGCTGCCGTACACCGGCGTGCCACTCTTAGGTTGCGTGACCGATTGTTCACTAACAATACCATTTTCCAAGACCTCATAGTAACGATTCTGCTTCATCACGTAACCCGCAGTTGCGTATTCGGTCACCCGAACCGTGGCCTGATTGGGCCGTTTGAAGTGAATGGTCACCTTTTTCAGCCGTGAATTTCGCTGTGGGGCCCGTTGTTCCAAGCGTTGCGTATGCCCCAGTAGCTTAAAGATTGAATCACCCGGCCGTAACTGGATGGCCTGCTGAACCCGCTGGGCACTCAGCGCTTGGGTCCCGCGCACCGTTACGGATTGCAGATGACTGAGTGGCGAGATCAGGTAGACCATCGCCGCAATGACCACCGCAAAGCTGGTCAATAGGATCGTTAATCGACGGATCAGCTTCCGGTTACGCTGGTGCTTGAGTCGGGGAAGCTTGTCCCCAATTCGTTTGGCTTGATGAATCCATTTGGGTGCTTTAGCTTGCTTCCGCTGAGCCGCGGCCTTTCGCTGGTAGTTCTCCCAGGGCGTTAACGTTTCTTGTTGCTTCTTGTCGTTGCGGTTCAACCGAAACTTCACAGCCGCACACCTCCCACTTACTGGATTAGCGCGCTAGTCACGCTTGAGTGAAAGAACCACGTCCAAGACCCGGTCCGCGGCGTCGGGCACTCCCAATTGCTTGGAAGCGGACGCCATATCTTGCCGTAAAGCATCATCGGTCATTAACTGGTCCGCCTTGGTTACCAGCGTCTCTCCAGTCAGATCGGCTTCCTTGATGATCTCGGCGGCCCCCACGTTGGCTAACGAGCGGGCGTTCTTAGTCTGATGATCGGCCGTCACATAGGGACTCGGAATCAGGATGGATGGAATTCCATCAGCCGTGATTTCGGCAATGCTTGTGGCCCCGGCACGACCCACAATGGCCGCCACCTTCGGCAATACCTCTGGCATATTGGGAATGTAGGGTTTCACCACCACGTTGTCGCCAATGGTGGTGCCCTTGAGCTGTTCCATCACGCCATCATAACGTTTCTGCCCGGTGACAAAGACCACCTGATAGTCCCGCTGGCTAAAGGCTGGCATTGCCGCCACCGTTGCCGCGTTGATCTTCAATGCGCCTTGTGAGCCCCCAAAGATGAGTAACGTCGGCACATCATCCTTCAGATGATACGATTGCCAACTGAAGTCACTGACCACCTCGGCGGCCTCCTGGGCACGTGGATTCCCGGTCTTCACCATTTTGCTAGCGGGGAGTTGATCCAGCGCCGCATCGAAGACGTAGGCGATCCGGTCAACGTAACGGCTGAGAAACCGGTTAGTCACGCCCACCACACTATTTTGCTCATGGATCATCGTGGGGACGTGCAACCGACTGGCCGCGTAGACCACGGCCCCAGAGACGTAGCCACCGGTACCGACGACCACGTCAGGCTTGAAGTCTTTAATCATCCGTTTGGTCTCGTGAACACTCTTCATGAAAAGATAGAGCGTCTTGAAATTATCCAAGGACAAGGACCGTTTAAACCCCTGAATCTTCGTTGATTTAAAGGGAATGCCCTTAGCTGGTACAATGCTGCTTTCCAATCCCCGCTCGGAACCCACATAGAGCACCTGAGCGTCGGGATCGCGTTTCTTTAAGGCTTTAATAAGGGCCAGTGCCGGGTAAATATGCCCACCGGTACCGCCACCCGATACGATTAGTCGCATTTATTTTTCCTCCTGCTTACCCGTCAGCTTCTCCACGGCCTTGATAAAGCGATCGCCGCGGACCTCAAAGTTCGGATATTGATCCCAACTGGCATTGGCGGGCGACAAGAGAATGATGTCACCTGGATCGCTCAGTTGATAAGCTACCGGCACACCGGCTTCGGCATTCTCAACCATCTTGATGGTCTGAACGCCCGCCTGCTTAGCGGCGTCCTCCAGTAGCTTGGCTGTCTGACCAAAGAGCACGATGGCCTTGACGTGAGCCTTTAACGACGGGACCAGCTTCTCAAAGGTATACCCGCGATCCAAGCCCCCGGCCAGTAAAATGACCGGTGCCTTGAAGCCCTTTAAGGCCATTTCAGTGGCTTCCATATCGGTCGCCTTGGAATCGTTGTAGTATTGACGACCCTCGGCTTCCAACACGTACTGTGTCCGGTGACGAACGCCACCGAAGCTCTTTAAGACGCTGACAATGGCTGCGGTGCTGACACCCTTGATTTTAGCTACCGCAATCGCAGCCAAGGCGTTCTCAACGTTGTGATCACCAGGCACCTTAATCTCGCTGGCGGCCATAATCTTTTCACCACGGAAATAAAGCTCCCCATCAACTTCATAAGCCCCATCCTGCGACTGATTTAGCCGGGAAAATGGCACGACCTTAGCGGCTGATTGTTGACTGAGCTCCCGCCATTCGGGATTATCAAAGTTGACAACAAAGTAATCATCCGCCGTCTGATTGGCGGTAATCTTCATCTTGGCGGCCACATAGTTGGCCCGTGTCTTGTGATAATCCAAGTGATTCGAGAAGATATTGGTCAAGACCGCAATGTGGGGATGAAAGGTCGTGGTCCCCACGAGCATGAAGCTAGAGACTTCCAGCACCAACGTGTCGTCAGCCGTCACTTCTTGGGCAACCTTGCTGGCGGGAATCCCAATGTTTCCGGCATACACTGCCCGGCCAGCCGTCCGGTCATGATCCAACATCTTTTGGATCATGGTCGTCGTCGTGGTCTTCCCGTTACTGCCCGTTACCGCCACCAATTCGGCCTCGGCCACTTCGCTGGTTAGTTCCATCTCAGTAATGATGGGCAACTTTAGGGCTAGTGCCCGCTTCACAACGGGAACATCGTACGGAATTCCGGGATTCTTCACCATCAAATCGTAACCAGCATCCAGCAGATCCGGCGTCTGTTGGCCCAAGATCACCTTGAACCCGGCCGCTTCCAGCTCCTGAGCATCCTGATTCTTTTCCAGTGGTTGGACATCGCTAACGGTGACCTCAGCCCCCAAACGCTTTAATAATTTGGCCGCATTGGTTCCGCTCTTGGCCAAACCCAAGACCAAAACCTTTTTCCCTGCATATGTCGTGATCTGCTTCATAACACCGTTCGCTCTCCATTCGTTTCATGTTACTGATTTATTTTCACTATCACTTAATTGTCGCATGCCCGCGGTCGGTCACCCACCCATCACGTCACTCAACCGGTGAGACTATCTCGATTCCAAAAACCGACCATTCGGGCCTTAAATTTGGCACTACCTCTAGTTTATCAGGTTAGCCGACTTATCTCACTAAATCTGCCAAAATCTACACGAAATCTTCGATATTCAGCCCGTTCACCCGAAAATTAACGACCCTAAAAAAGGACTAGCCCCGCCCTAACGAGCAAGCTAGCCCATTAGTCGTCCGTCAATTGTTACTTAGCAAGAATCGTCCACACACCCGTTAACGCGGTAATTAAACCAATTCCCCAGAAGGTTAAGTCAATTTTCCATTCGCTCCAACCCTTCATTTCGAAGTGGTGGTGAATCGGACTCATCAGGAAGATTCGTTTACCCGTTAACTTGAATGAGGCAACTTGCAACATAACACTCGCCGTCTCAATCACAAAGATCAACCCAATCCACAGCAACGATAGTTCATGATGCAACAGGATGGAAACAGCCGCTAACGCGCCACCTAATGCCAACGAACCGGTGTCACCCATGAAAATCTTAGCGGGCTTGTGATTAAAGATGAGAAAACCGAGCAGACTGCCGACTACGGCAAAACAAAAGATAGCAATGTTTAATTGATGCTGTTGGTAGGCCACGATGCCGTAGGCCGTAAAGGCGATGCTGGCTAACCCACTGACCAGGCCGTCCAGTCCATCGGTCAAGTTCACGGCATTCGAGAACCCTACCAACCAAATGATAATGAAGACGGCGTACCAGCCACTCATGTGCCAATCGCCCAGTCCTGGGACGTGTAGCGCCATCGGCAATTGTTCGTGAGTGTACACCCAAAATAGAATCAACGCCCCGACAATTTGACCAAGGAGCTTCTGCCAAGCCTTTAGCCCTTCATTCTGACGGTGGAACAGCTTGATACTGTCATCCCACATCCCCAGTGCGCCGTACAACACCAGAATAAATAACAAAATCCAGGTCGTCGACAGGACGTGATGGGGCGCCAACGCCCAGCTCGTAACCAGAGTCATCACCACAATCGCGATAATGTAGAGCAAGCCCCCCATCGTCGGTGTTCCAGACTTCTTCTCGTGCCACGTTGGTCCCTCTTCACGAATCATCTGGCCTTCATGGCGCGCTCTAAAGTAGCGAATTAATGATGGCATAAAAGCCACGGTAATTATAAAACCACCCAGTAAGGGTAAACCAACATTCATCATTCTCTTTCTCAATCCTCGTTCTTATTTATTTTGTTTCAGTGTGACCGTTAACGTTGCGCCCGAGCCAACGGTGGTGCCGGCCTTGACGCTTTGCTTCGTCACGTAGCCATCACCCACGACCGCCAACTTAAGGTCCTCAATCTGAGCTAATTTTACCACATCACCCTTCGACCAGCCGGTTAAACTTGGCAGGGCAACCGTGCCCCCCGTACTCAAGAAGACTCGTTGATTCTGATACAGGGTGGTGCCGGCAGAAACGGATTGTTTGGTGACCTTCTGGCCGCTCCCCAACGTTGTGACGGTGGCACCGGCCTTACTCAACGCCGCAGACGCCGCAGTCAGCGACTTCCCGGTGACATCCGGCATCTTCGCCATCTTGGTCGTCTTGGCCTCGGTGTCCTCCTGAAGGGCCCGGGCCATGACCGGCTTCATGATCGAAGCCAGTAACTGCGTGGCGGTCTTACTGCCGAGGTGCGGCTGCTTCATGGTAATGTACATGACGTACTTCGGATTGCTAGCGGGTACCATGGCGGCCACGGAATAGAGGTAGTTGTCATCGCCCGACAGGTACCCCTTTCCGTTACTGACCTGAGCCGTCCCGGTCTTAACCGCAACGCGCTCACCACTCATCTTATAGTCACTCCCAATACCATAACTCTTATAGACGACATCTTCCATATGTTTCCGGACGGATTTCGCCGTGGCTGCTGAAATGGGATTACCCATGACTTTTGGTGAATACTGTTTGACCGTCTTATTGGTGTTTGGATCGGTAACCTTACTAATGACGTAGGGCTTCATCATTTTACCATTGTTGCTGACGGCCGTCAGGGCTTGGAGCATCTGGAAAACGGTGACCTGAATCCCTTGTCCAAACGCCGTGTCCGCCTGTTCAATTGGCCGCTGGAAGGCAATGCTTCCGCTCAGCTCACCGGGTAACCCCGAATTGGTACTCTTGAGGAAGCGGAAGCGATCAATGTACTTCTTCCAGGTCTTGGCGCCCATCTGTTGTTCCAAATGGGCCATGGCCACGTTACTAGACAACGCAAACCCTTTATTGTAGGTAATCGTTCCCCAACCAGACGTGTTCCAGTCAGGAACCGTTTGATTGCCAATCGCATACTTCCCGGATTGGTAGGTCGCGTTTCCGTTGTAGTTACCACTATCAATTGAGGAGGCCAGCGTAAAGACCTTCATGGTGGACCCTGGCTCGTAAGCATCTTGAACCAACGTGTCCCGCCAAATCTGATCGATGCCCTTCTTGGTCGTTGCGTTGAACGTCGGCCGTTGGGTGGCCGCCAAAATTGCCCCGGTCTTCGCGTTCATGAGTACCGCGTTCATCGAATTGGCTTTCACCTGACTCTGCACGCTACTCATTTCCGTTTCTAACAGGGTTTGCAGCCGTGTGTCCAGCGTGGTGTAGACGTTATCACCGTTTTTAGCCTTCTTCGACTTCTGCTGGGTTCCCGGTAACTGATAGCCGTACATATCCTTCTTAATCTTCTGCGACCCGTTTGTCCCGGTCAGTTGCTTATTAAAGGCCTGTTCAATCCCCATGGACCCGGTCAGCGTCGTCTGCCCATCACTGGTGGTCTTGGACTGGGCCAGCCCAATCAAGTGCGACGCAAACGTCCCGTTGGGGTACAGGCGAGATTCCTGCTGTATGAAGTTGACCCCACTGAGGTGTTCATTTTGAATCTTCTGCTTGGTGGTCAACGAGATATTCTGGCCAGCCGTCCCGAATTCAACCTGAAAGGGATTGCCTGTGCTGGGGTTGAGGATCTTTAGGGCCTTTTTACGACTAATTGGCAGATATTTTGCCAGCACCGTCGCAATCTTTTCCTTGTTCGTCGCATAGAGTTTTTGGCCGTCCACGCTCTTCTGCCGCTTATCTAACACAACATAGAGTGAGTAGACACTGGTGTCCTCGGCAATCGCCTGCCCGTTGGCATCATAAATCGTGCCCCGTTTGGCCTTCAAGGTTTCGTTCGCCGTATAGAGCTTCTGGGCGGAAGCACTCAGGTTGACGTTTTGAACCTTTTTCCCAATGGAAATATACGAAAAGCGACCAACGATGAGGATAAAAACCGCAATGAAAAGGAAAAACAGAAACTGGCCAACGTACTTCCGGTTCCTGCGGGGTTGCTTATTCATCATTTGTCGCTTATTAGGATCCTTCATTATTTGTTAACATTCCTTATACGGTCATTCTGAAGAGATAGACCTTGCTTTTTAGCAATTTTATCAAGTCGACTCCGACTCTGCAACTCATTTATTTGTTGTTGTTTGTTGGTATTACGATTGGTGTAGGTGGTCACGGCGCTGTTGATACTCTGGAGCTCATGTTGCGTATTGCTCAACGAAATTTTGGTGGACACAACACAGACCATCAACACGGCCAAAACTAAGCCGCACACGGTCATCAAGCACTTTTCAAATTTAGAAACGGGTAGCTTCTGGCTATTGGGACTGCCTTGAGGTTGAACCTCAGGCTGCGCTTGCCGTTGCGGTTGTTCTATGTTGGGGCGTTGTTGGGGTTCCTGTGTGAGCGGAACGGCTTCAGCTAAATTATTTTGCGCCATAATCGATCATCTTCCTATGTCAATATTTAGTGATTATTAGACTATTTAACTTTTTCTAAAACGCGAAGCTTGGCACTGTGGGCCCGGTGATTAGCGGCTAACTCTTCTTCCGAAGGCGTAATGGGTTTGCGGTTAACGAGCTTGTAATCCGGTTGCAAGTTGTCCGGAATCACCGGAATCCCGTGGGGAAGTTCTGGTAACGATGAACGTTCACGGAACATGGTCTTCACTAACCGATCTTCCAATGATTGGAAGGTAATCACGCTCACCCGTCCGTGTAAGGCCAACAGGTCAATTGCCTGTTCCAGGGAGTCCTCTAAGGCCCCCAGTTCGTCGTTTACGGCGATTCGAATCGCCTGAAAGACCTTCTTAGCAGGGTGTCCACCGTGGCGGCGTGCCGCTGCGGGAATCCCCTCTTTAATAATATCGACCAACTGACCCGTGGTGTCGATGGGGGCCGTTGCTCGATGACGTTCAATGGCCCGAGCGATGGGCTTGGCAAACTTCTCTTCACCGTAACGATGGAAGATGCGCATCAAGTCGTTAAAGTCCCACTCGTTAACCACGATCCACGCGGTCAACTTTGCACTTTGATCCATCCGCATATCTAAGGGTGCGTCGTGTTGGTAGCTAAATCCCCGATCGGCTTCGTCAAATTGGGGCGAAGAAACACCGAGGTCGTAAAGAATGCCATCGACCTCGGTGATGTTCCGGGCGTTGAGTTCTTCTTTGATTTGGCGGAAGTTGCTCTTGATAAAAGTCAACTTTCCGGCATCAATGTATTTTTTTAAATGTTCTTGATTATAAGTAATTGCGGTCTGATCTTGGTCAAACGCGTAAAGGTGGCCAGTCGTTAACTGTTCTAAGATGTGTTGGCTGTGGCCGCCACCACCGAGAGTGCAGTCAACGTAGATGCCTGTTGGCTTAATGGCTAACCCCGCCACTGCTTCGTTTAACAGAACCGTTACATGATGAAAGTCTTCCATGAACACTCTCCCTTCCTGAGTTACATCCCAAAGTCGATTAAATTTTCGGCAATATCGTCGAAATCTTCTTCGGCGGCGGTGGAAAATTGCGTCCACCGTTCTTGACTCCAAATTTCAAAGCGGTTCGCCACGCCCACGATGACACACTGTTTGGTCAACGCGGCGTGCTCTTGTAAAGACTTGGGCAAGTTGATTCGGCCCTGTTTGTCCAACTCACACTCCGTGGCTGCGGAGTAGAAGAAACGGACAAATGCCCGGGCATCCTTACGATTAACTGGCAAGGCTTTCAATTTTTCTTGCAGGGCTGACCACTCGGACATGGGGTAGCCGAATAAACACCCATCCATGCCGCGGGTCACCACAAATTGTTCGCCTAGCTGCTCCCGAAATTTTGCGGGAATAATGAGCCGGCCCTTGGTATCGATTGAATGTTCAAATTCGCCCATGAACATGGCCATTACCCCCTATTTGTAACTATTGTCAAGTTTACCACATGCCCCCACTTTCTACCACAACGTTTCCGAATTTTTATAAATTTCCCCACAAAGCCTAAAAAAGCCGCGGCGAACATTTGTTCACCGCGGCTGAAAGCCCTTCATATTTCACCAAAAAACCGGTTCAATAATCAAAATTATTAATATTTATGCATTAACTAACTAATTACAAGTAAAAAGCAACTCACAAAGCCCAGCAACCAATACAGGTCCGTTAACCGCCAAAAGGTCTTGAAGAAACTGGGATACAAAATCTCATGGTTCCGAATTACTTGCATCAAAGTGACCACGATCCCAATCACCATCCAGCCAATCACTAACCATGGCATGATGGTCCCGGCCCCCGCTGGAATCAAGATGAGCGCGCACAATAAGAAGAGTGGTGCCATCAGATCCCAAGTGCTCAGCCAAGCCGGCCAACGTCGCCGTAGCAAGCCCTTGGCGCCACGGATAAGCAAGAACCCAATCGCCAGTATGGCCAGTTGCCCGCCTGGCGATGTCCAAAACATCATGTTACTTCCCCCCACTGCTAGTCTTCGTTATATTATAGAGATTTCGTGAGGGAGTTGCAATCGCGTTTTGTAACAACTCCTTGACAAGTTGGCCGAACCTGTTGCATTTCCACCGGTGCCACGGTAAACTAGTTGAGTAAATTGGACGTAAAGAGGTGGCTATTCACGTATGGAAAAGAAAAAGAAATCAACATTTCAAAAGATTCTCAACGTTTTTGTTTGGATTATGATCATTGCAACGATTGGGTCACTTGTTTTCGGTGCCCTCACCGTCTTTATGAACTAAATCACACTTACAAGGTAGATTGCACGATAGCTTAAGTACTGTGCGCATCTGCCTTTTAATTTTGCATAATATCCACATAGCGTGGTCTTGCTCTCATTCTGTCAGTTAATGGCTCTTTTAATCATGCGGTCCCCTCTCCCGTTGAACAATAAGTCAAGTCAACTAATTAACCTGAGACTGACGGCGCAAAAACTAGCTCAATTTTCAGCTCACCCGCAATTACGGCCGCGGACAGTCACCCATAACCTATATCGCTAACGGTGAAGCGTCTTAAAAATCCGATGAATCGTCATAACGTGCTCCTCAATCATTAGACTTCTCGTCTAACTCTTGGGGAGCACGTCAACGTTCATCGGATTTTTTAGTGACAACGTGTTAAGGCCGCCAACTGTTGATCAACGGCTTGACGACTAGGTACCGTCTTGTCGACCAGTTCCAGCAGCTGCCGGCTGGTCTCGGTCACCATCGTTTCCAAACGACTCGTCGTTAATGTCGCATACACATTTAGCAACATCTGTAAGCTTTGAAAGTCTGCTCGCCACTGCACATCTCGTTGTGGATTAGCCAACAACGTCAGCGTTAAGCGCTGAATATTCTGAATAGTTTGCGCACGGGTCCGGCGCTTACGCCGGCACTGTCGTACGATTGGCAAGCTCACTAGTCCAAGAAGAATGATGAGCTCACAAACGGCTTTGATCCAATTGGTCCACATCCCCAATGCCATCGAAAAAGCCTCCCCCCCATTTAGTTAATAGGATACACCCATTAACCGTATTCGCCAACAATTTCGACGTTCAGGAGGAGACTTAGTTAGGTAACTTACTGCGTAAAAGGACGTCCAATCAATCCCACAACTAGTCAGAGGTCTCTGGCTGGTCAGTCGGCTTATCCGGTTGTTTATAGACCTGACGCGGCTTGCTGCCCTCTTGGGGACCAATATAACCACGCTGCTCCAGATCATCCATGATCCGCGCTGCTCGATTATACCCGATGCGGAAACGCCGTTGTAACAGCGATGTGCTAGCCTTCTGCTGCTCCACGACGAATTTCAGGGCATCATCGAACAGTTCATCATCACTGTCACCGGCCTCTTCTTGCTGGATTTCCTCATCACTCACCATCATGTCCTCATCGTAATCGGCCGTCTGCTGTTGCTTGATGAAGTCCACCACGTTGGCGACATCCTCATCCGGAATAAAGGCGCCCTGAACACGAACGGGCGAGTTAGCATCTACGGGTTGGTAGAGCATATCCCCACGTCCCAGAAGCTTTTCTGCCCCGTTGGTATCCAGAATTGTGCGTGAATCAATCCCACTGGACACGGCAAAGGCAATCCGAGACGGCACATTGGCCTTAATCAGACCGGTGATGACGTCAACGGATGGGCGCTGCGTGGCCAGAATCATGTGAACACCGGCGGCACGACCCATCTGGGCCAATCGGATAATCGCATCTTCAACTTCACTAGAAACCGTCATCATCAAGTCGGCCAATTCATCGACGACCACCACAATGTAGGGTAAGGTCGGCCGCGCCTGGTCATCCTCGGCGTTAGCCTTCTGTACAAAGGCGTTGTATCCGGAGATCTTTCGTTGCCCAAACTGTGAAAACAGCTCGTAGCGCCGTTCCATTTCGGCGACAACCTTATGTAGCGCTCGGGCCGCCTTCTTGGGTTCCGAAACGACCGGTGTCAGCAAATGCGGAATCCCATTGTAGACGCTTAATTCAACCTTCTTCGGATCAATCAACATGAGCTTGACCTGATCGGGTCGGGCGTTCATTAAAATACTGGTAATAATGCCATTGATGGCCACGGACTTACCACTCCCGGTCGCACCGGCAATCAGTAAATGGGGCATCTTGGTCAAATCCATGCTGACGACCTGCCCCGTCACGTTGCGTCCCAGTGGTACTTGTAACGGTTTATTGGGGTGTGGCGGCTGGGCCTCCACCACATCACGAAAGGCCACGGTGGAGACCTCCTTGTTGGGAACTTCAATCCCAATTAACGACTTGCCGGGAATCGGCGCTTGAATCCGAATGCCCTTGGCCGCTAACGCCAGTGCCAAATCATCGGCCAAATTCACAATTCGGGATACCTTGACCCCGATGGCTGGATGAAGTTCATACTCCGTCACGGAAGGTCCCAGACTGACGTTCTTGACTTCGGCATCGACGCCAAAACTGTCGAGCGTTTGCTTGAGAATCTTCGTGTTGGCATCAATCGCGTTCACTTCGTCGGTCTGATCGGTCGGCGGTACCTGTTTGAGCAGATCGGCCGTCGGTAATTGATAGTTCGGATCGACCGGCGTGCTGTTAACCAGCGCCGCATCAGCATCCTCAGCCGGTTCCGTTGTCGCGGCGGCGTGACTTGACGCCTTGGGCTGTTCATTTGCTGCCACCGTAATGTGGTAACTGGGCTCCTGACTAGCTGGCTTGGCCGTGGCCACGGGGTCCGGTAAGTCTTTGTCATCCGGATCAAGCGGGGTTACTGACTTCGTCGCCTTCACGGGTTTGGCCGTCTCACGCTTAGCACGCAGGTCCTTGGCCTTTTCATTTCCCCGCTTCAGGGCATCACCACTGGCTTGGACGCCGTGATGCAGCGTCTGCCCGATGGTCTGTACCCAGTGTTGAATCGTCGCAAACGGGATCTGGAAGAAGACAATGACGCCCCCCAACATGAGTAGCCAGGCCGCGACTTGAGCGCCCACCAGCGCGATTAACCACGCCACAATGCTGAGCTCAAAGGCCCCTATGGCCCCACCACCCAGCTGAGCAGTCAGCCCACCACTCCAGAAGTCGGCGAGACCGGCCTGCCAAGTGGTTGCCAAAAACTGACTGTGCTGATCGATTTCAATAAAGTGATTGGCCGTAATCCACAGGAGCCAGCCCCCGTAGATCAGGCCGCCCCCGATCCAATAATGACGGGCCAATTGCGGTAACACCCCGGTCACGGCTAGGGCGGCCCCTAGCGCACCAATCAAGACGAGACCGAATTGGTAGGTGTCGCCAATCACGAGCCGAATTAAATTGGCCCATAACGTTCCCAGCAGGCCAAGATTAAAGAGTCCCAGCGCGGCTAGAGCCAAAAGCACGAGGCCAATCACGTTACTGGTATAGGGAAACGGCTGCTTTTTCGTCGTCCGCCGTTTCGTTGGTTTGCGTTTAGTTGGCCGCCGTCGCGATGTTTTTCGTTTCGTAGCCAAGAAGCGGCCCCCTTTCATAGATCATGTCAAAAATTATTTCAGCTTATCGTGTGGGTACTGATGGACCCGTTCGAGATTAGGAAATTGCTGTTGCCGTAACACTTCATAGATGACAATCGCGGCCGAATTCGATAAGTTCAACGCCCGAATGTGTCGGTCATCTTGCGGGATTCGAATACATTTCTCGGCGTTCTTACGCATGAAGGGTTCGGGTAATCCCGTCGTTTCTTTGCCGAATAAGAAGTAATGGTCATTATCATTCAGACTGTAATCGGGTTCCGTATAGTCCTGATCGGCGAATTTAGACACTAAGTACAGTTGGGTAGGGTCCGGAATCGACGCTAAAAATTCTGGCAAGTTTTCGTGGTACCGGACATCCACCTTGTCCCAGTAGTCCAGACCCGCCCGCTTCAAATGGGCATCATCCACTGAAAAGCCCAGTGGTTTGATGAGGTCGAGGATCGTGTCCGTGCCGGCGCAGGTCCGGGCAATATTTCCCGTATTCGCTGGAAATAGGGGTTCAAATAGTGCGATATGGTTAGTCATGTTCTCTTCTCCGTTCTGTCTATCAAACATTCGTTCTGTCCCATTATTATAGCCATTCTGATTGGCTTTTGACAAGCCCACTTTCACGTCAAACCAGGGCAACACGGTTCTCTGCGATGTGGTTTTCACGTCACCCTGACGCCCCAGTGTTAGGCACCGTCTCCGCCTGAAGTGCAGAAAAAAAGCAGTTCCTCGGTGTGGGCACGGCGAGGAGCTGCTTTAGTGAAGTGCTACTTGTCAGCCGCTAACAGTTCTCACTGATATCGACCGCCAAACGATTTCTCATTGGTAAATATAACACCGCTTTGTCAGGTTCGCAAGCCCTATGCCTAAGATTCATTAACGTTTTACTCAATTCACTTGCGTCCTTAACAAGGTGACATCGACCGTAATATGGTCAAATGGATGGGCCCGGACCGCCGCTAATTGGGCGTCATCGGCCCCCCAATGCATGGGGGTCATCAGCATCAGATCGGCAAACAAGTCCGCTGGCACCGGAACCTGATAACGAATCCGCTGCGCCGTGGCATCGGGATAATGTTGCTTGAATAGCCCCAACACGTTGCCGTTGTCGTAGGTTGCGTGGGCGCTACCGGCTGGGAAGATGGCCTGCCGTAATTCAATCAGATAGTCCGCGTTGGGAATCACCTTCAGTAACTGGCCTCCTGGCGCCATCACCCGATTAAATTCCTTGTAGGCGGATGGCGAAAAGAGATCCAGGACCGTCGTGAACGCACCATCGCTAAAGGGCATCTGGGCCAAATCGGCCACGCAGAAGAATGCGGGACTGCCCAGTTGCGTCGCCAGATTGATTCCCGGCTTGGATAAGTCAAAGCCAATGGCCGTGTCCCGGTTGTCGCGGCGCTGGAGAACGTCCGCTAACGGGGTCCCCTCCCCACACCCAACGTCTAAGATTGTTTGGGGACTCGCCGGCATTTGGGCGGCAAACTCAGCGGTAATTCCGGCGAATAGGCCGGCCTGAAGCATGCGGCGGCGCGCGGCCAACATGTCGTTATCGTATTCGCTGGCTACCGCGCGCTGCATGAAGTACAGGGTGCCCTTCTTGGACAGATCCACGTTGTGCCCCTGCGGACAGACGAGGCTGTGACCCGCAACATGATCGTACGGGGCCAGGCAGACCGGACAGCGAAATAAGTTTACGTGTGCGGTCAGAAAGGCAGCCGCTTCATCAATTTTTTTCATCAGTTGGTTCTCCTTGTTCAGTCACGGGTGCGGGCGTCTCGTCGTAACCGCCCACAAATTGGCGGTACCAGCGAAAGCTCTCGGTAGCGATCACGCGAATCACGGCGTATCCGGGGATTCCCAGAACCACGCCGAGAACGCCAAAGGCTTTCCCGGAGATCAGTAAAATAAAAATAATCGTTAACGGGTGAATCTTTAATGAGCTTCCTAAAACCAGTGGCGAGATGAAGCGACCTTCCAGTGTCTGTTCGACAATGAAAACGATCAGTACCTTCACCAGCATCCACGGCGAGATAAAGGCCGCGACCACCACGGCCGGAACCATAGCCAAGAATGAACCCAGGTAAGGCACCAGATTCAAGACACCGGCCACGATGCCCAGTAGTAAGGCAAACCGCAAGCCAACAATCAAGAAACCAACGTAGAAGAGAATCGCCACGATAAAGGCCACGATTAACTGGCCCCGCACATAATTACTGACTTGACGATTCATTTCAACCAAGAGGTGCTTCGCCGATTCACGGTGCTTAACGGGTAAAATCTTGGCTAAATAATCCGGCAACTGGTGACCGTCACGCAATAAGTAGAAGAGAATGAACGGTGCTGTGATGACGCCTACCGCGATGGAAACCACCCGACCCACGATATTGCCGACGGAGCTGACCGTACTCTGCGCAAAGCCAGAAATTACCGAAGACGAGCTATCGGACAACTGCTGGTTAAACTGATCCAATTGGGCTTTGAGCCCACTCAGACGGTCGTCTTGAAGCCACATGGACACGGTGTTGGTCACATCGTGCCAATACTGGGGCCACTCGGCGATTAAGGTCATCAGTTGCCGCTGAACCATGGGGATCAGACTGCCAATTCCCCACACGATCAGGAGTGCCACGATGACGAACAGGCTCAGGATGGACCACGTTCGCCCCACGTGGCGTTTTTCCAATAAATCCACCAGCGGATTTAGTAAATAATAGCCGACACCGGCTAAAATAATCGGAAGTCCTACGATTTGCCAGACCAAAACGAGCGGTGTCGCAAGCCATGGGACTTTACTTAGGACTAGTAAAATGAGTAAAATAAGAAGGGTGATAGTTAGTAAAGCGACCAATCGATTATTGACCACCCAGTTCCAGAACCAGGAACGTGATTTGTGCGTATCTGCTTTCAATAGCTTCCCTCCCGTTGATAGCGTGCGTATATTGTACCATATCGTTAGCTTCATTGACGACTATCTAAGTTGAGAAAGGATTGACGATTTTGCTGTTAGTTGAACCGTTATTAGAAAATTATCCACAACTCCCCACCGCTATTGAGGCCGGCGCCAAGCGCGTTGCCCTCGCCGACAACCTCGCTGTCGGTGGCACGACCATTAGCAAGGGCGTCATGGGCGAAGCCGTCCGTTACGCCCACGAGCATCAGGTTACCTTAGACGTCGTGATTGCCCCCCGCGGTGGTCACAGCCCCTACAATGACGTCGAGATTAAGATGATGGAAGCCGATCTCTTAGAGGCCCAGCAGTTGGGGGTGGACGGCGCCATCTTCGGGGCCCTCACCCTACAACACCAGCTCGATCACGAAGCGTTAAGTCTGCTCATTGCTGCCGCTGGTGGCATGACATTAACCTTCAGTACCGCCTTCGACCAGATTCGTCCTCAGGATCGGGGCGTCGCGGTCGATTGGTTGGCCAACCAAGGCTTTGACCACGTCTTAAGTACCGGTCTCGCCAATGAAGATCGGCTGGAAGACTGGACAATGACCAAACGTCTGACTGATTCGGTTGGTCTGATGCTCGTTCCTGCTGGCGTTGCCGCACACGATGTTCAACAAGTGGCTAAGCAGCTGGGAACTCAGTTACTTTATGGTAAGAAAGTATTGGCACTCTAAATTTAAAGGGACCTCATCGGAGTATCTTCTCCGGTGAGGCCCCTTTTTTCATGAACGCCCATCAATCCTCGAGTTGCCGTATGCAACTATTTTCAGAATCGATTTTTCTAAAAATAGCTTCAGGGAGGCTACACTTTCCCATTCAAATTCAAGTCTTTATAAGTTAATGTCAGTTAACAAGTTCTCCCACTTTTTGGTAATCGCTACTTCTGAATAAGTCTTCGCTATTTGTAAGCTATTCAACTTGTAGTTGTGTTGCCGTTCCGGATCACTAAAGTATTCTCGTGCACGCTGATATAAAAGCTCAAGCTTATCTCGCTCAACTAAATTACCATTGACCCCATCCTTAACCATCTCATTTGGGCCATAATTAATGTCGTAACTAATCACAGGCACACCATAACTTAGAGCTTCCAAAACTGTCAGTGAAAATCCTTCTTCTTTACTTGTCACCATTTCTAAAGATGCCTGCGCATATTCCCTGGATAGATCAGAGACGAACCCGCGAAAGAAGACATGCCTTTCCAAGTTGTGCTTATCTACATAATCTCGAAGTTTTTGTTCCTCAACGCGACTTCCAAAGCCAAATAAATGTAATTCAACGTCGGGAAATTCAGTAACTAATCTTTCCACCACTTGAATCTGATGAAGAACTTGCTTTTCTTGAGAAAAACGGGCAACACCAATGATCCGATGTGCCTTCTTTTCAAAAAGATTAACCTTAGCCTTTCGTACGTAACCTACCGGAATAACAGCAATCGGTGGTAACTGGTCAAAACGAGCAAGTAAGTCTCTTTTTTGAAGTTCTGTAGAGACAATAAATCTGTTGAATTTTTCAGGTTGAGTTAAAGGTACACGGTAAGGACTTTTCAAAGGTGATTCCAGAACATTATCTTGATCGCGAGTATGTGTACTATGAAAAACAGCACATACCGTTACAGAACTAGCAGTATTGGCCATTGCCTGTCCGATATAGCCATTCTTATCGCAGAAGTAAATGTCTCCTGCCATAAAAAGACTATCGAAAAAGAAAGTTTGTAGTTCCATTTCTGTATCAAAAAACCAGTCACGCTTTCGAAAATCACGTAGGATTATCCGCTTTAGTACCGTTCGATCATTAACTTCCTGATACATCTTTTCTATTTTAATTTGACCCTGACGATTAAAAAACACTTCACTTTGCACCCGCTGCTGTTCTTTCAAAAACTTTGATTGACTGAGGAAGCCGCGAGAATCATAGATATCACGTTGCACCTTCTTATGATCACAGTCAAAGTAGTTGATATAAATAGGCCATTGATAATCTTGCCCAGTAAAGTGTGCATACATAATGAACCGTTCATGTTCGTCAAAAACCCGTACGTCAGGCGCAATATCTACAAACTCCACTCGAAAATGGCAAACATCCTGCCAAAAATGTATCCAATCGACTGATGCTTCACATTGATCTGTAGTGGTTTCTTGGAAATAATCATATAATGTAAAACATTTACCTTGAAGTCCAAATTTCTCCGCATTTTCATGAATTCTAGGATTGTACTTGGTATACAAACACTTTGCAGGCCATCCTTGAGCTGCAAATAAACCGATACGATTTACCTGTGCCTTTTCAATGCCAGTTAACTGACTATTAAAGTATGCCCCAACAAAATAATTCATTTCACAATCCTCCTTAAATTTCCCACGGATATTTACCGTCTTTATCTTTTCTTGTGTGTTTCATCATGTATTCAGTTTGCTTATCCATACGTTTACGTGTTTTTTTCTTATTATGCCAACGAACAATCAGCACGACAATTCCTAAAACAATGTAAATCGAAAGTCTAAGGAACATCTGAACTGATTTATAAGCAAAGAAGCTTGCAAGAATTATCATTACCAAACCCTCCTTAAAGTGTCTAATATTTGCCAACGGCGATCTCTATATTCTCCTACCAACGAGAACTACACCTGCTGAATCACTCACTTTTTAAAAATTTCATTTAATTCAATCAATCTTTGGATACAAACAGCCATATCACTCTGCAACTGATTATTGTCGAAAGAGGCGATAAAAATATTTCATTACTTTGTATGACCAAAGATGACATAGCTATGACGTAGTTTTGCAATCTACTTCTATGTATAAGAGTTCCCCCAGTCTGACCCGAAGGGAACCCATCTGAGCGTTAATGATCCACACCCATTTTAAAGATCTGTTCCAAACTCAACCTATTTTCTACATACCGTCCTCGTCTTCATCCTTTTTCCGACGTTTCCCGCCGAGGAACCACCATGATCCACCAGCCGCTGCCGCAAGCGCCGCCAAAATCGATCCCCAAAGGGTCAGATCATTGCCATCTTTTTGACTAGTCTGACTGCTATCTGCAGCGTCACCTGTCACGGTATCACCGTCACCAGCAGTTTTCGCGGTGGCTGTTTTATCCTTTTCATCTCTATCAGATGAACTATCCTCTGATACTGAATCATTAACCGGTGTCGTATTGGCCAAATCGGTGACAACGGGCTGCGCACTACCTATAGAACCATCCATGTTACTTAATGGCACTGCACTGCCTACGCGTCCAGTCGAATCAAGTTGACTAGTTGATCCTCCGCCTGAACCTGCATGAGATCCACTATTATTGGACTCACTGTCAGCTTCCGTACCACCAGTACCTCCGCTACCGGAACCCGAGTTGCCATTAGATCCTGCATCACTATTAGTATTGGAATCTGAGTCGTCTTCAGAACCACTTTCCGATTCGGATCCACTGTCGGGTTCCGAATCACTATCGGAATCCGAATCACCGTCTGACTCTGAGCCACTGTCAGAATCCGAGTCGCTGTCGGAATCTGAATCGCCGTCTGAGCCCGAATCGCTGTCCGAGTCGGAGTCGCTGTCGGAATCAGAATCACTATCAGAGTTGGAGTCACTATCGGAGTCCGAATCGCTGTCTGAGTCAGAATCACCGTCTGAGCCCGAATCGCTGTCGGAGTCCGAGTCACTATCCGAATCGGAGTCACTGTCTGAGTCAGAATCGCTATCTGAGTCCGAATCACTGTCGGAATCTGAGTCACTATCCGAATCAGAATCACCGTCTGAGCCCGAATCGCTGTCGGAGTCCGAGTCACTATCCGAATCGGAGTCACTGTCTGAGTCAGAATCGCTATCTGAATCCGAATCACTGTCGGAATCGGAGTCGCTATCAGAGTCGGAATCGCTATCAGAATCTGAGTCACTGTCAGAATCAGAGTCACTGTCTGAGCCTGAGTCACTATCCGAATCGGAGTCGCTATCAGAGTCGGAATCGCTATCAGAATCGGAATCACTGTCGGAGTCCGAGTCACTATCCGAGTCCGAATCGCTATCAGAATCTGAGTCACTATCCGAATCTGAATCACCTTCAGCCGCAATTGCGAGCTCTGCGTAGCTTAGAGCATCATTAGCAGCAGTGGCTGCTTTATCTTTTGCAGCCTTTGCGGCAGAAGCAGCCGATTGTGCTTGTGATGCATATTCCTTAGCAGCTGCATTATCTCCAGCAGCTTCAGCAGACTTGGCATTGCTGTAGTTGTCAGCGGCTGTTGAAGCTGCGGCAGAAGCATCGGAAGCTGCAGTAGAAGCCATCGTTGCAGCTGAGTTTGCCTGTTCCGCGTATGACGCCGCACTTGAGTTATTCAAAGCATATTGATCTGCAACGTTAGCATATGAGCTAGCAACGGATGCATAGTCCCCAGCAACCACCGCAGCATCAGCTGCTTCTGATGCTGCAGACTCAGCATCTCCAGAAGTTACACCATTAACGGTTAATAGGCCAGCACCTAAAGTTGTTGTAGAACCATCCGAGGTGATTTTTAAGAAGTAGTATCCCGCTTGAGTGGTCTTAACGTCTGACAAACTCAACGTAGCGTTCGTTGCACCATCAATTGCAGTCTGTGTACCATTTTCCGTGCTTGCATAATACCACTGATAAGTTGCCGAGTCAGAACCTGATCCAGAACCCGTTGCCGGTGACCATTCTAGGTCGCTACCGGCGTCAACGGCTTGATCATTTAACCCACTACCAACAGTCACCGTCTTACTTGCCGTGTAAACTGTTCCGTCTGAATTCGTAATAGTGGCTGTAATAACTGTTGTACCCTTTGCATCCTTTACCGTTGACAAGGTTCCAGAAGAGTCAATCGTTGCAACCGCAGTATTACTACTTGTCCAAGTCACATTTCCAGTTGCATTCGTTGGATTAGTTGTTGCCGTGTAGTTCGTGACATCGTTAGTAAAGACATAGTCATCCCCAACAATATCTAATCCAGTTGCCGGAATTTCGCTATCATAAACAACAACTTCAGCTAAATTACTATTCAAGGTTGTAATAAGTCCAAACGAGGACTCCAACTGGAATATTAATGATCCTGTAAAGTCATCGTTCAGTTCAACAGTCAGAGTAGAAGACATCGTGGTCGTGGTAATGAACCCACCAGATTTATCATTACTATTCGCTGACTTTAAATAGTTGTTCGACACAGCTTTTTTCACTGTCATCCACGAACCGTTAACTTGAACATACCAAGCTCCAGATGATAAGAAATTTCCCAACCCTGAAACCTTAGAAGTTGCCGTCAACGTGATAGTGCTCCCGGAAACTGTCGTAGTTAACGCAGCTGGCTGCTGGCTATAACCGGAACTGGTCGTAATCCCCCAAATTGATGTGGCATTGCCTGAAGGTTTACTTTGATAAGTTCCCAAGTCATTCGAATAATTTACAGCGTTGCTTGCTGCAAGCGTTGACTCAGCCGCAGCTGAAGAAGCTGCTGTTGCATAGGAAGACGCGTCCATCATTGAGACATCTGCTGACGAGGCATACTGGCTAGCCTCTATAAAGTTCCCTGCACTGACCGCTGCGGAAGCTAAAGCCATGTAGCTTGTAGCGGCCGTTGCAGCTTCGTCACCGTATGCAGCAGCTAATAATGCTGACTGGGCATAATAAGCTGTATCTGCAACATAAGATGACCCTAGACTAGTATTAGTCTTCATGGCTGAAGCTAATGAATTGGCCACAGATGACGCTGTACTGGCTTCTAAAGCAGCTGCTGAGGTGATTGAACTAGCCGAAGATGCCAGTACGATCGTATTATCCTGTTGTGCTTCGACAATAATCTTGGTAGCCGAACTTGCTGCACTTGACGCTGCTGCTAATGCATCCTTGGCATAGGCTAAGTTGGTAACCGCCTGATCGTACATCATTTGCGCAGTATCGGCATCACCTTCTGCTGCAGCTGCGGCCGCAGTTGAAGCGGCACTTGACGCAACTGCCGCTTGTGCTTGCGCTTCCGCAGCCGCAGAAACTGCACTTTCATAATATTCAGTTGCCCCAGAGTTAAAATCTACTGCCGAAGAATAAGCATTTGTGGCATCATTAGCGTGTGAGCCAGCCACTGCAGCTAGGCTAGCTGCTTCACTGGCTGTACTTGCAGCTAAAGTTGCATAGCTCGAAGCTAAATAGTCCGTAGCTTTGGCTTTTTCAAGTGCCGTATTGACATTATCCAGTGCCTCACTGGCGGCCGTACTAGCAAGGACATTGTACGAGCTTGCAGTTGAGGCGGCTGAAGCGGCTTCCAACGCATATGAGCTTGCAGCTGAATAATCCTTATTCATTTCATATACGGCAGCATTGCTATATGCCGTGCTAGCCGCAAGAGCAGCACTTGTTGCGTTGGAAGCATTTTCCATAGCCGTAGATGCTTGGCTCTTAGCTGTATTAACGTAGGACTCTGCCGCTGGAACATCGTCCAGATTGCTGGCAACCTCGTAAGCATTTGAAATGGCGCTACTTGCTGCCGATGCTGCAGCATTCGCAGCATCAGCGAATCCAGCTGCTAAACTGGCAGAACTAGATGATTGATCGGTATAATTCCCATTTGCATCCGTAACGATAACCGTCAGAACATTTGAAGCGGCTGTAAATGCTGTCGTCCCAATTTGTAATGGGTAAGATTTTTTTCCAGACACAACCGCCTGAAAGTAGTAGGTTCCGGCAGTATTCAACGTCATCGAATTCGTCGTTGTTGTATTCTTCCCAGTCGTTTGCATGAATTGCGACCAATTTTTGCCGTCAGTCGAATAATACCAAGTATAGGTCTGCGTACCCGTTAAACTATATAAATAGATACCACTAGTTAAGTTAGAAATCGTGGTCGTCACGGTCAAGTTATCGCCAACAGACATCGTATTCTTATCGGTGGTTGTCACCAACGTTCCACCGTCCGCGGCAGACTGTTGGCCTGAAACATCCGTATCAAACTCTTTAGCAAATGTTGCAGCCGTTTCCGCCTCTTCTGCAGCCTGTAAGGCAATAACGGCAGCACTTGATGCCACTTTAGCGTATGACGTGGCATCTTGTGCATTTGACGCACTCAGCGCATTACTTGCAGCTGTAGCGGCCTCAGCAGCAGCTGAAGCCGCTGTCGCAGCAGCACTTGATGCGGTGCTAGCATAGACGACTGATTGATCGCCTTGATATTGTGCCGCATCACTTGCAGCAGAATTAGCTATCGTTGCGGAAGATGCCGCCGTAGTGGCCGAGACAGCAGCCGTACTGGCAATATGATCTACTGCCAATGAGGTAGCTTCCGTGGCATTATTTGCTGCCTTACTGGCATTATCCGTTGCCGTGGCTAAATCAATAGCAGCGTCGCTAGCCAAGCTATTCGCAGTTGATAGGGCGCCCATGGCTACCACATATTCTGTATCATCAGTTGCTGTGGCGGCAGCAGCAGCGGCACTATTGGCAATAGTCAGAGCTTGCGAAGCTTTGACTGCAGCCTCACTCAAGGTTTCTGCAGCACTGGAGGCTGCAATCGCTGCGCTATTAGCCGCTGAATAAGCAGCTAAAGTTTCTGCATTATTTTTATCATATTGTGTTGCTGTGTACGCACTATTAGCAGCAACAGCAGCGGCTGAAGCCAAATCCGATGCCGTACTTGCCGCAGAGTAAACATTTACGTTGGCGCTGCTGACCAAATTGACGATTTGCTGTGTTGCCGCGTTACGTGCCGCAGTTGCCGCTGAAACAGCGACTGAAGCATAGGAGCTCAACTCTCCCGAATAAGAACTAGCCATAGACAATGCATTCACATATGCTATTGTGTTTGCCCCTACGTCACCAGCGGCATTTCCAGAAGAAATATCAATCGATGCCTGAGAATACATTGCTGCCAAGCTATTGTAGTGTTCAACAAAGTCATAAGATTCTTGAGCTTGCTGATAAGCGCTCTGTGCCGCACTAGTTGCAGCGGTCACATCCGTAGCGTTCAAACTCTCTACAACTTCTGCATAGCTACTGGCCGCACTCGCAGCCGAAGAAGCCGTTGCCAGATCAACTGCTGCGGCAGAATTTTCCGATGCCGTGCTATCATTGGTCGTTGAAGTTGAGACATTAACACTTTCAGCCGCTGGCGTGACCACAGATTTCTTAGTTGTTGCGACAGTGGCAACTGTCTTGCTAACCTCAGTAGTTAAGGTCACATCAACGTTAGCTGAAGTTGCCAGGCTGGCTGCTACTGAAGATGAATTGCTGGCAGCACTGGAAGCACTGGTTGCTTCAGCTACTGTTGCCGATGATGTCGCTGTAGACGTTACCGTGGCAGAACTAGTCGTAGAGTCACTTGTCGATGACTTTTCACTATCTGCACTTGATGAAGCTGATTCTGAATTATTATTGGCAGCAACAGTTGCCTCTGCGGCGGTAGAATCGGCTACTGAAGAACCACTAGTAGAATCCACTGAGCTCTCTGAACTGTCGTTCGATGAACTATCGCTTGATGAACTAAGCTTTACTTCATTTGCTGCCGAGCTTGCCACACTTGCTGCCGATGAAACCGTTGCTACATCACCGTTGGTTTCGCTCTGACTCGTCTTATCTGCACTTGCAGTTAGCGAGCCAGCACCTAAAAGCGAAAATGACGCCAAAGCAGCGAAAACCCAAGTCTTCCCTACCTTGTACATCTTATACCGCAATTTAGGGTCGCCGTTAAAAGCTTTATTCCGCATGAACTTCACTTTTAATCGTCCTCCTTAAGTTATCTGCAAAACTTTCAATTGCAGGTACGCCTCCCAAAAATCATCGTACTTGCAACTTTATCTGTTACATATAGGTATTCGAATCTATTATTTTTGAAAAAGAATCGTATATACAAAAGCATGTTGCCTATAAACGACTTCTTGATGGTGCTATTTTATCACAAAATTTATTATATGACCGTTTTAAAGAAATATTTATTATTGGTCTATCTGTGAAAACGAAAAAAAAGAGAAAAACGTTCATCAGATAACATAAAATCTTAATATTCATAATTTGATTGACCATAGCTAATTAATGTGGTTAAAAAGCTTATTATCTGATACAATCAGTCTATAAACGCCTTGATACCAGCAATAATCCCGGATATGTAAAATAGAATTAAAAACAAGAAAATTGTATGCGATTACAATCATAAACATATAATTTCAAGTTAGTTGTTTTTTTTAACTTCGATTATTATATTTTGATTAGAAAAAGTTGTCTACCGTATAAACTTGAGCTGTCTTTTGGAGGCCATATTCAACTCAATATCGCAAGAATTATCTCTCAAAATCTTCAAACATTTTCTTTTTTTCATTAGCATTTTGTCACAGATTGATAGTTATGTAACCGTTCGTGATTCCTGAATTTAATTTTTTGCCTTTCTACTGTTCTTCACATCTATCATTTTTGCTCTAGTCCTAGTCATACCACGTTTTAACACCCCATTTTCTAACTACCGTTAGTCTTCAGACTTCATTTAATGATTTCTATTTTTTTTTGTAATAGACATCATTTCTATAAACTTATCTAACAAACCCTATTAATCACCACCAATTATCAATCAGTCCATTTCAACAGCTGTAACAAGAAATAAATGCAGCTTGTTATTCAAACCAAATATCTGAATTCATTATTTCTGATCTTTTATAGAGATTTATTATCAATTGCTACTAAATAGTTCATAGTTTGTAGTAGAATATAAAGAAAAGGGGGATTCGTACCATGCCTACCACAATCAATGGGGTTACTTTTTTTCAAAATAAATTAACAGCAACACGTTCGCATCGCAATCGACTGTTAACTTTTAATCAAGACTTTGCTGACTTACTAACTCAACATCACATTTACACAACCGCTCGAAAACGAGCAACACATCGAATTTCACTTAATTCTTTAGTTCGCGTACCATTAAAATTACAGATCGAACCCTACAGCATGTTTCTTGTTGGTCAACAGCTCTTTTCAATGGGTGCTTTTAGTTCATCGAACAGCGTCCTTCCGGTTAATTCAATTGTCGGCAGATACTCCTCCATCGCAACAAAAGTGAGTCGCATGCAAGGTAGCCATCCCACTGATCGCTTCACAACATCCATGTTGACATATGACACGCGAGTTAGCGCTTTTAACGATTACCTTACTGAAACCGGCAAGTCCTTTGATCATGTGCCAAACCCCATTCCAAATGGTGGTCCGATTATCATCGGTAACGACGTATGGATTGGCCAAGACGTTCGTTTTGCCCCCACTGGCATTACAGTTGGCGATGGTGCAGTTGTTGCCGGCGGTGCATTAGTCACTAAAAATGTCCCACCCTATGCCATCGTTGGCGGCGTTCCTGCTCGTGTTATTAAATATCGTTTCCCCCGTGACATTATTGAAAAGCTTCTGAAACTTAAATGGTGGCAATATGGTTTTGCTGACTTTCATGGCATTTCTCCGGATGCCGAGATTGAGGACTTTATTTATCAGCTTAGCGATTTGATTGCTGCTGACAAATTGCACCCGTTTGCACCAGAATCCGTCACATTTGAGAATTTTGCAAAAACCAACAATCTTCAGCAGCCTGAGACGGTCAGTCCTGACACCGAAGATCACGATATTTGACTGAATAGCGAGGTTTTATCTCCCACAAAATATGAGTATCCCAGAAAAGAAGGTCACCTACCCGACTGAGTCGATAGGTGACCTTCTTTTCTGGTTAATAAATATTCTTCTTATAGTTAACGTTCAGACTGTGTAGTCATTACATGTCCCGCATGATAAACAACCTTGATTTGTCGGTTGCTTAGAACATAGCTTGCCAATCTTTGGGGACGTTGCCAGCTGATCCCCGCAAGCGCAAGCGCTGCCGCATCCATCCGTGTACTTTTAATCCCCTTCTGATTGGCTGGTAATACATTGGGCCCGGTCTCCCAAACACCCATCACCTCGGGCGTAATATATCCTGATGCGGCCGCATTTCCGCCGACTTTACCACCACCCAAGTTAGGAATACCTAATGCGTGACCAATTTCTCGAATTAGAACGGCCTCCCGATTATCCAAATCTTCCGTTTTTGTGAATCCTTTGGAGATCCAGTTAGCTGGAAAAAATTCTATTCCCGTACCGTCATAGTGCTGACCACCAATGTACTTTGCCTGCGTCTTACCATCATGAATAACTTCGTCACTGACTCGTGCCGTCTTGACAACTTGTACAACCCGCCGACCAGCGACTTGATTCCAAAAATTGGCTGCATCAGTAACCATTGGTGTCGTCATCAATTTCGACTCGTTATACAATTGGAGAACGCCATCGCTTCCCATAAAATTACTAATATTCTTGCCAGCTTGATGGTAGGTGTACCGTGTAGCCACTGCATCTAAGCCCGTGTTTCCCGTATACCTGGTTCCATGTGTGAGCGTTGTCAGCTGTTTGAGCGTTTTCTTTGTATATATCTTCTGATTAACTTGTCCCTCAGAAGTACTGTAGGGCTTTGTATGTTGATAATATCGCGAATTTCCAAACATCAGGATATGCATCCGCGTCATTCCAACAGATACTCCCGCAATCACCAATGCTAAGATTGCAAAGAACCCTAACCTTTTAATTAGTTTCACCACATTCTCCCCCTATGAAATTGTTGATTTCAGTATACCGTTGTTATAAGTCACCGTTGCCTGAGGATCCGTCAATACCCAGTTGGCGAGCTTTCGGGGATGTTGCCAGCTCAGGCCGGCCAATGCAAGCGCCGCACCATCGACAACCGTACTGTGCACACCATACTCATTTTGACGTGGTGATTTTGCAAAGCCCACCGACCATGGGCCCATAAACTCTGTCGTGGCCAGCTTATCATTTATGGCATTATTTCCAAACGGTCCCCCACCCAAATGAGGAATTCCTAGCACATGTCCAATCTCATGAATTAAAACAGCCTCTTGCCAGTTATTCTGATTTTCTGGTGATAGATGGGAAATGTGCCAGTTATCTGGATAAAATACAATTCCACGACCGTTATACGTTTGTCCCCCTAATACACGTCGCGGTGTTTGACCATCACAAATCACCTCATCACTCAGATAATGTTTCTCAACAACTTCCACAATCAGTTCACCCGCTAATAAATTCCAATATTTTGCAGCAGCCTTAACCATTGCTGTCGTCATAAATGTTGACGCATTATAAAGATGTAAAATACCATCTCGACCAACGACACTGGGTAAATTTTTTTTAGCCATTCGATAAACATGCTTACTTGCAACCTCATCCAGACTCGTATTACCACTATATTGATCACCGTGCGTAATGCTTGTCAAAGTTTCAATCTCTGACTGACTGTACAGCCCCAACTGGATTGTTCCCTGAGCATAGGCTTTTGTTCGCTGATAGTAGCTGTGATTAGGCCCTGCAATAATTCTGCGCATAATCTTAAAAATAAGGTATCCCAGCAAAATCACGCCTAAGATTACAGCCATCCATATTTCCCCAGACTGACGCATAGCCCCCTCCTCTATCGAAAAACCGCCAAGCATAAATTGTCTTTGGCGGTTTCGATTCATCATTAACCTGCGTTATTCAGCAACTTTAACTGAGGTCAAACTCTCAAAATAATCCAGCAACTTCTGCCACTGATCAAACACCGCATCTTCAGAGTAACGTTTAGCATTCTCATAGGCTGCTTCGCTGTAGTCCTGTAACAGTTGTTGATCGCCCAACAACTTAATCAAGGCATCGGCCAATTGTTGCGGCTGACCATTTTCGGTTAAAATTCCCGTTTGACCGTCCTGAATAATATCACTTGGACCGTATTTAACATCGTTTGCGACCATTGGGACCCCGTGTGATTGGGCCTCCAATAAGGTTAGTGAGAAGCCCTCGGCACGACTTGGTAATACGCCGACTTGGGCCCGATCGTAGACCGTACCAATGTCATGCGTATAGCCCTTGAAACTCACCACATCTGTCAAACCAGCGTCGACGACCTGTTGCTTGAACTTTTTCTCAATATCGCCATTCGCATAGCCCCACAGTTCCAGACGGGCATCCGGAAACTTCTGATGGACCTGTGCAAAGGCTTCGATCGAATGATTTTGCTGTTTTTCTGGTGCCAACCGCGCCACGTGAACAATGAGATTCTTTTGTCGTTGCTCAAAACTCTGATGCTTAGCCGCAATTTTCTCGTCGGTCACATAGCCAACTGGAATCGTAAAGGCCGGAATCGCTGAGCCAAAACGATCAGCCACATCTTGCGACTGTTCTGGCGTCGCCGAAATGACGGCATCCCACTTTCCCCAGTTGTTTAGCGCATTCGTATAGTTATTATTAAGCGGAGAATGCAACATATCACTCGGATCGCTGACGTGATCGTTGTGCAGATGGAGCACCTTAAACGCCGGCGTCTCCATATGGAACAGGCCCCAATCGCATTCAACCGTCCGATCACAGATAAAGACATTCCCCGTTGTCTGACGATTCAACTCATCGTAAAAGAAGCGGGTCAACGCATTCATCCCAGTAAAGACCCAGTTGCTTTGCTTATAGTTGAAGACGCGCCAGGACAAACAATCCTTCCCAGCTCGATTCAGGTAATGGTTTTTCTCGATGTGGGCTTGCCCATCCGGTCCAAAGTACTGCTCCTGGGTAATCTTGCCTTCCCAATCAAAGAACTGTTCCAGACTCTTGAACCCCCGAACATCCCACCAGACCATCTTAACCGTACGGCCATTGACATCGAAATACTGAACGTTACTGATCTCGTCGCTATTCTTACGGAAATAAAGAATCATAATCATCTTGCCCTGCGCAAAGACCTGTAGCTGATTATCCTTACGCGTGGTCGTCGTATTAGCGGGCAACGAGAAGTCGCTGAGCGTGAACGGTTGCCCCACCACGTCGCCACTATCACAGAAAAATTCGAACAAGTTGACAAAATTGGCACGTGAAATGCCGGCCTGCTTCAAAATGTTGGTCAATTCCATTGAGAAAACCCGCGTGACGATTTTTGCCGGGACTTGGTGCTTATTAAATAGCCGTAATCGATTAATCTCAGCCTGTTCAATCCCAGATTTTGAATATTGCATATTATCATTTAAGAAATAATACATTCTGCCACCATCCCTCTCTAAACCGTTACGTTCGCCTTAAGCTCTTTTTGCCACCGATTCCAAACCTTCCGCCGGGTCCATTGCGTATGGGCAATGTCGTATGCCGCATCGCTAAAGGCTGCCAACTGCGCATCATCGGTCAACAAGCCCACAATCTTTTCGGCCATTGCCAGTGTTTGACCTGAATCAATCAAGTAGCCATCTTTGCCATCTGTAATCAACTCTGTGGGTCCATAATTGAACTTATAGCTCACGACCGGAATTCCGTGAATCAAGGCTTCCATCATGGCTAATGGACTACCATCCGCCACCGAGGTATTAATGAGTACCTGATAGTGATCATAGGCAGCTTGTAAGTCCGGAACATAATCCTTAAAGACCACGCTTCCCGCCAATTTCAGGCTGTCAACCAATTGCTTCATTTCAGTCACGTACTTGGGATCACCATAGCCATAGAGCGTGAAGGTCGCATCCGGAACCCGATCCTTCACCAAAGCAAACAAGCGTAACTGCTGATCGATTTGCTTATCTTGACCAATTCGACCCACGTAAAGTAGGCTGTGCGGCTGACGTTGGTTAGGGGCGATTCTTTCCGTACGTTCCTTACTCAAAGGGATCGTCGTTACCGCTGGCATCGCAAAAATTCGGGCCTTAGGAAACCGTGTGGCCAAATGATCCGCCTGCTGCTGCGTTGCCGTAATAAACCCATCGAAGTGACTAAAATGCTCAAAGGCCGGTTCCAAGAAACCATCGAGATTCGCGTGAATGGGATCATTGGGGTTGACGGCATGGTTGATCGGAATATAGATATACTTGTGAGACGCCTCATTCAGGGCCAACAACGGCTTAACGCCGGTTCCCGGACGATCAACAATGAAAGTCGTCTGATCGGTATCACGATTACTCAGTTCATTAAGGAAGAACGTGAAGAGGTCGTCCGTATTCTGGAAGAACCGGTCACCCTCACCCCGATAATCCTTCAAAATAATTCGGGACAGCAGTGGCTTACCCGCGGTATCTTGCGCATAATATTCTTCCAAGGCCGTTCGCCCGGTCGGCGTGTAGTACCGTTGCGAGATTAGCTGGCCATTCTGACCGAAATATTGGGTCGCGGACTTAAAGCCCCGCCAATCCCAAAGATCAGTACCGATCCGGTTGCCTTGCGGGTCAAAGAACTCCTGATAGAAGACGCGCCCGATGGTTCCCGGGATAAACCCAACATTTTCAACCAATCGATCGCCATCGGCCACGCCACTAAAGTTAGCCCCCACGGTAATTTCGTATTCAATTGGAATGTTCAGATCCTCCGTCGTCACCTTAACGGCTGGCAGGTCCGTTGCCTCTTGGAAATAATCAAACATATTAACCACTTGACCATCCGTCACGCCAAAATCCGTGATGGTGCGATGCAGCAGTCGGTCATAGATCTTCGTAACAATCTTAGCCGGTGTCTTGTAGTGGTTGAATAGCTTCACCCGGTTCATGGCCGTATGCTCAACACTCGAATTCTTCTGTAGAATGTATTCGTTAATAAAATAGTACACAGCACAGCACTCCCATTCCTCTTGTTTAGACACCATGACTCTCTGTGTCAGTGATCACCGGAGCTAACAGCAATCATGTCATCACATTTTATAATTATACCTAATTTCTTTTATAATTAAAACTACTTGCTCCTCAAAAGAAAAAATCATTTAATCGGATTATTTAGACTTTGAACCAAATTTTCCCACTTCTGCCTAGTTTTCGTCGGCGAATAGGCCTGGACCAAGCGTTGCGCATTTCCCATGAATGTTCGCTGCAAATTCAGGTCTGACAGGTATTCTCGCATCTTTTGATAGAGCTGTTCCTGATCGTTCACGGGTACCAGGAACCCATTTTCACCGTCATGAATCATTTCATTCGGCCCGTAGCGAATATCGTAGCCGATGACCGGAACGCCATAGCTGAGCTCCTCCACCGTCGACAGTGAAAAGCCTTCCTCCACACTCGTCATCAGCGCCAACGAGGCTTGTTGATACTCCTGTGTCAGGTCCTTTTGGAAGCCGCGGAGAAACACATGATCCTTCAGGTGATGCTCATCAATATACTGCTGCAATTCTTTTTGAATCTTCTGTCCATATCCCAGCATGTGTAACTGAATTTTAGGGAATTCGGGCAACAATCGTGCGATCGCCTTAACCTGATGTAGTAACTGCTTCTCCGGCGAATAGCGAGCGACACTAATAATGCGATACGGGTCGCGCCGCATCACATCTACCGGATGCGGCGTGGCAAAGCCCACAGGAATTGCAGAGATTGGCGGGAGATTTTGATAACGGGCCAAGAGATCATCGCGTTGTTGTTCCGTAGACACCACAATCCCGTTAAACCGTTCGGGATGCGCCAGAATATAGTCATAAATCCCGTGTTTGAGTTCCCCCGTCACGATGTCCTGTCCCACGCGGACGTGCGTACTGTGAAATACGGGACAAATCTTGATGTCGGGTCGCGTCTTGACCAGTGATGGCGCCATCTGCCCGTTGCGGTCGGTAAAGAAGATATCCGTTGGTCGCGCGAGCTCATCAAAGAAGAACGTGCGCAGTTCGGCCTCATCGTTAAAGAAGTAATCGCGTTGCTGATAGTCTTTCAACGTGATTTCACGCAGAACCGTTTTCCCGTTGACCTGTTCAAATTGCTTAATCAGCTTAACTTGTCGGTCTGGATTGTAGTAGAGCTCGGTCCCGGTAACCCCCTTCTCGGCTAACAGACTTGTTCGACTGAGAAAGCCGCGGCTATCGTACACCTCACGCCGAATCTTATGGTGGTACTGATCAAAGTAGTTAATATAATCCACCCGGGTATCGTCCTTATCTAAGAAATGGGCATACATCAAAAATAGCCCATTCTCGTTGTCTACCCGGACATCCTGGGTATTCTCAACGTCGCGTAGGTGATAGTGACAGGTCTTCTCCCAGTAATGACGCCAATCAAAGTGCCGAACATCAGCGTACCGTTGACTCTCCTGAAAATAGTCGTACATCGAATAGCCGACGCCCTGAAAGCCAAATTTTTTTAAATGCTCATGTAACCGCGAACCATAGGACAAATACAACAAGGTTGCTGGCATCCCCGCCGTTTGAAACAACTGCATGCGATTAAACTGGGCCTTTTCAATCCCGGTAACCGCCGACCCCAAACTCGTATCGACAAAGTAATTCACGACATCCTCACCTCTTTGTGCAAGCCTGCTCTTTCAATCCCGACCTCAAACTAAGGCGGATTGATGAAAGCACTTGCATTTTTCTATACTTTTAATTTAAGCTAAATCGGATTGGCAAGCAACTAATCCACCTTCAAAAATAGCATCCCCGATTCCCGGTTAAGTGGGCTTACAAACCACAGGCTGAAAGTTCGCAAATCCGGCCGCATTCCCAGCTAACAAGGGTTGTGGCCATTGGGCGAATCATCGATGACCACCCGCCAAGACTCACTTAAAAAGCGCATAAAAAAATCTCTGGTTGATGGACGACATCAAACCAGAGACTTAGTTAGCATTATTATTGTCGGTGAAAAACGAATCCTCAAAGCGTGTAGCCAACCACGCTACGACAGAACTTCCCGGACGATCACATTCGCCATATCCGCCGGTAATGGCGCATAGCAGGTGACCCACCGTTGATCGAACGGCTGGTAAAAGGACAACCGCGCGCAATGTAACGCCTGCCGGTGAATCCACGGATTGGTCTGCGTCCCGTAGAGCCAGTCCCCTAACAAGGGATGGCCGATAGATGCACAGTGGACGCGAATCTGATGAGTCCGCCCCGTATGTAACTTGACGGCTAACAGGCTGGCCGTTCGTGACTGAGCCACTACCCGCAGTGAGGTCTTAGCTGGTCGGCCATCCGGGCGCACCATCCGTTTGATAAAGGACCCTGGCGCCCGCCCGATCGGGGCCGTGACCGTTTGCTGCCGCGGCGTAACCCTTCCCGTGGCGACGGCAATATAGCGTTTATCCAACTGCCCCATCTTGAGTTGCTTGTCCAGAATCGAATGCGCGAAGTGGTGCTTGGCAAAGAGTACGGCGCCACTGGTCTCCCGATCCAAACGCGTCACGATGTGAGTCACCGTGCTCGGGGCCTGAATCGTGATGAGATGTCCCTTGACCCGGTTGGCCAACGTATCATCCGGATAGAGATGCGAGGGTACCGAGGCCATGCCGGCCGTCTTATTCACCACCAAGAAGTGGGCATCCTCGTACAGGATGTCTAGCGGTGCGTATGAGACCGCGACGTTGGCATTTACTGGTTCGGGGGGCAACTGCAAGCCCACCGTTTGACCAGGCTGCGCCATGGCAATGACGCGGACCTCCACCCCATCAAGGGTGACGACCCCGCCGTGAAATTTCACTTGTTTCAAGAACGTCCGGGTTACCCCGTGATCCATCAACACCGTCCGCACGTGCATGGGCGCCGTGCCCGTAACCTGCCAGGAAAAGTCGGTCATCCGTTCTGCCTCCTGATGAAGGAAGATTCCACCCGTTGCCAAAAATGGGTGTGCCGATACTCGGCAAACGAAATGCGTTGTTGGGCAATCTGGTAATTGATGGCTTTAATCGGCCGGCCTTCAATACTGAGTTGATCGCACATCAAGACGTTGTTCGCCGAACTGGCCGGTTCCACGCGAATCCATTCGTCCGCCGGAATAATCAGTGGCGATCCCAGCGTTCGGAAGACCAGATTGTTGATCGAGGCAATCTCCGCCATTTGAATCGCATCGAATTGCGGGCTCAGCACCGCCCCCCCAACGGCCTTATTATAGGCCGTTGATCCGGTTGGCGTGGAGATACACAGGCCATCCCCCCGAAAACTTTCGAAGAATTCGCCCTTGATGTAGACGTCGGCCACCATCGTTCCCGACACCTTCTTGATGGTCGATTCGTTTAGCGCCAAAGCCCGATCCGAATGGGTTCCATCGGCGTAGTCCACCTTAATCGTCAACAGCGGATAACTCACACTCTGTCCGTTATCTTGGACCAGACTATCAATTAACTCTTGAACCTCATAATCCCGCCAATCCGTGTAAAATCCCAGATGGCCGGTATGAATCCCCACAAAACGGACCCGGTCCAACCGATCGTTGTAGTGGTGAAAGGCTGATAACAGCGTGCCATCGCCGCCGACCGTAATGACAATGTCGGGGTCCAGACTGTCGAGGATAATCCCGGCTGCCGTTAATCCTTTTTTTAAGGCCGTCGCAACCTTCACTGAGGCTTGGCCGTTGTTGCCATAAATGGAAACCTTCATTGCGTCAATCTTCCTTACTTTGAGGAGCGTTTGGCGCATCCCCACTCGCCCCGTTTTGCGGCGTGTAGTGTTGCGCTTCCTGAATCTCTTCTCGAATTTCGGACATTTCCGTGTCCAACTTGAAGGCGGCCTCCGCCGCGCGCTGAAGTCGTGCACTCAGTTCCGTCGGGAAGTCTCCTTGATACTTATAATTCAACGAATGCTCAATCGTTGCCCAGAAGTTCATGGCCAATGTTCGCACCTGAATTTCTGCTAAAATTTTCTTTTCACCCGTGACCAACTGTACCGGATACTCAATCACAATGTGGTATGAGCGGTAGCCACTAGGCTTTTCATTATGAATATAATCCCGTTCCTCGAGAATCGTGAGGTCCGTGCGTTGCCGGAGGAGATCGACAACTTGATAAATATCCTCAACAAATTGGCACATGATTCGTAGTCCCGCAATGTCTTGCATATCCTGTTCCAAACGCTCCTCGGCCACGTGCCGCCGGGTCATCTTTTCGACGATACTCGGTACCGGTTTGACCCGACCCGTGACAAATTCAATGGGCGGTCGCTGATTGCGATTCTCAAATTGTTTTCGAATGCCACGGAGCTTGACTTTCAGCTCACTGACGGCTTGTTGATAGGGCAATAAAAATTGATCCCAGTTTGCTATCATGACGACTATCCCCCAACCTTAATTACACAGCTTACCTTTGAATTTTACCATACCTCAGGCGGAAGCGAGACTAATTACCTCCTATCTGACCGCGAAATTTGAAAGTTGGGGTAAGTTTGCTTTTCACGAGGCGTTTAGCTTTACCTGGCCGCAAAAATGTTGCATGATTAGGTTGCGTTTTAAACGAACGGGGCTACCAACAAACAAACGTTTGGATTGCTATTTTTTGAATTTTTGCTAAAGTAGTGCTATTGTTACTTTTTGTTTGGTGACCCTTGCTGATTACCAACAGGATAGATATTAGGAGGAAGCAATGTGTTAGAAGTCTATTTGTTCGTCAACCCTCTGGGTGCGCGTTGTATGCGCTCAGAACAGAATATTATGCGGTTGGCTGACCATTTAAATAGCAAGGTGTCGTTTCAATTCGTCCCGCTGCTAAATCAACAAATTATTGAACAGGCTCTGCCAGAGCGGCACAGTTTGGCGCAACGTAATGCTTACTTCAACGTTTATTATCAGGCAATTCTCGCCTACAAGGCGGCGCTCTTTCAGGGTAAGCGTAAGGGACGGAAATTCCTACTCGACATGCAGACGGCTGTCGTCAACAACCATCAGCAGTTCTCTCAAGAACTGGCGGTTGAGGTGGCCAAGGACTGCCAGTTAGACCTCGACATGTTTACCGAAGACTGCGATTCTGATTTGGCGAAACAAGCCTTTCAGACGGATCAGAAAATGGCCGCAGAGATGAAGATCCAACAATCCTCATCGGCGGTTATCTTCAATTGCGATGTTTCTCAATGTGGGTTACTGCTCAACGATGTCACCTATGATTCCCTGTGTGACGTTTGTGAAAGTCAGGGCGTTGCGACGCGAGAAATGTTAATGGGTGAACCTAATTATGCGCAAAACAACCAACCCAATTCAACAGCTACCGGGACCTTAGCTCCCCATTTGCGGGTATTATAAATCGTTTTACATCCGGATCTGAGCAGATATGCTCGGGTCTTTTTTTGCGGTCGCAAAATTTATGGTTCCCCTAAAAATCCGGCCATAAATCCCCCCAATGCTACACGAATATGGTATGATTGACCCAACTATTTTTAGCCCAAAGGGGAACGTTTATGACAACTGCTATCGTTACAGATACCGCTGCTTACCTCACTGCCGATCAGATCGCCCAATACCCCATTACGGTGCTCCCGATCACGGTCATTCTCGGGGGGCAGCAATATCCCGAATCCGACCTAAGCTTGCAAACCTTCTACGATTACCTAAAAACCGATCAGGAATTGCCCACCACGGCCCAAGTCTCCCTGGGACAGATCGAGGAAGCCTACGATCGTCTGGCCAGTCAAGGCGTGGACGAAATCATCTCTATTCACCTATCCAGTGGGATTACCTCGTTCATGAGCAACCTGCGTATGTTCTGCGAAACGTATACCAAGGCCAAAATTTATCCCGTTGACTCACTGGTGGCCAGCGCTGGCGAAGCGAACCTCTGCCAATTAGCGGGCAAGCTCATCATGGCCGGACAGACTGCCGCCGAAATCGTACCACAATTACTAGCCCTCCGCGATACGCAACACGTTTACTTCGCGGTCGACAACCTCAGTCACCTTGCACGAACCGGTCGATTGACTAATCGCTCAGCCATGATCGGAAATCTCCTGAACATCAAGCCGCTCCTGACCTTCAATGCGGCGGGCCAAATCATTGCCATCGACAAGGAGCGAACGATGCGGCGGGCTTTTGGTTTCATCACGGCACACCTCAAGGCCGACCTCCAACAAGTCGACTACCCGGTGCACGCCACCGTCATTGACGCCAATAACGAAGAGACGGCCCTTCGCTGGCAACAAGCTCTTCAGTCCCAATTTTCAGCGCTACGGGTATCTCGTAGTGCATTGGGTCCCGCCATTAGCGTCCACACCGGCGAGAAAACCATGGGCGTGTTCTGGCAACGCGATTGGCAATCCGTACCAGACTAATTAAAAAGAGTTGAAAGTTCATGAACACGCTCCAGTCCCCAGCTGGTAAGGCTTATCGCCATTAAATTAGTCATCAACGACCACCTGCGGCTACGATAGTTGAAATCTACTAAATGTGGGATAACAATCGCTGGATTGGCAACGTTCTGCCAGTTTATTGGATACATCTCATGTAGCCGTGAGTGAGTCAAATTTGGTCTCAGCTGTGGGATTTACCAAGCGATTTTTCTTGGTAAATGGCGTCTTTGAGACGCGGGCTGACGGCTCAAAGCGAGGGAAAAGACAGCACTTTGGCTTTTCCCGA
>NZ_JAAVSC010000090.1 GCF_012641095.1 Lactobacillus sp. HBUAS51381
TGAAGCGAGTGGCGAACTGGTGAGTAACACGTGGGTAACTTGCCCAGAAGCAGGGGATAACACTTGGAAACAGGTGCTAATACCGTATAACAACAAAAACCGCATGGTTTTTGTTTAAAAGGTGGTTTCGGCTATCACTTCTGGATGGACCCGCGGCGTATTAGTTAGTTGGTGAGGTAAAGGCCCACCAAGACAATGATACGTAGCCGACCTGAGAGGGTAATCGGCCACATTGGGACTGAGACACGGCCCAAACTCCTACGGGAGGCAGCAGTAGGGAATCTTCCACAATGGACGAAAGTCTGATGGAGCAATGCCGCGTGAGTGAAGAAGGGTTTCGGCTCGTAAAACTCTGTTGTTAAAGAAGAACACTCTTGAGAGTAACTGTTCAGG
>NZ_JAAVSC010000091.1 GCF_012641095.1 Lactobacillus sp. HBUAS51381
CATTTGCATGTCCTTGACGGATAAGTCTTCGATGACAATCTTGTCATAATTATTGACCAGCTCCGTCGTAAACTTTTGCATGATGTCATGTTGGATATTAGCTACCTTGCGATAATCACGCTGCAATTTGGCTCTCATTATACAGCATAATTATTACTTTTAGGTGCCTTATTTCCATTCACAACGCGTTTATGAGCTAGCTGCTGTTGGTAATACTTGACTCGCTGATACAATTTGCATAATCGTTTCGGCAAAGTATTGATAACACCGGCAGTATAGTTTAAATGGCCAACGTTGACATCAACGGCGGAGCTTTTACCCGTTTGTGGCTTGTTTTCGAGTTCAACTTCA
>NZ_JAAVSC010000092.1 GCF_012641095.1 Lactobacillus sp. HBUAS51381
CATTTGCATGTCCTTGACGGATAAGTCTTCGATGACAATCTTGTCATAATTATTGACCAGCTCCGTCGTAAACTTTTGCATGATGTCATGTTGGATATTGGCCACCTTACGATAGTCACGCTACAATTTGGCTCTCATTACAGCATAATTATTACTTTTAGGTGCCTTATTTCCTTTCACAACGCGTTTATGAGCTAGCTGCTGTTGGTAATACTTGACTCGCTGATACAATTTGTCTAATCGTTTCGGTAAAGTATTGATAACACCGGCAGTATAGTTTAAATGGCCAACGTTGACATCAACGGCGGAGCTTTTACCCGTTTGTGGCTTGTTTTCGAGTTCAACTTCA
>NZ_JAAVSC010000093.1 GCF_012641095.1 Lactobacillus sp. HBUAS51381
TTGCAACACAAACCGAAGTCCAACACTACTCGAAGTCATTACAGTAAAGCCGACAGCGACATGGTACGAAAGCTAGCGTTCTTACCCGGGGAGGCCTGATTGATAAGCTCCCGACAAGAGGTGCGCTATGCACCACAGGAGCAAGCGAGTCAGCGATGGCCCGTTGAATCTTTCAGGAGTCAGCCGAGGTCATAGTAGGATTGCTTTAGCAATCTGAAGGACCGAACAGTAATAACTCATCATCGATAATGGAGGTGGAGAAAGTGCGACAATCGCAGAAAACAGAACAAGCTGACCGCCAGTTGAAAGTAGGTCTGGAAGACCAAGGACACACTGGGGCGCG
>NZ_JAAVSC010000094.1 GCF_012641095.1 Lactobacillus sp. HBUAS51381
AATATCCAACATGACATCATGCAAAAGTTTACGACGGAGCTGGTCAATAATTATGACAAGATTGTCATCGAAGACTTATCCGTCAAGGACATGCAAATGAGCCACGTTGCTTCTAAAGGCTTACAACGGTCTATGTTTGGCTATTTTCGCCAAGTACTCAGCTACAAATGTGCCTGGTATGGCAAAAAACTATTACTGGCAGATAAGACCTACCCTTCAACCCAGCGCTGTTCCAAATGTGGCTACATCAAGCATGGTACCGACAAGATCACGCTCCAAGGCAATGCACAGCATCAGACCAAACATAATGAATATATTTGTTACAACTGTGGTGCCATACT
>NZ_JAAVSC010000095.1 GCF_012641095.1 Lactobacillus sp. HBUAS51381
CAATGTCCCAATCGACTCGTTACCCAGTGTGTAGTTGCTGTTTAATCCAGACACGTGATAGGCATACTCTCCGGCATTATCTCCGGCATCTCGCGTCACCGTCAGGCCCGAATCGGTAATAATATTACCATTCGCATCCGTCACTGTGAGCGTTGGTGTCGGTTCTTGACCACCGTAAACCATGGTTTGGTCAGGAACACTCACGTTAAGCGCGGCCTGCGTAATCGTCAACTTCCCAATCGACTCGTTACCCAGTGTGTAGTTGCTGTTTAATCCAGACACGTGATAGGCATACTCTCCGGCATTATCTCCGGCATCTCGCGTCACTGTCA
>NZ_JAAVSC010000096.1 GCF_012641095.1 Lactobacillus sp. HBUAS51381
ATTCAAAATGCTTAAGTTACTGAACCGCCGTATACGGAACCGTACGTACGGTGGTGTGAGAGGTCGGTAGCCGAACTAATCGGCTACCTCCTACTCGATGTGCGCCCGGCATGGGCGCTAACTAGGCGGTGAAAGTCCGCTGTGGGCCGTAGTAGTCGGAACCACGAGCCGAAGGCAAAGGTGTCCATCGCGAGGTGGAATCTGAAGGAAGCCCTAGGCAAAGTACTGCGCTGATGTACAAGAAGCGGCTAGAAGGCTGGAATTGACTGGATGAGGTTGCAACACAAACCGAAGTCCAACACTACTCGAAGTCATTACAGTAAAGCCGACA
>NZ_JAAVSC010000097.1 GCF_012641095.1 Lactobacillus sp. HBUAS51381
AGGGCGGTTTGAATTTATTCAAACCCAAACAATATTTGCGAAGTCAATTCGCTTTTAAAAATGTAACAACAATCGATGAGCTATTCAAGCACATCATCTGTAAGATGAGAGTTTGATCCTGGCTCAGGACGAACGCTGGCGGCATGCCTAATACATGCAAGTCGAACGAGCTTCCGTTGAATGATGTGCTTGCACTGATTTTAACCATGAAGCGAGTGGCGAACTGGTGAGTAACACGTGGGTAACTTGCCCAGAAGCAGGGGATAACACTTGGAAACAGGTGCTAATACCGTATAACAAC
>NZ_JAAVSC010000098.1 GCF_012641095.1 Lactobacillus sp. HBUAS51381
AAGTAAAAGTAAGGCTAACATTGCGGTGGTGACGGATTTAGTCGTAGCTAAAGAAGACGTTATTCCCTTGGATGTACTGGGTTTTAGTGAACTGAAGCATGTCGTACTTCAGTTCGGTAGCAACGTTGAGATTGTATTCGAAGCAACTGGCGTCTATTCACGCCGCTTAGAATATTTTCTTCGGCAAGAACATCTGAACTATCATATTCTAAATCCATTGGCCGCTAAGAATCGTATCGCCACAGGATCGCGTCTTAGAAAGAACGATAAGCAGGATGCTAA
>NZ_JAAVSC010000099.1 GCF_012641095.1 Lactobacillus sp. HBUAS51381
AAGTAAAAGTAAGGCTAACATTGCGGTGGTGACGGATTTAGTCGTAGCTAAAGAAGACGTTATTCCCTTGGATGTACTGGGTTTTAGTGAACTGAAGCACGTCGTACTTCAGTTCGGTAGCAACGTTGAGATTGTATTCGAAGCAACTGGCGTCTATTCACGCCGCTTAGAATATTTTCTTCAGCAAGAACATCTGAACTATCATATTCTAAATCCATTGGCCGCTAAGAATCGTATCGCCACAGGATCGCGTCTTAGAAAGAACGATAAGCAGGATGCTAA